>JAOAPH010000163.1 GCA_025462835.1 Candidatus Angelobacter sp. | reverse complement strand
CCTAATACAATCGAAAACTGACTTCCACATACATCTGAACGGGAATCGGGCGGCCATTTTTGGTCGCTGGCTCAAAACGCCAATTGCGGACCGCGGCGATGGCTTGCTCGTCGAGTCCCATTCCCAGCGAACTATGGACGCGCTCGCGCTCGACGCGTCCCTGCGCATTCAGCACCACCCACAAGGTAACAATGCCCTGATGACGAGCTTTTCGTGCGGCCTCTGAGAATTCCGGATCGGGCATATAAATGGGACGAGGAATGGTCACTCCGCCGTGCCCGGGAACACCGATGTCGCTGGTGCCGTTGCCAACACTATTACCTATGCCATCGCCGATTGAACGGCCGTCGCCTGTGCCATTCGATTTGGGACCGTTGAGTCCCGTGGGACTGCCGATCTCTCCGGCGAGCTGCACGTGCGGAGGGCCAGTGATCGTTTCCATGACAGGCAGGAGAGGATTTGCGGTTGTGAGTTCGACCTGAGGCGGCGTGATCTGTGTCTTTGCCCTGGGCGGTGCAACGCCGATGCTGGCGGGCAGTTGTTCTTGTCTCCCGCCGCCGCGGTCATTTCCTACGTATTGGATCGCTTCGGTGGGAACGACAACAATGCTCGGGCCGATTGGCGGAATCAACGCAGGCTTGACGATCACAACCCCAAACACCAATGCGATGGCCAGTGCGTGAAAGAGCAATGAACGCGCGAAACTGGGATAGGTTGATTCGGATGCGGTGGATTGGCCAAAAATGGTGTGAATCGCTGAGGCGTGGGAATCCGAAGGCGAAGTTGTGTTCAAGATCAACCTCCAAGCTTGCCCGATTTTGCCAGGTGCGACTAGTAAAGATTGAAATTCACTTCGACATTGATGGCAACAGAGACGGCCTGACCATCTTTCTTGGCGGGTTCAAATCGCCAGGTGCGAACGGTCTCAATCGCCTTCTCATCAAGGCCCAAACCGAGTTGGCGCACGACTTTCACATCGCGAGGGCGTCCGTCAGGACCGATAATCAACGCAAGAACCACCACGCCCTGGTACTTTGCCTTGCGGGCCTCTTCCGAATACTCGGGTTCAGGATTGTAGATTGGACGCGGCGCACTCACTCCTCCGCCGACCCGGAATACGCCACCGCCTGTGCCCGCGCCAAAACCGGGACCGAGTCCGCGTCCTGCGCCGGAACCGATGCCGCCACCTGAACCGGAGCCAACTCCACTGCCTACACCGGTGCCGTTGGACATGATCAGCGCGGCGGAAAGCGGGTCGCCGACTTGCGTCTGCGAAGTCGGCATTTTCACAATGGGTGGAACCATGATCGCCTGATCCACAGCAAGTTTTGGATCAGGATTCTTGATGACCGCTGCGGGCGGAGTGATCACGTCCATCTTGAACTTCGGAGGCTTGCCCTTGGAGGCGTCGAGCTTACTGACATCACCGCCGCCACCGCCGCCGCCGGAGGTCTTGGGGCTGGGAGGCATCACGATGTCGCTAGGATCCACCAATTGAATAACAGTTCTGGCAATGACTTCTTTGTGTTCCACCAGAAAATGCGTGATTATCAAGATGGCCACGAGGCCGACTAAGTGCAGTATGAATGAATACAAGAAATTGGTAGGACGCACTTCATACGAGCCGTAGCCAACACCCTGCAAGGTGGGCAGAATGACAGGCTCGGAAATGCGCGCCAACGGAACCGCGGGCCCAGGCTGATGAGATGGGGACGATTGCATGGTATGTTCCTGCATTATAGACCCCGGATTCGGGAAAGAGTTTCAGAAAATCGTCTTAACCACCTAAGGCGTTAATACGCAGGAAGTTGCTCACGACTCGGGTACTAATCCTTGCAATCTACTGGTTCTTGCTGGGATTTCCAAAGACAGAGGCCAGCGCCGAACCGAAGCGTTGATACCACTTCTTTTTGGACTTTACCTCAGGTTTGGCGGGAACGGGTTGCAATGCAGTTTGCGGCAGAGGCGGCATCTGATTGCGGGCTAGAGTTCGAACTCCGGGAGCCGGAGCGGGCACGTCGTCCGCCCGGAAGACCATGGGCGCGTCGACCTGCATGTGGACCTGTCCCGGTTGTGGCGGAGGCGCATCGACTGGAGGAGCGCTGGCGGGGGCGCTAGCAGCGGGCCCGCCGGAGGCTACCGCTTGAGCAGCAACGCGAGATTGTTGTTCGGGAAATTTAAATGCAGGAGCGGTGGCGACCGGCGGCGGAGAAATCTGTTTTGGACATCCGCAGTTCTCGCCGGGGTTGGTGGATGCATTTTCTACGTGTCCATTGTGAAAGAGGACCTGCTCGCCCGGCCTAACCTGATGAGTGCTTTCGCCCAACTGTTCGTTGACGATAATCGACGAAGCGTTTCCGGCAAGCGACTGCACGCACATGTCGCCACGCTGCGTCATGGTGATGCCGAAATGAAATGCGCCGGGGCCCGCGAGCAAGAGGCGGAAGTCCGGAGTCAAGATGGTGTCGGCGTTCGAGGCGAGGGTGTAATGCGTCTCGATTGCGCCGCTATTCAGGGCGATCAGGTTTTCGCGTCCGTTGTTGCCGCTGGTAATGGTGATACTGCTGCCGGAACAGACATTCACCTCACCGCCCCGAGTGAGCTTTAACGTGGAATTCTTTTCGCCCGCAGTGATCTGCGCGCCGCTCATGATAGTGGCACCGTTATTTGCCAAGACCACGGATCCGCGCACCGAGGCGTCGGTCGATTGGACCTGTCCGATGGGAACCTGGGCGAACGAGGACCTTTGAGCCAAGGCGAGGACCAGTGCAGCGAAAAGAATACGCATGAATGCACAAGTGTAAACAGAAGGTAAGTGCAGCGCAAAGAGCAGAGCAGTAGTCAGTAGCAAGTAGTCAGTAGTCAGCAGCTAGTGCTTAGTGGCCAGTGGCTAGTGGACCGGCGAGAGATGTGGGGTTGGAGCGGAAACCGAAAAGCAGATCCCTCCGCTGCGCTGCGGGATGACGGCATCAGGGAGTCCTGGGTGTTACAGGGAGTCCTGAGTATTTATTTTGACGTAGTAGTCTGAGTTGCGTGCCTTTCCAAGTAATCCAGCAGCACGTTTGACATGGCCTTCACGCCGATGACGAGGCTGTCTTCGTCGGCGTCGAAGTCTGGGGTGTGGACACCGGCGGTGATTCCCTTCGCTTTGTTGCCTACGCCCAGCCGATAGTAAAAGCCGGGAACGACCTGCGCGAATTCGGAAAAGTCTTCGGACCCCATTTCGGGTGGTGCAGGCAAGAGGTTTTCATCACCAACTACCCGGCGCATCGTGGGCAGCGTCTCCTCCACTAACTTGGGTTGATTGAATGTGACGGAATAAGGGTTCCTGAATTTTAAATCGTACGAAGCACCGTTGGCTTCGGTGACGCCCTTCAGGACTTCATTCATGATCCCGGGAACTCTCTTGCGCACGTCTTCATTCAGGGTGCGAACAGTTCCTTCCATCATCACTTCGCCGGTGATGATGTTATTGCGCGTGCCTCCTGCAATCGTTCCAACCGTGAGAACGAAGGCGTCAGTGCCGGCAAACCGGCGGCTGCGAATTGTCTGTAATGCTTCAATGGCCTGAGCTGCGACGACGATTGCGTCCACAGCGAGCTCAGGATGCGCGCCATGCGCCTGTTTACCATGAATTGCGAGCGAGAACGTGTCAGACGAGGCCATCATCGGGCCGGGAGTGTAGGTAAGCTTCCCGACCTCGACGAGCGGATTCACGTGGAGGCCGAAGATCGCCTGCGGCCGGGGATTCTCCAGCGCGCCTTCCTTGACCATGAGTCTGGCACCGCCCTCTTCGCCTTCCGGCGGTCCTTCTTCAGCGGGTTGGAAGATGAACTTGACTGAGCCAGGAATATGTTCGCGCATGGCGAACAGCACTTCGGCAACGCCGAGTTCCACGGTGGTGTGGACGTCGTGTCCGCAGGCGTGTTTCACGCCGGGGTTCTGCGATTTGTAGGGGACGTCATTCACTTCCGTGATTGGCAAGGCGTCCATGTCAGCGCGGACGGCGACGACCGGGCCGGGCTTTCCGCCTTTTAACACCGCGACTACTCCATATTTTCCGACTCCGGTGCGAACGTCAGTGAAACCAATCGCTTTCAACCGCTCTGCCACCACGCGCGATGTCCGCTGTTCGCGGTTCGACAGTTCCGGATGCATGTGGAAGTCACGTCGCTGGGCGACGAGCCGGTCACGCATGGCGTCCGCCGCGGCAGCGATTTGTTTTTCGCGCGACGTAGAAACCGAATCGGAGACTGATTTGGGTGAGGCCTTCTTCGTCTGAGCAGAAGCTGGCATTGAAAAGCAAACTGCAACTGAAAGCAGAATCACGCACAAACGTTGGAGCATCGTTACTCCTGTGGGTAAATGGAATCGGGGCCGCGATGATAACTGGTGCAGGCAACAAATCCAAATTTCATGCTCGGTTTATAAAAAATTTGCCAAGTGACAGAGGGTTTCAGGTATCTTGTCCTTTCTCGCGAAAATTGGGGAATCAATGGCTGGGAATGAATACGATCTGGTTGTAATTGGCAGCGGTCCGGCGGGGCAGAAGTCGGCTATCGCTGCGGCGAAGATGCGAAAACGAGTGGCGGTGATCCAGCGCGGCTCAGGAGATGGTCCGGCAGCGGCGACCCAAATCGGCGGTGTCTGCGTGCATACCGGCACCATCCCGAGCAAGACCTTTCGGGAATCGGTCTTATACCTGACGGGGTTCAGCCAGCGCAGTTTCTACGGCAAAGACTATTTTGTAAAAGCAAACATCTCCATGCAGGATCTGATGTTCCGCGTGCATGCCGTGGTGCAGCGCGAATCTGAGGTCATCAGCAACCAGCTCCGCCGCAATCAGATCACTATCATCGACGGCACTGCCAGGTTTGTTGATCCGCACACCATTGAAGTCACCAATGGAAAAGAGGCATCGCAGGTGCTTCGCGCTGAGTACGTGATGATCGCGTGCGGCACCCGCCCTGCGCACAATCCGGCCATTCCGCTAGATGGCAAGCGGATCTTTGACTCTGATCAGATCACTGAGATTGAGAAATTGCCGCGCGAGATCATCGTGGTGGGCGCGGGCGTCATCGGATTGGAATTTGCGTCGATGTTCGCGGCGTTGAATGTTGAAGTCACGTTGATCGATGCGCGTCCTACCCTGCTCGATTTCGCCGACCGGGAAATCATTGAATCGCTCCAGTACCAGTTGCGGCGACGCGGGACGATCTTCCGCATGGGAGAGAAAGTCGAGTCGGTGACAGTGGACGAAGAGCGTGGACGGGTGTCCGCAAAGATGGAAAGCGGGAAAACGATCCATGGCGAAGCTCTGTTATATACGGTGGGAAGACAGGCGAACACCGACCTGCTGAATCTGGACGCGGCCGGGATCAAGCCGGAACCGCGCGGACAGTTGAAGGTAAATCAATTCTTCCAAACGGATGTGCCGCATATCTATGCAGCGGGCGATGTGATCGGATTTCCCTCGCTGGCCAGTACCTCCATGGAGCAGGGACGGCTGGCGAGCAGTCATATGTTCGGAACGCCGGGAATGTTGGATCCGCGCCTGCTGCCATACGGCATTTATACGATCCCCGAGATTTCGATGGTCGGCCATTCCGAGGAGTACCTCACAAAGGAAAAGATTAACTACGAGGTGGGGATCTCGAAATATGAAGAGCTGGCCAAGGGACAAATGCTGGGCGATGAACAAGGCATGGTGAAGATCCTGTTTTGTCCGACTTCGTTCAACATACTGGGCGTCCACATCATTGGCGACCGCGCGGCGGAGATCGTCCACATCGGGCAAGCAGCCATGAGCCTGGGCGCACCGATCCATTACTTCCGCGATACTGTCTTTAACTATCCCACGCTGGCGGAAGCGTACAAGGTTGCTGCGCTGGATGGACTCAATAAATGCTAGTGGTTAGTGGCTAGTGGTTAGCGAAACCTTTACCTCAGGGGCTAAAGCCCGGGATTGATGCGGGTTACGGCACGGCTGAAGCCGTGCCCTTTCAAGTCCTTGTGTGAAACAAGCTACGGCAGGGCGAAGCCGGGCCATTTCAAATCCTTGTTTATGAAACAAGCTCTTAGGAGTTCAATGCTTTCTCGACGCAATTTCATGCAACTTGGCGCTGTTGCTGGCGCTGCGGCCGTCCTGCCGATTAGCGCAGAAGCTCAATCGGCTGCTGCATCGGCACCGGCTATTGCCGAGCTTCCTTCCATGAAGGACCACGCGTTCCCCATTACTAAAGACGAGCGTCGCGGGCGGATTGAGCAGGCGCGAAAGCTGATGGCACAGAACAAACTGGAGGCGGTGGTCATCTCTGGTGGGACGTCGCTGGTGTACTTCAGCGGTATCCAATGGTGGCTCAGCGAGCGCTTTTTCGCGATGGTGCTTCCCGCGAAAGGAGAGCCGTTTTTTGTTTCTCCGGCATTTGAGGAAGACCGCGCGCGGGAGCAGATATCGCAGGGCCCATCCGACGGCAAAGCCGATGTGCGCACTTGGGAAGAGCATGAGAACCCTTACGATCGGCTGGTGCAAGGACTGAAAGACCGCGGCATCGCGGGTGGCCGCATCGGCGTGGAGGAAAGGACGTACTTCGTTTACTGCGATGAGTTGGCGAAGGTGTCGCCGACATCGCATTTTGTAAGCGCAACGCCAGTGACGGCGGGCTGTCGCATGATCAAAAGCACACACGAGCTCGAGTTGATGAAGCTCGCCTGCCAAGTGACGCTTAAAGCATACGAGGCGGCGTACAAAACTCTCAAAGAACAGCCGCGTGATCATCCGATGACGCAAAATGATTTTGCCGCGCTGGTCTCCGCCGCCCACACGAAGCAAGGATTCAGCGGAGGCGCGGGCGTGCAGGTGGGCGAGTACTCGGCGTTGCCGCACGGATCGGTATCGCCGCAGGTGATCAATGAAAACTCAATCCTGCTAATGGATGGCGGATGCAGTGTGGAAGGATATCAGTCCGATATCAGCCGGACATTTGTGATCGGCAGGCCGACCGACAAGATGAAGAAAGTTTTTGAAATCGAACATCGGGCGCAAAGTGCCGCGTTGGCAGCGGCGAAACCGGGAGTGCCGTGCGAAGCCGTGGATGCCGCCGCGCGGAAGATCATCACTGACGCTGGGTACGGGCCCGGATACAAATACTTCGGACATCGCGTTGGTCACGGCATGGGCATGGACGGCCACGAGTGGCCCTACCTGGCGAAAGGCAATACACTGCCGATGCAGCCAGGTATGGTCTTCAGCGATGAACCGGGGATTTACATCCGTGGAGAATTCGGCATTCGTCTTGAAGACGACATGGTCATCACGGAAAAGGGTGCACTACTTCTGACGCCGCAAAGCCCATCACTGGAAGATCCGTTCGGGATTTAGCGAAACTTCCTTCCTTTTTGGCAATCTAAGCTGATGTATTCTTCAAGGCTAGTCCTCATGCGGAAGGAACATTCTGATTGCTTATCCCTGATCTGAAAGACTTCACTAAGCTCGCTGGGAATTCCACGCTTGTTCCTGTTTCAAAGACGATCTCCGCTGACCTGTTGACTCCGGTGTCGGCGTTCCTGAGCATCTCGCGGAAAGAACAACATGCATTTTTGCTGGAGTCAGTAGTGGGCGGAGAGAAAGTTGGGCGTTATACGTTCCTGGGAATACGTCCGTACATGATTGTTTCCAGCCGGGGACCGCAGATCACAATCACAAATGGAAAGAAGGTCGAGCACAGGACTGGGGATATTTTTGCCGTCGTTCGCGAACTGCTTGCTCAA
This sequence comes from Candidatus Angelobacter sp., assembly GCA_025462835.1. GTDB lineage: Bacteria > Acidobacteriota > Terriglobia > Terriglobales > Acidobacteriaceae > JAICLA01. The sequence goes on along the minus strand of JAOAPH010000163.1, from coordinate 27,423 downwards.
CACCAGCCAGCCACAGTACCGGGCTTACCGCCGTTCACCAGCGGAGCGGTGGGGTTTTTTTCGTACGACGCGGTGCGGCAATTAGAAGAGATCCCGGAGATCAGCACAGATGACATGCATCTGCCGGATTGCGTGCTGATGTTTTTCAATCGCGTGCTGGCGTTCGACCATTTGCGACATGAGATCCATTTGATCGCGGCGGCGGATGTTTCGAAGGAAGCACCTAAACGCGCGTATCAACGCGCACTTAAGGACATCCGGCGCATGGAGAGGTTGTTGAAGGCTGGAGTGCCGCGCTCCGCACTGCGGCGTCCGGCGGCAGAGTCATCCCATTTCCTAAAATTGCGACGCACGACGGAACATCAGCGTTATCTCAAGGACGTGGAGCGCATCAAGGAATACATTTCAGCCGGGGACGTATTCCAGACTGTGCTCTCGCAGCGAATGCAGATGGAGCCGGGAGTGCCGCCACTCGATATCTATCGCGCGTTGCGAACCGTGAACCCCTCGCCTTATATGTACTTTCTGAAAATGGACGACCTGCATGTACTAGGCTCCTCGCCGGAGATGCTGGTGAAGGTGACCGCGAGCCAGAACGGCAAGGGCCAGAGCACATTGAATTATCGTCCGATCGCGGGCACACGGCCGCGCGGCGTCGACGAAGCAGAAGACCAGCGGCTGGAAAATGAACTTCGAAGTGATGAAAAGGAACGGGCGGAACATGTGATGCTGGTGGATCTTGGGCGTAATGACCTCGGCCGCGTAAGCGAATACGGATCCGTTCAAGTGAAGGAATTAATGAAAGTGGAGCGCTACTCGCACGTGATGCATCTGGTCTCCTCGCTGGAGAGCAAATTGCGAAAAGGCCTGGACGCAATCGACGCGTTTGCCTCGTGCTTTCCAGCAGGCACTTTGACTGGAGCTCCGAAGGTACGCGCGATGCAGATCATCGAAGAACTGGAACCGGTGCGGCGCGGCATCTATGGCGGGTCGGTCTTGTATGCGGATTTCGCCGGGAACCTGGATTCCTGTATCGCGATCCGAACCATGGTAATGAAAGGTAAACATGCGTACGTCCAATCGGGGGCGGGGATTGTTGCGGACTCGGTGGCGCAATTAGAGCACGAGGAGTGCCTGAATAAAGGGCAGGCGCTGATGCGAGCCGTAGAAAAGGCACGGCAAGCATGATCTTCATCCTCGACAACTACGATTCATTCACTTACAACCTGGTGCAGTATGTTGCGGAGTTGGGAGCGAAAGTGGAAGTGCGTCGCAATGATCAAGTGACGGTCAAGGACGTTGCAGCGATGAGGCCGGAGCGGATATTGATCTCTCCAGGGCCATGCACACCGCAAGAGGCTGGGATCAGCGTGGAATTGATCCGCGAGTTCGCTGGGAAAGTCCCGATACTGGGCGTGTGTTTGGGGCATCAGGCGATAGGAGCCGCGTTTGGCGGCAAGGTGGTGCGCGCGAACAAGCTGATGCATGGCAAAACCAGCCGCATCGAACATGACGGGAAGACCGTATTCCGTGGCATCGCGTCGCCGATGACAGCCACGCGATATCACTCGCTGATCGTGGAGGAATCGGAACTACCTGCCGAACTGGAAGTGACAGCCCGGACAAAGGAATCAGAGTCGAACGGTGCCAGCGTCATTATGGGGCTGCGGCACAAGCGGTATCCGATAGAAGGCGTGCAATTCCATCCCGAAAGCATTCTCACGACAGACGGCAAGAAGCTGATAGCAAACTTCTTAGGGCTGTGAAGGGCTATTTCAATTCCAGACGTGTCGCGCTGCCAGCGCGTAAGTACACACTACGTAGATCCAAAAGCAGGAAAACACCACGTGCATCAAGGTATGAAATCTGTTGCCTCGCCACAATGCCGAATCGTAAACCAGAAACTGTATGAATAGACGACACACCCAAAAGATAGCGACACCCGTTAGCACGATCCGGCTGAGCGGGGTTGGCTGTAGCAATGCCGCCGTGTAAAAAAGGGAGACTGACCCCATCATCACCAGCGTAAGTGCAATAAAGAACGCATGAACCAAAAACATCTGACGGTTCAGCAGTGACAATCGCGCCAACTCCCGGTCCCATTCAAATCTCTTGTTGAATGTGGCATGAGCCAAACCTAGCATGACCAGGAGAGCCCCAACAATCTTTACGTGAAGTTCAAGCGTCATCGCAGATTCAAAACAAAAACATGAACAAAGGCAGTGATGGAGAATTCTTCCTTAACCTGAAGACCAGCGGCACCGAAAGCATATAACCATTTGCGACGCGAGTGGAAGTGTAGAAATCCGGGACCGAAGGCCAAGAAATTCTGAATATCCCTTAGGTGCTCAATGACGATCACCGTTCCGTTTGGCTTCAACGATCTGGCAATCTCGGTAAAAAGCTTTGTTCGCGAAGTGTCATTTCGTATCTCGTGTACAGAAAAAATGAGGAATACGGCATCGGCGTACTCGTCAGGCAATGGCAGGGCGCGAAAATCGGCGAGGGTCGCGGCGCATTCGGCGGCGGGCCTTCGCGCACGAGCAATGGAAGGTTCAGTCATCTCTTTCGGGTCGTAAATGTCGAAGACGTGCCCAGTGCCATCCGAAAAAAGCGGCCGTAGTAACTCGGTGGTCTCATCAAGGCCGGCATGGATGTTGATCCAGTTAATATGTGCCTGCGGCAAGCGCTGGCGAATCCAAGCAAGTTCGTAGAGCGAGGACCTGTCGTAAATAAAATGGGAGACTAGCAAGGATGCGATTATCCATGCCGCCGTGACAAGGCAACCAGCCGCCGTCGCAAGTGCCAAGGTCTTCGGCAACCAACGCAGACTAAAAAATAAGGCCACGATCGCAGCGAAGGTATTTGCGTAAAATCCCCGGTTGTAGTCAAGGATTTGGAGCACGCCGTGAAACCTGCCGCGCGTCGTCTGCGATTTTGGAACTGTCATTTTGGTTGGAGCGGTCTACGTTCTCCGCGGTCCCATCGGTAAGGTACATTCTGCAGGTGGAAGGCATTCGCCAAAATCGGAGTTACCTGCGTAAAGGGTGCCTGCTTGAAAAAGCTGCACTTCTTAACGCTTACACGGACAGGCTCGGGGTTCCAATCCTCACGAACGCCGCGGACCATGATGATTGAATTCGTCTGTTTTTCGTAGTCGAATGTATAGGGCAGCGGCCCGGCAAATTTCCGAACATCCTTCTCGTTCTCGAACGGTGTCCCCGTGGGCAGGGCCGCGGGCTTATGACTAATATCGGCCGTGACCTCAAGATCGGCGGCATTGTCTGGCGTAGTGATCTCGACATGCAATTCGCCGCCGTCTTCCCGAAATAGCACCGCAGAGTGCTGATACTTGTAGTGAGTTAACAGATTGCCCGAGAGAGCCATAAACGAATTGTCTGTATCCGACCGGAGTATTCGCAACCCTCGAATCGAATTCGACCCATTATCCAGGCGGGTGAAAATGCGATAACCAGACAAGAAGAAATCTTGGCCGACTATTTCAGGCATGAACGCCGGGCGAAGACAAGAGGTCTGAACCATCGCGATCGCCAAGAAACCAAAGTTTTTGTATGTATCCAAGATCAAGCCCGGAGGCAGGAGAGGCTGGAGCAACTCTTGAGGGAACGCATACGTCAGCACCAGTGAATGGCGGAAGAATGCCCTTACCGGAAACGGATGTCGCTTGAAGATATGCAACATGTTATAGAGAGTGGATCGCAGTCACAGCTATCCTACCCCACAGCATGGATTTATCACGACCTGCCCAAGTGGATTCTTCCGGGCTATCCAGCTCCGAAAAACTCCTGACGATAGCAATTGAGTCTTTCGTCCCAGCTCGCTTTACCGCGGCCATCAACTTTCCCCGATACTCCGGCGCAACACCGTCGAGAATGTTGGACAGCGAAAAGCCATCGAAAGAGCCGGGCTCACACGATTCGAGAAAGCTGACCGCATCCGCACATTCCACGTGGATCGAATTTCTCACGGCCGAGGGTGAAACATTCTCTTTGAACTCAATGCCGCGCTTGGGATGTGTTCCCAATAACAGTCGCCATGCATACGGGTTTGAACGATTCGGATGTTTCTGCCAGCATCGTTCCATTCGGGACCGCACTCGCTTGCCAAAATCTGCAGGCAACGCCCGTATGAACGGTGAGGCGTAGAAATGGCCCAACATTCGGGGGCGCATCATAGTGTCCAGTGCGAAACGCCACGTCACCGTATCAAAATGGATTTTCCAAAAACTGGCTTGTTCATCCACGTCCGCTAAACTAAGGAAATCTTGCAGCGCCGACCTCTTCCAACCGAATACAAAAAACAGTTGCCTTCCATACTTCAGGAGCCGGTCCGCTGATCCTTCCTGAACGCTTCCTCCCGCCAGGCGATAATTCACGTAGGCTACCTGAACGGGATTGATGTCGATGGCTGTTACCTGATGTCCCGCTGTCGCCAAAGCGATAGCCGTGCAGCCGGCAGAAGCGATACAGAAGATGCGGCTGTTCGGAGAGAAGACCTCAAGTTCAACCGACGGATCCTCAAACATTTGTCCGAATAGAAGCTTCGGACTGCCGCTGTCTCCGTTGAAGCAGCCTGCCTGCCAAGGCGTGTATTCAGGATGGGGTAGTTGGAGCGGCAATCCGGACCTCTCCTGCGGCGATCAGAATGAGCATTATGAACGCGAGGTTCTGCACCACCATGCCGGCGGGATCAGGGATAAATGCCCGGCCAAAGATGAGGCCGGCAGTATTCATGCCGACAAGAAGCGCGATTTGCGCGAAAGCCGCCCATCGCGGCCGCCAACCGGCGAGTAACCACACTGCTAATAGCGTTTCAGTCATGCCCAATGCGAGCAAAATCAGGTGTGCCGTGGGCGCGCTGAAGAACGGTACAGCTTGAACAACATTCTCCTGGTGGGGCGCAAATCCTAACAATTTGCACCAAAACCCTTGGTACAGCCAAACCAACGCTAAGGCAGCACGAACTAAATGAAGTCCATTCACGGGTGCGTGGGATTATACCCGTTCAGTAAAAAGCAGTTCCATGGTCTTAGGGCTGTAATTCACACGCTATTAACATTTCTGTTTGCGGCGTTCATCGGCTCTGGCATAATGGACGCCCTTTCAACCGAGGATAAGAATGGCTCCCAACACATCGGATCTGCGTAACACACGGCGCTTCTCGCTTAAATTGCCATTGACCGTAAAATTTGCCGAGGGCACGGAACAAAGCGTCTCCGCACAGACCAAAGATGTAAGCGCGCGGGGCGTGTTTTTCTACCTGAATTCCGATGTCGCTGAGGGCTCTCCCATCGAGTTCACTCTCACTCTTCCGCCGGAGATCACGCTGACGGAGAGCATTCGCGTCCATTGCACCGGCAAGGTAGTTAGGGTGGACCAGAACGGTGGCCCCGGCTCACAAGTCGGCATTGCCGCTGCGATCGATCAGTACGATTTCGTCAGCGAATAGCAGCTCATCTTTCTGACGACATACCTCCTATGGTGGCGGGAGGCCCTGCATTTCCTCGCCCTTAAAACCAGAAACTAGAAACTGCTATTCATCATTCGATACACCAATGCTATGGGCAGGCCAACCACATTGGAGTAATCGCCTTCGATGCGGGTGATCCATCGCGACGCAATACCCTGGATGGCATACGCGCCGGCTTTGTCCATGGGTTCGCCGGTGGCGATGTACGCGGCGATGTCCTCGTCCGAAAGCGTGGACATATGCACCAGCGTTGTCTCGGACGCGATGATTGGATCTTTTTTCGTGCTGCGGGGAGAGATCACGCAAACGGCAGTCGTCACCTCATGGGTCTTATTGGAGAGCAGGCGCAGCATGCGCGCGGCGTCGGCGGCATCGGCGGGCTTGCCCAGGATCTCGCCTGCGACGATGACGATGGTGTCCGCGCCCAGAACGTAGGCTTCAGGCCGTTGCTGGGCGACTGCTGCGGCCTTCGCGTGCGCGAGGCGTGTGGCGAAATCCAATGGAGTCTCGCCCGGGATGTGGACTTCAGGGACATCGGCGGCCTGGACTTCGAATTCGATTCCTGCATTGCGCAGCAGTTCGCGGCGGCGTGGTGATGATGAGGCCAGAATAAGCATGAGTAGCAGATTAAAGCACCGGCGGCAGCTTTGGTGCCTCGAGTTTAGGTGCGATTGAATTTGCATCTTAGTCAGAGTGAAAAATGCGCTACAGACGATGAAGCTTGGGGCGACGGTCGAAGGCGCGAAATGCGACTTCCGGGTTTGGGCGCCGAATGCAAAGCGTGTTCAAATGCTGCTCAAGCGGCAAGGCGAAGCGGCTGAGCAAGCGTTTGCGTTGCGCGCGGAAGGCGGCGGCTACTTCAGCATGACAGCGGCTGCGTCGGCGGGCGACAGGTATTTTTACGTTGTTGACGAGAACAAGCCGGTACCCGATCCCGTCTCTCGGCTGCTGCCGGAAGGTGTTCACGGGCAAACAGAGATCGTCGATCCCAATTCCTTCGCGTGGACAGACAATCGATGGCGCGGCATTCCGCTTCGCGATTACATCTTGTATGAGCTTCATGTTGGCACGTTCACGCCCGAGGGAACATTTGATGGAGTCATCGGCAAGCTCGATTACCTGAAGAATGAGTTGGGCGTGACCGTTATCGAGCTGATGCCGGTGGCCGCATTTCCCGGCGAGCGCAATTGGGGATATGACGGAGTCTCTCCGTATGCAGTGCAGTCGAGCTACGGCGGGCCGCAAGGACTGAAGCGTTTGGTCAATGCCGCGCATGAGATGGGATTGGCCGTTGTGCTGGACCTGGTTTACAACCACATGGGCAACGAAGGCAATTACACCCGCAACTTCGGGCCGTACTTTACTGACCGCCACAAGACTCCGTGGGGAGAGGCGATCAACTATGACCAGATGGGGGACGGACCGGGAAGTGAAGGTGTCCGCGAGTACGTGGTGGAAAACGCGCTGTACTGGCTGCGCGAGTATCACATGGATGGTTTGCGGCTCGATGCAGTGCAGACCATTTACGACGATTCTTCGAAACATATTCTTGCGGAGATAAAAGAGAACGTAGCGGCGTTTGCCAAAGGGGCCGGACGTGAGATCTGTGTCATCGCGGAAAGCGATGAAAACGATTCGAAATTAGTACTGCCGCCAGAGCGCGGGGGCTATGGACTCGACGCATTCTGGAGTGACGACTTTCATCATGGCGTCCATGCGCTCTTGACCGACGAGCGTGATGGCTACTATCAGGATTTCGGAGCGCTGGAGCAGGTGGTAAAAGCGTTGGCCGAAGGGTTCGTGTTTCAGGGAGAGCACTTCAAGTACTGGAATCGTCCACGCGGAACGTCCGCGAAGGAGGTTCCGCTGTCGGCGAACGTGATTGCGCTGCAAAATCACGACCAGGTAGGCAATCGCGCCAAGGGCGAACGCCTTACGGCGCTTTCGTCTGTGGCACAGCGCCGCGCCGCAGCGGCTTTGCTGCTGTTGTCGCCGCATACTCCATTGCTGTTCATGGGAGAGGAATTCGACGAGAGTGCCCCATTTCAGTTCTTCACCAGCTTCGGCGATCCAGCCCTGGCGGAAGCGGTCCGCAACGGGCGACGGGAAGAATTCAAGAAGTTTGCAGGTTCGTGGAATGAGGTGCCCGATCCGCAAGACGTCGCAACTTTCGAACGTTCGAAACTGAATTGGCGATTGGCGCAGTCCGAAAATGAGATGCTGGCGTGGTACAGGTCGCTGATCGGATTAAGAAAACAGTTTGTTATCCCAGCCGAACGTCGCGCAGAGGTGGCGATTCGCGACGGCGCGATCGAGATGCGCGTTCCCGCATCCGCGCCGAAACTGACGATGGTGGCAAATTTAAAAGGGCCACAATTGCCTGATGTCGCCGGTGATTGGGAAAAGATTCTTTCCGCAGCCGACGAGCATGGAGCGGTTGCGGTGTTCACGCACAAATGAGAACACTAGTGTCCGCTTGGGCAAGCATCGACCGGGATTAGTACAGGTACTACGGATACAGACTTAATCATAAAAATAGGTTCTTCTGCTTAATACATTTCGTAACACTCTGTAGTAAAACCACAACAATTCCTGAAACAAATTCTGGTTTCCCCCCGAGAGAACCATCGGAGGGGACACGTGTCTACATCGCCATTCGTCTGCGTCAAGAAATTTTTCGGTGCAATCCTTCTAACACTCCTATCAATCTCCAGCACGACATTCGCAGCTAAATTACAGATCACTCCGACCACCACTCTCACCGCGGAAACCGGCAATAACACCAGCGCCGCCGATTCTGTTGGCACCCTGACGCGCGGTTATGCAGCAACCGGCAACATGAGCAAGCTGCCGATCCGTTCTCTTGTTTATCCTGGCGCGAACACCAAGATTTACGCGGCATTGATGGGCTGGTTTGGGATGTCCAGCCATATTCCGGTGGGGTACAAGTCCAACGATCCCATCCAAGTGCAGAAGCAAGTGGAAGACATGCAGAGCCGCGGAATCGAAGGCGCAATCCTCGCGTGGTACGGGGCTGGAAGCAACATGGAGAACCTGACCGCGCCGCTGCTGCGGCAGCAGGCGGAAGCACATCCTGGCTTCACCTTCGCCATCATGGTTGACCAGGGAACGATCCAATGGAACTCGATGGGATTGTCGCCGACCGACGCGTTGATCTACCACCTCAACTATGTGGCGCAGAATTACTATCCATCGCCGGCATATATGCGGATGAACGGGCGTCCTGTGGTATTCGAGTTCGGCCTGGAAGCATGGCCGATCGATTGGGCTCGGGTCGTCAGCAGCGTGCAGGGAAATCCGACGTTCATCTTCCGCAATCCCGGAGGATTCACTCATCTGTTCACCAGTGGCGCATATTCCTGGGGCCCAGCGGGTGGACTGAGTTACACCGATTATTTTCTGAAGATCGCGGCACTCAATGCGACGGTGCCGGTTTACGGTGATGGTTCAAAGGGCTTCAATGATGTGCTGGCTTCATGGTCAGCGAACCGCGTAGTCGACCAACAGTGCGGGCAAACGTGGTTGAATACGCTCGCGGAGACGGGCAAGTTTTATTCCAGTACGAAGCAGCTTCCGTATTTGCAGGTAGCTACGTGGAATGACTACGAAGAAGGGACATCCATCGAGAGCGGTATCGACAACTGCTTGTCAGTGAACGCCACGGTTTCGGGCGCGATGTTGCAATGGTCGCTGCAAGGCGCAGGGCTGGAAAACACGCTTGACCACTATTCCATCTTCATCTCTACAGACGGACAAAACCTGATGCCGCTCGGCGATGTGCCGACGGGAACATATCAATATGATTTGTCGTCGTTGGTTTTGAGTCCAGGTACTTACACGCTGTACGTGAAGGCGGTTGCGAAAGCATCGTTGAAGAACCAGATGTCGGGGGCGGTGAGCTATTCGATTGCGAACCAGCCACCAACGGCAGTGCTGGCTGTCTCGCCGAGTTCCGGGATAGCGCCGGTCAGCGTTTCGGCGTCGACTGCGGGCTCGAGTGATGTGGACGGGACGATCGCAGCATCGCAGATCGATTTCGGCGATGGTGTTGTCGCAACCGGCGCGGCAGCCACGCACGTTTATTCGGTGCCGGGTTCGTACACAGTGACGGCGAAGGTGACCGACGACATGGGCGCAAGTTCGTTTGCGACCAGTATCATCAATGTGGTCGCGAATCAGCCACCGAAGGCGGTGCTTAGTCTGACGCCAAGCTCCGGAGTCGCGCCGGTCAGCGTATCGGCATCGACTGGGGGATCGAGCGATGTGGACGGCAGCATTGCGGGGTCGCAGATTGATTTTAGTGATGGCACGGTTGTAGTTGGATCGGCAGCTACGCACTTGTACAAGGTCGCGGGAACGTATGCGGTTGCCGCGAAGGTCACGGACAATCAGGGCGCCAGTACTATCACGACAAAAATGGTGACCGTCGCGGCACCGAGCGTGACGATCTCGAGTCCTGTGAATGGTGCGTCGGTAAACTCGCCCGTGCGGGTGACCGCGTCTGCGCTGTCCGGCCTGCCGATAACTGGGATGTGGGTTTATGTGGATAACGTCGGTGTCTATAGCGTCCATGCCGAAAGCTTGAACACCACCTTGAACATCAGCCCCGGCAAACATACGGTCATGGTGAAGGCGTGGGATTCGAACGGAAACATTTCGGTGTCATCAGTGACGATCACGGTGCTGAGTGGGACCAGCCTGATACGTCCTGCACGCGCCTCGCGGGACAGCACGACAATTCCGGCCCTGACGGCTCAAGCGGGCACAGCTGCAACAGATTCGTCACAGACAGTCACCGTCAGTAGAGGCCAACGTGCGCAGAGGTTGCAAGCGGCGACGGTGCCACAATAGCGTGAGCTATTTTGAAAGTGCCTGACGCATGCAGCGGACGCAAGGTGTATAGCCCTTGCGGACCGCCTCCTGCGCGCTTACCATCTCCGGCTTTCCGTGAAGGAAAGTGCATTTGGGATTATGAAAGGTCTTGCCCTCCTGCACGATCGCGACTGGCTGTTCAGGAACTCTTACGGCGGGACGACTGTGCTCGGAAAGAAGCGCTGGAGTGAGGCTGTGCGCCACGGCGGAATTGATCGTAACGGCTGTCGCCATTGCAAAAAGCAAGGTGGCGAGGATAAGGCGGGCAGTAGCGCTCATCGGCTTGCCTCCGAATAAAAACACAAACGCCGGACGATCACATTATATGACGGTCCGGCGTGAATGGAATTCTGAAGACGAATCCTGAAGCGGCGACTACTTCTTCGCTTTTGCGTCCTTCTTTGCGTCATCTTTCTTCATGTCGTCGTGCTTCATGTCCTTCATTTCATCTTTCTTGGCTTCGTCCTTCTTTGCTTCATCTTTCTTGGCTTCCTTGGCTTCGCCTTTTTTCGCGGCTGCCTTCTTTTTTGGGGCAGCTTTCTTGCCCTTTGCCGGGGCGGCGGCCTTTTCGTCTTTCTTCGTGTCGTCTTTCTTCATGTTGTCCTGGGCAAAAGCCAAAGACGTGGCGAGGATACACATGGCGATGATGCTGGATGCAAGCTTCTTCATTTGTTACTCTCCTGAATTTTTTTGAAGTGGGTGCAGCATTAAGGAACGGAACTCCTCTCTCAAGCGGAAACAGCGAGCAAGCCAGAATGTACTTGAGAGGCAGAATATTTATACAGGTATTTACGAAAAATGGAACAGAAATCCTGAATTTGTTGTATTTCGACCCAGCCGCCTATAATTCGCTGCCATGGTCGTTCCAGAGCCAAATGCCCTGAATTCAAGCCTTCTGTACCGGTCACTGGGTAACAGATATCCAGTGGCGACTCGGGCGGAAGGGGTTTACATTTGGGACGCGCAGGGCAAGCGCTATCTCGATTTTTCAGGGAGCGCGGCCGTCAATCTTATCGGACATGGCGTGCCTGAGGTGCTTGACGCTGTCGCCGAGCAGGCGGGCAAACTCGAGTTCGTCCACTCCAGCCAATTCACCACAGAGGTCGCCGAGCAATTCGCGGAAGAGCTGTTGAAGTTTGCCGGGTCGTCCTTTTACGGCGGCCGCGTCTTTTTTACCTGTGGCGGATCGGAGTCGGTCGAGACTGCGCTCAAGCTGGCGCGGCAGTATCAGGTAGAAATCGGAAGGCCGGAAAGATTTCGCACAATCAGCCGCACGCAGAGTTACCACGGCGCCACGCTGGGAGCATTGGCCGCTTCCGGAAATCAGAGGCGGAGGCAGATATACCTGCCCATGGTGAAAGACCCCGAGGCCTTCGGGCACATTAGCCTGCCGTATTGCTATCGGTGTGCTTACGGATGCGATGGCTCGGGATGCTGTGCCGTGCAATATGCGAACGAGTTGGAACGAGCCATCGAGGAATCTCGCGGGACAGTTGCGGCTTTTATCGCCGAGCCGGTGAGCGGAGCCACATTGGGTGCCGCGGTCCCGCCGCAAGGATATTGGCAGCGCGTGCGGCAGATTTGCCTGGAGAACGAGGTGTTGTTGATCGCCGACGAGGTGATGACCGGTTGCGGACGCACCGGCCGCAACTTTGCCATGGAGCATTGGGGGATCTCGCCGGACATTCTCGTCCTGGCCAAGGGACTGAGCAGCGGCTACATGCCGCTGGGGGCGGTCATCGCAAGCAAACAAGTTGTGAACGCGCTGGAGGAAGGAAGCGGGCACTTCGCGCACGGGTTTACCTACAACGCGCACCCGCTGGCTGTGGCTGCGGGTCGGGCTGTATTGCAACAGACGCACCCGATGCAACTGGTCTCAGCGGCCAATTCTGATTTGCCGCACAGCGTAGCGAATACACTCGCACTGGAATTGGCAAGACTTCGCGCCTGCAACAGCGTGGGTGATGTGCGCGGAATCGGTTTGCTGCGCGGTGTTGAATTCGTTTCCGATAAGCAAACGAAGGCGCCTTTCGCGGCGGAAATGAATTTCTCCGGCAAAGTAGCGGAAGCGTCTGCGGGACGGGGCGTATTGGTTTACCCGATGCAAGGTTGTGTGGATGGCACGGCTGGTGATCACCTGCTGATTGCGCCGCCGGCAGTGATAAAGAAAGATCAAATAGCACCGGCCTGTGCGGCGCTGAAGGAATCTATTGTGGAAGTGGAGTCTGAAATAAAGGGCAACTCACGATGAAGAAACAAGCACGATTCGTTCTTCTGATAACCCTACTAGGTGCCCTGGCTTCCGCACAATCTAAGTCAAACCCGAAACCGCAAACACCTTCTGCTGTGAATCCTGACCAGCGCATCACCGGATTCACGGCTGCGAACAGCGCTAAACAGATCGAGATCGAAACGAAGTTCAAAGCGGTGCCTTCGCCGGAGCAGGCGCAGAAGTGGCATCGCCGGCTGACGGCGGAGCCGCATCCCTCGGGTTCGGAACGAAACAATCTGTTGGCGCGAGAGATTGCCGATACATGGAAAACGCAGGGCATGGAAGACGTAGTGATTCACGAATATGACGTCTTGCAATCGACGCCACGGGAAGTCTCGCTGGAGATGGTGAGTCCGAAGAATTACAAGGCCCAACTTCGCGAAGAGGCGTACGCCGTGGATCCGGACACGAAGAACCCGAGAGTGAAATCGGCCTATAGCTCCATGTCGCCTTCGGGCGAGGTCACAGCTCCTATCGTCTATGCATTCAGCGGCAACCCGGAAGATTACGAGGTCTTGCGGAAGAATGGGATCGATGTCCGCGGCAAAGTGGTGCTGGTGCGGTACTCGAATCCATATAGCTATCGGGGATTCAAGGCGCTGACTGCGCAGCGACTGGGCGCGGCGGCGATCATCATCTATTCCGATCCGCAAGAGGACGGGTACAAGAGGGGCAAGGTTTTTCCCGATGGGCCGTGGGGACCAGAGAGCCACATCCAGCGTGGCGCGATCACTTATGACTTCATCGTGCCCGGGGATCCATTGACGCCGGGATGGGCGTCAGTGCCGGGAGCGAAAAAAATCCCCATCGCAGAGGCCGAGTCGATGCCGAAGATCATGGCGCTGCCGCTTTCCTGGCATGATGCGAAGCCTCTACTGGAAAACATGGGCGGACCAGTCGCGCCAAAAAAGTGGCAAGGCGGGCTGCCTATCACGTATCGGTTGGGCGGCAACGCGACGGTGCATGTGAAGATCGACATGGACAACAGCGTGAAACCGAATTACGTGGTGGAAGCGCGGGTGCGCGGAGCGGAATTGCCGGACGAATGGGTTGTCCTGGGGAACCACCGCGATGCATGGGAGTTCGGCGGGGTGGATCCGAGCAGCGGGACCGCGTCAATGCTGGAGGTCACCCGGGCGCTGGGCCAATTGGCGAAGCAGGGAATCCGGCCACGGCGCACGATCGTGGTTTGCAGTTGGGACGGTGAAGAGGTCGGCCTGACGGGATCCACAGAGTGGGGCGAGCAGTTCGGCGAGGACCTGAAAAAGAAAATGGTGGCGTACTTGAATGTGGATTCCTCCACATCTGGGCCGGATTTCGAAGTGACAGCAGTTGCCTCGCTCTCGCCGATGCTGGTGGCATTGAGCAGGTCAGTGGACGATCCGTCGGGGAAGTCTTTGTATGAGGCATGGAAGGCAACTGCGCTGAGGAAGCGTCGTGAGGAGAGCAAGAAAGCTGCGATCAGAGACGCTGACCTGGTGGACACGCAAATCGGAAGCGGATCAGACCACACGGTTTTTCTCAATCACCTGGGAAGGCCGACGGTTGGCTTGACGTTTGACGGGCCGTACGGCGTATATCACTCGATGTATGACGACCATTTCTGGATGACTCATTTCGGTGATCCGGGATTCAAATACCACACGTTGATGGCGCAGTACTGGGGCGCTCTTGGACTGCGATTAGCAAATGCTGACGTGCTGCCATTTGATTTCGAATCGTACGCCCGCAGCTTGCGGAAATTTGTGATCGAAGTCGAGGCCAAAAAAGGTGCAGCGGCACATCTCGAGTTCAAGCCATTACTCGCGGCCGTCGACCGATTTGAGATTGTAGGGCGACAGTTGAACGTGGCGGTCGATCGCGCGTTGAAGGGTTCTGATGTGGTGCCGGGAAAGCTGCAAAATGCGAATGCAGGCATCATGCAGGTGGAATCGAATTGGTTGAATCCCGATGGAATACCCGGAAGGCCGTGGTTCAAGCACATGCTCTACGCTGCTCGATACACCTACGCTCATCTGGAATTGCCGGGACTGACGGAAGCGGTGGAAAATGGCGACTGGACGGTCGCAAGGGAACAAGCAAAGATTCTTCAGGATGCAATCGAGAAAAACAATTTACTTTTGAGACAAGTGAGAGCGGATTTGCAGAAGCAGAAGTAACGAGACGGTCACTTCTTGAGGAAAGTGAAAACGCGAAATACGGGATAGCTGAAGGCCAGCAACAATAACGAATAAATACTGTTGCGCACGTCGCTCAGCACGGCGCCGATAAGAAACGTGACATAGGCAAGCAGGGCAATGGCAGTTGTCCAAGGATATCCCCACGCGCGGTAAGGGCGGGCCCGCTCGGGCTCACGCTTGCGCAGGATGATCACTGAAACCAATCCCAATATGTAGTTGCAGCAGAAAAAGAATGCGAGAACGGCGACCACTTGATTGAAAGTGCCGGTGGCTATGAATGCCACTGCCGCTGCCGTGCTGATCAGAAGCGCAACGTCCGGTGTACCGCCGGCATTGACATGAGAGGCGTTCTTGGGGAAAAGACCATCGCGGCTCATGGCGAAGGGGATTCGACACATCATGAGCAGATATGCATTGATCGCGCTCAACATGGAAACGATCATGATGATCTGAATGATGGTGTCACCGTGTTGTCCCCAAATATGTTGGGCGGCGGTGGCCAGCGCTAGCTTGTCGCCGGCGATTTGCGAGATCGGCAATACATAAATGAGCGCCGCATTCAGCAATAAGTAGATTGCGATGATCGAAGCCAAGCCGCCGAAGATAGAACGGGGAATGTCATGGTCAGGAGTGGTGGTCTCTTCAGAGAAATAGATGATCCCAGTCCATCCGTCATAGCTGAAGATTGCAGCCTGAAGCGACAGGATCACTGCCGTGAAAAGAGCAGTGCCGGCGGGCAGTATCGCAGCGGGTGCGGAGTTGGCTGGCGCTGGTTTCGATAGGAAGCAAACTCCCACAAACGCAATAAATGCGAAAGCCTTTAACAGAGTGGTGACCTGCTGGACGCGACTGCCAATTCTGATTCCCATCCACTGCACCAGGCCCAATACAATTACGACAGTCAATGCGATGGCGGTCGTGTGCGCGCGCATGGCGGGGATGAGCAGACCAGTGTATTCGCCGATAACGATGGCCACAGCCGAACTCGAACCGCAATTAGAGAGCCAATCCGTCCAGCCAATCACAAATCCCGGATACTCACCGAGGGCGTGGCGAGTGAAGACATAGTGTCCGCCGGAGCGGGGAAGCATGCTGCCTAGCTCCGCAAATGATGGAGCGGCGAGCAGAGCGTAAGCGCCGCCGAGGATCCAGATCGTCAGGAAGAGAGCGGCGTTAGGCAGATATCCGGCAACATCGCCCGGAGTGCGGAGGATTCCTGCGCCGATCGTGTTGCCGACGGTGACAGCGAGGCCGAATCCGAGCCCCAGAATGCGCAACAAACCCGCTGCTGACCTGCGGGATTCGAGCGTGGGCGCTAAAGTCATCGCTAAAGTGATTTGGGCACGAGCAATCGCCGTTGATTGTATGTCATCAAAGCAAGCGTGTAATCTGTCGTGAGAATCAGGAAAAGGATCAACGGTGGATTCGAAGATATCAATCGACCCGGAAGTCAGCAGATCATGGACGCTCCCGGCGAGCGTTTACATCGACCCCGGTGTTCTGGAGCGCGAACGCAAAGAGATCTTTTCGCGCACATGGCAGATCGTCGGGCGTCGCGATCAAGTCAGCCGTCCGGGCGATTTCTTTACCGCGGAGCTGATGGGCGAGCCGTTGCTCATAGTTCGCGATCAGGCGGGCGAGTTGCGAGGGTTCTTCAATGTATGTCGGCACCGCGCTGGACCACCGGCGGTGGGATGCGGATCGCGCAAGGTATTTCGCTGCGGATATCACGGATGGACATACGGGCTCGATGGGCGCCTGTTGAATGCCCCGGAATTCGAGGGGGTGGAAGATTTTCGCGCGTCCGAATTTGGACTCGTGCCGGTGCGCGCTGAGGAGTGGGGCGCATGGGTATTCGTCAACCTCGACAAGAATGCCGAGCCGCTAATTCCGTCTCTGAGGGAACTTCCGCAACAAACCGAGCGATACAAACTGGATCTACTGAAGCTTCATTCGCGCCGCGACTACGTGATGGATTGCAACTGGAAGGTCTATATCGACAACTATCTTGAGGGCTATCACTTGCCCAGTGTGCATCCCAGCCTTAATCGCGAGTTGGATTACGGCAAATATGAAACGGAAACCTACGAGCGGCATTCGCGGCAATCGAGTCCCATACGTGGACCGGAAAATGAAGCCACCGTGGAGCGCAGATATAAACAATCGGCGGGAGATATGGCAGCGGAATATTTTTGGATGTTTCCCAACTGGATGCTGAATTGTTATCCGGACAATGTGTCTCTGAACATCATCCTGCCACTGTCAGCGGAGAAGACGCTGGCCATATTCGAATGGTATTTTCCAGAGAGCGTATTGAAGACGGATGCTCCGGAGACGACGATCAAATTCAGCGACGAGATCCAACTGGAAGACGGACACATTTGCGAGATCGTGCATCGCAACCTGAAATCGAGTAGCTACACGCGAGGGCGATTCAGCGTGAAGCAGGAGCGGTGCGTGCATCACTTTCACCGCCTGTATGCAGAATCATCCCTTAACCGCGCCTAATTGCGGCTGAATACTTTTTCTTCAGTATTCGCACTTGCTGCTCTCTGCTCCGGTTCGCGCTGTTGCTCGCGATGATGCTTTTCCGCTTGCAATACCCTGACGGTCATGGCGAGAAAGATCGCGACGAGAGGATACACTTGGGCGCTCAATACCTCGCTGTGTTGTTTTTCTGTGACAATGATCGCGTCCACGGCAAAATATCCGCCGACGAGCAGGAACAGGAGCCCGGCAAGTTTGAAGTGCATGTATCCCTCCGCCCAGAGATGATTTTTGCCCAAACAATCCCATGCCAGACAGAGGTTGTCAAGAAACAACCTTTTATGACATCGGCAATATCATCCGGTCGGCAACAGGCTGATAGCGTTGGAGAGAGAGTCGGAGTCCAGCACTTCCCGAACTTTTTTTGCCAGAGCCTCAAGAGTGAATGGCTTTTCCATAAAGGAAAGCTCGGGCTCAGAAACGTCTGAGCGTTCGAGCACTTCCTGGGTAAAACCGGAAACGTAAAGGACTTTCATATCTTTACGCTGCGGTCGAAGTTTCTTTGCAAGCGCCCTTCCGTTCATGCCCGGCATGATCACGTCAGTGAGCAACAGGTGAATCGTTCCCGCATAGGTGTCGGAAATAGCCATCGCTTCACTCGGACGCGCAGCCTCCAGCACTTTGTAGCCTTGCCGGCCAAGAAATTCCTTTGCAAGGGTGCGCAAGCCCTGCTGGTCTTCCACCAGAAGAATCGTTTCCGAGCCACGAAGGGGCTCATCAATTGAAAAATGTTTCGCCGACACAGAGGTTTCTGGTGTCTCAACGGCAGGAAGATATATGGTGTATGCGGTGCCTTGACCAGGTTCGCTGAAAACCAAAATACTCCCACCGCTTTGCTTCACTATCCCGTAGACCATCGACAAACCTAATCCAGTTCCGCGTCCAACCTCTTTGGTTGTAAAGAATGGCTCGAACAGATGGGCGCGCGTTTCCGCAGACATTCCGGTTCCGGTATCGACAACGGACAGGACGGCATATTGTCCAGCGGGAAGATTGGCATGCTGTCTTGCGTATTCCTCGTCCAGTTCGATAGTTCCGGATTGAATCGTGAACTTCCCACCCTCGGGCATCGCATCGCGTGCGTTTCCCGCCAGGTTCATGATGATCTGCTGGATCTGGATGGGATCAGCCTTAATGAATAAAGGTTCTAAAGACGGTAAAACAGCAATATCGACGTCGTCGCCGATGAGGCGAGGCAACAACTTACCGACATCGGCAAGAACGGAATTGAGGTCGATCACGACCGGCAAGAGTACCTGCTTGCGGCTAAATGCAAGTAGTTGTCTGGTCAGCCCTGCGGCGCGATCGGCAGCATGGCGAATGTGCTCAGCGTAACTGCGAAGCGGATCATCGCCATTTAAGGTGTAGAGAAGAAGCTCAGTGTATCCAAGCATCACGTTCAGCAGGTTGTTGAAATCGTGAGCTACACCACCGGCGAGTCGGCCAATGGCTTCCATCTTTTGGGCCTGGAGCAACTCGTCCTCGGAGCGCTTCAGGGCGTCCGCGGCGTGTTTTCGTTCGGTGATGTCAGTGGCAACGCCGAGCACCTGGTCGGCGGTGCCGTCCTCTTTGAAGATGGGGCGCTTTACCGTCTGCAGCCATCGCAGCTTGCCGGTGGCATCAGTGAGCGCTTCTTCGGCGACGAATTTTTCCTCCAGCGTCTCCAGGACTTCAAGATCGTCTTCGCGCCATTGCATTGCTTCTGCCGGAACGGAGTGCATGTCCATCTCCACTTTTCCGGTAAGTTCCTCGACGGTGCATCCATAGACGTCGGCGAGGCTTTGATTCACCAGCGTGTAACGTCCTGCCCTGTTTTTTGCAAAGATCAGGTTGGGATCTGTATCAATGATCTGCCGAAGAAATGATCTCTGCTCTGCGAGGGCCTGCTCCACATTTCTACGTTCCGTGATGTCGATGGCCACTGATCCCAAACGCTGTTGTCCGGTGCGCTCCGGCATGGGGAACCTGTAGACCAGCGCTTGCCTGGTCTCGCCATCGGTGCCGGTGAATACTTCAATCGATTCCACAACCTCTCCGCTGCTTAGAACGCGTTGCGTTTGTTCAAAAACACGCTCGGCCAAGGGTAGTGGGAAGCGGTCGAAAGCAGTCCTGCCAATGACCTCGTCGGGTCGGAGATGAAACAAATCGAGCCAGGCTTTACTGACATAAAGAACCCGCGTTTGTTCGTCAGTGATGCTTGCCAACACCGGGCTATTGTTCATGAATTGCTGGAAGCGTTCCTCGCTGGAGCGCAAAGCTTCGACGATCGATTTTCTTTCGGTGATATCGTCAAAGGCGCCGAGCAGATGTGGCTGGCCATCAAGCTCGATCGATTCCGCAGAAAGCAAGACGGTACGTTCTTCGCCGTTTTGTTTTTTCAGGACAGTCTCAAAATTCTTGAGCTGCCGCCTGTCACGAATCACGTTGAGGAATCTGCGCCGGTCTTCCGGACTGGTCCAAAGGCCGAGGTCCGAATTCGTTGACCCGATGATTTGGTCCCGATCAAGCTCCACTGCCTTGATAAAGGCCTCATTGACGTTTATGAAGCGTCCCTCCGCGGAAGCGATGCACATAGGATAAGGGCTGAAATTGAAGGCCTGGGTGAATCGTCTTTCGGAGGCAAAGCGAGCTTCGTCGCTGCGCTTGCGCTCGATGAACTGCCCCACCTGGCGGGCTATGGCCGAGATGGTGTCATGCATATCGTGATCCATGGGCCGGACTTGCAAGGTGAAGAAGACCATCACACTCTTCATTTCGCGCCCAATGACGATGGGGCACCCGAAGGCGCTCTGTAGATCGTCCTGAGCCGCAAACCTGGTGCGGGTGTACTCAGAATGATTTTCCACGTCGGAGATCCAGATGCTGGACCTTTCAAGCCACACCTTGCCAGGCAAGCTCCCATCGAGCGGCAGCCTTAATTTTGCGGACTCCTTTACAAACTGGTTTGCTTTGTCGGTACCGGAAGTCCAAGAGTGGTCAAGCCGCAGGAATTTCGAGTTTGGCTCCAGAGTCCAGATCTCGCCTACGTCCCAAGATAAGGTTTCGCAGATGGTCCTGAGGACCTGCTGAATGGTCTTGTCCGGCGCTTTCGATTCCGACAAGATTCGCGCGACTTCAAATTGTGCACGCAATCTTTGCCGGGATTGTTTTGCATCTGTGACATCGCGAGCCATGCCGCAGATGAGTTGCTCAGAAGGAACAACATGGGTGTTCCATTGCAACCATCTCCAGTTTCCGTCTTTTGAAATGTAACGATTTTCAAATGAATAGACCGGTTGGCCCAACCTCACCGATTTTTCCATGGCCTCCGCAGTCGCAGCCCGGTCATCCGGATGGATGAATTCGAGGTAAGGCTTGGCCAGGAGTTCCGCGGTTGTCCATCCAAGTGAGTGCTCAAAGGCGGGACTGACAGACTTGAAGTACCCGTCAAAGTCCGCCATGCAGAAAATATCGGGAGAGATTTCGAGAAATCGTTGCAGCTCTTGCTGAGCAAGCTTGCGGTCTGTGATGTTGATAGTCAGCCCGATGGCGCCAGTGACCTGACCCGAGCAGTTTCGGAGAGGCGTGCAGCGAGTCTCCCAGTAAAGCCCAAGATCCGGCATTTCGTGTATATCGCTTGTTTCTTGACCTGCGAGCACCCGGCGCGCAGAAGCCGTGATTCAGGGATAACTCGCGAAAACATCAAAGACGGACTTGCCGACCAATCTTCGCTTGTCGCCAAGATCTGCAAGGGCTTTGCCTTCGGCCATGGTGTAGATCCCATCACTGTCCATTGCAAAAAGTATGACGGGAGCATTTTGCAGTGCGGTGCTAAGCCTTTCGCGGGTAGCCCGAAGAACGTCTTCCATCTGCTCCCTCTCCGCGAATTGCTCTTTCAGCTTTGATTTTTCGGCGGCTTTCAAGGTCGTCAGGTCGAGCGCATTCGCCAAGACGAACGGGGCCCCACCATTTTCCGGATTGAATAGCGCGTTGTTGTACAACAACAGACGCTCGCTGCCATCCCTGGTGCAAACCCGAAACAAGCCTTGATCTGCACCTTTGGCTTCGATCCTGCTGAGGTAGTTGGAAAAGAGCTTGCGGGCGGATTCCGGAATGGCAACAGCGAGATTTTTCCCGATCAATTCGGAAATCTCATATCCCAGCAGGCTCGATGCTGCGGGATTGATGCTCAGCAAGGTGCCATCCAACGCGTGCGTGCACATCAGCCCTGCGCCCTGTTCGAAAATTGCGCGATAAGGAGGTGCGATGTTGACGAGATCAGGCGATGCGCTGTCTATGACGGTGTTTGTGCTTTTCGACATGAGTTTTCAGAAACGATGATGGCCTGCAGTGCAGAACACAAAATGTCCTCTCGTGGATTAGTGAGCTTACGCCGGGCGGTTGAATAAAAGGAAGGCGTGAAGCCGAAGTCGAACCTCGGTATTTGTCCAAGGCAGCGAAAAGAAAAGCAAACTCGAGCCAAGGCAAAATCGAGCAAACTCATGATACCCAGCTAGCTTTGTACGTTCAAATAGAACGAAAGCTAATTTGAATCCGGCGGGAGATTAAGGTCTAAGGCCCATTGTTGGCCGATAGAGACGCGCAATAAGCGGTATGCATTTTGAAAGTCTGGTGCCGCGATGGCGCCCGCAATCGCGAAAATGGGAACTGACGCTTCTAATTCAATTTTGGAAAAAGTACCACTTACGCGGCTGGCGCAAGTTGACGCTCACTGGTTGTGACAACTCTGATTCAGCAACTCTGTTCCAAGTTCCTGTTCGCTCAAGTGCGCACGCTGGCACTTAGGTTCCAGGAGAACCCTCAATATGAAGAAAGTCGCTTCTTTGTTTTTTGCAGCAGCGCTGGCCACAATCGTCACAGGATGCGGAAGCAGCAATTCCACCACGACGCCACAAAATGTAACCACGTCCTCGTCCGCAGCGGTAAAGCCCCCCGCAATCATCTCCACCACTCAAAGTTCCAGTGCAAACCAGCGGGTCTTCGTAGGGTTCAGCCATGCCATGGATGCTTCGACGATCAATCCCACCAACCTGTCGATCTCCGGCGCAAGCAGCAGCGTGAGTTATGACGCAAAGAACAGAATCGCTTACCTGACTCCAAGCACACAGCTCGTGGCAGGAACCACCTACGGCGTGAATGTGTCCAAAGGTGTTCGCGATATGAACGGCGTGAACCTGTCTGGGCCATTCAATTTCGCAATCTCGACAAAGGCAAGCTTGGATACAACGGCTCCCACCGTAATCAATTTCTCAAGCGGATGCGTTTCGGCGAACGGCCCTATAACGGTTACTTTCAGCGAAGATATTGATTCTTCCACGCTTTCAGGCAGCACTTTCATTGTGGATGGAGTGACTGGAACCGTGAGCTACGACTCTGTCACTCATATAGCCAGCTTCACTCCCAACTCACCGCTTACGCCAGGCGCGACGTATAACGTCACCATTACTACCGGGGTGACTGACCTGGCCGGAAATCATCTCGGCGCAAATCTTCCGTACGGCTCGCAGAATTTCGTATTCACGATAACCGTTTGCACCACTCCTCCTCCAACCACCTTCTGCAGTTACAGTAAGGGCGGATACGCTGGACCCGGTGCTCCCGGACAGCTCTTGAGCAACAACTATACGACCGTCTTCAGCAGTGGATTGACCATCGGTATCAACGATGCAGCACTTCCGCAGCATGATGATTTCTGGACGGCAGATTCCACTGGCCTATCTGCACTACAGACGTTCCTCACATCACCTGCGGGCGGTCCTTCCGGAGCCTTGACCGTGGATGCGACGAATCCAACGGCAACTGATAGCGGCAACTTGCCAACACATGCGGCTGCATTGACGATTAACATTGGCCTCAGCGGTACCGGAAGTGACCCGGCGGGATTTGGCAACCTCGTATTGCACGATACCGGTACCAGCCTGGATGGTTCGACTGTGTCGGAGATCCTTGCGGCCGCGAATAATGCGCTGGCTGGCAACGGATTGCCGGATGGCTTCACCTTCAGCGATCTCAACAGCTTGATCGACAACATCAACCAATCCTGGGACAACTGTTCCCAGAGTGACTGGGGAGCGGCGCATCTTTCGGTCGCGGCCCAGTAGTTAGCACGAACGCACGGCATTGCAAGCCGCTCGCCAAGAAGGGAGCGGCTTGAAGTGTTTTTACAGTCAGCTAACATGAAACCGCTTGCATAAACCAGCAACTTACGATGAAATGGCTCTCCGCGATTTTCCACTGGAGTTGCCCATGAAACCACTTTTCAAAAATCTCTGCGCTGTCGTTGTTTGTTTGCTGGCGTTGACGCAAATCTCAACCGCGCAATCTAAGCGCGATCAATCAAAGAAAGAAACTCCTGCGGCTGCTGCTCCCGCGGCGGCTACCGAAAAGGCCGATGCGCCTGCTCCTGAAGCGAAGCCGAAGGACCCGCTGGAAAATTGGAACTTCCGGAATCTCGGCCCGGCAGCCGGTGGTGGCCGCGTTGCCGCGGTGGTTGGCATACCGGGACAATCCAACGTCTATTACGTTGGCGCAGCTGCCGGTGGTGTCTTCAAGACCATCGATGGCGGACTCTCTTGGAAAGCGATATTTGAGAAGGAAGCTGTCTCTTCGATCGGCGCCGTTGCATTGGCGCCCCTGAATCCGAATCTGGTGTGGGTTGGAACCGGCGAGTCCAACATCCGTAATGATATGGCTACCGGAAAAGGTGTGTACCTATCCACCGACGCCGGCAGCACGTGGCGGTTCATGGGACTGAAAAATGTTGGGCAGATCGCGAACATTGTTGTGGATCCAACGAATTCGAACACGGTATTCGTTGGAGCGATCGGCCATGCCTGGGGCCCGAATCCCGAGCGCGGTGTCTTCCGCACAACCGATGGCGGAAAGAATTGGGAAAAAGTCCTTTATGTAAATGACAAGACCGGCGTGAGTTCGCTGGTGATGGATCCTACCAATCCGATGGTGTTGTATGCCGGCATGTGGCAGGTTCAGCGCTTTCCGTGGATGATGGTGAGCGGTGGTACTGGCAGCGGGATCTATCGTTCAGTCGACGGCGGCACTACCTGGAAGAAATTGACAGAAGGCCTGCCGGAAGGGCTGATTGGAAATATCGGCATCGCAGTTGCCCCCAGCAATTCCCGGCACATCTACGCATTAGTTGAAGCCAAGAAGGGGCTGCTGTGGGATTCCGTCGACATGGGCGACCATTGGAAAGAAGTCAGCAACAACCATGCGCTGGATGCGCGTCCTTTCTACTTCAGCGAGATGATGGTTGCGCCGAATGATGAAGCGCGTGTCTATTTTCTTTCGTTCGACATCATGGCGTCGAACGATGGCGGAAAGACCGCACAAGTGATCGGGCGCGGTGTCCACCCTGACAACCACTCATTGTGGATCGATCCCCAGCATCCCGAACGGATGATCCTGGGTAACGATGGCGGCGTCTATGTCTCCGCGGACACCGGCAAGACATGGCGCTTCCTGAACAATCTGCCAATCGAACAGTTTTACCAGGTGGCGCACGACGATCAAGTGCCTTACAACCTCTGTGGAGGATTGCAGGACAACAACGGCTGGTGTGGTCCTTCCAATAGTCTGAGCCGCGGCGGCATAGGTGACGCCGATTGGTTCACAGTGGTGGGCGGCGATGGCGAATATATTGTGCCGGCCGGAAACAACTCGCACATCGTTTACGCCGATTCGCAGAACGGGTCTATTCAGCGCGTGAATATCTCGAATGGTCTGAGCAAGTCAATGCGTCCATACCTCGCGGGCGTAGGACAGATGAAGCCTGCGGACCTGAAATATCGCTTCAACTGGACTACACCGATCGCAGTGTCGGCGACGAATCCGGATGAGGTTTACGTTGCCGGCAACGTGGTCTTCAAGTCCACCGATGCGGGCGCGCACTGGAAACCGATCAGTCCCGACCTCACTCGCAACGACCGCAGCAAGCAAGAGAGCAGCGGCGGACCAGTTCAATTTGATCTGAGCGGCGCAGAAAGCTATGACACGATCCTTTCCATGTCGATCTCACCGGTGGATCCAAAGATCATTTGGATCGGCACCGATGACGGCTTGGTGCAGGTCACGAAAGATGGTGGCGAGCATTGGACGGATGTGACCGGCGCGATCCCGAATCTCCCACAGTGGGGACGCATTCAACAGATCGAGCCTTCACCGAGCGATCCAGCAACGGGATACGTGGCCGTCGATTTCCATGAAGTCGATAACGATCACGCATACGTCTATAAGACGCATGATTTCGGAAAGACTTGGACTGCAATCATGCAGGGACTGCCGGAAGACATGCCGGCGCGCGTGATCCGCGAAGATCCGAATCTTAAAGGTTTCCTCGTGGTTGGCACCGAGACCGGGCTCTTTTATTCGCTCGACGACGGCGCAAAGTGGACTCAGATCAAGAACAACTTCCCCACGGTGCCGGTCTATGACATCAAGTTCGTGAAGAAGACGCACGACTTGGTGGTAGCAACACACGGTCGCGGCCTTTTCGTGATGGACAACATCACTCCACTGGAAGAGAGCGCAGCCATCGGCACGAACCCATTTCACTTTTTCACGATGCGCGCAGCCAACAACTGGCGCTTCTGGAACAAGCGCGGCGTCAGTCCGGGGGGATTCACAACACCGAATCCGCCAACTGGAGCGGTGATCGATTACTATCTGGCGACCGAATTGAAGGCGACGCCTCTCGGCGGAGCAGCCGGTCCCGGTGCCGCAGCACCATCCGCAGGCGGAGAACAAGGCGGGAGACGCGGTGGATTTGGCGGTGGTGGCCGCGGTGGTGCAGTGAGAATCGTTGTGACGGATAGTGATGGCAAGGTCGTGCGCACGATTCCCAATGCTCCGTCCAAGATGGGCTACAACCGCACTGAGTGGGACATGCGTTATCAGGGCCCCACTCGTCTTAACTTCCTGCCCAATCCGGCAGGTGGGGAAGAGGGCGGATTTGGCGGCTTCCAGGGTGGCGGCGGACCTCCGGTCATGCCAGGCACATATAAGGTCGCAGTCACCGTAAGCGGAAAAACAGAAACGCAGACCGTTGAAGTCGGGCCTGATCCTCGGTTCCCAATCGACCTCGCTTCTCTGAAGATGCAGATCCAAGCAGGCCTTGAGTTGCGTGATCAGGTCTCAGCATTCAATGAAGCGCTGAACCGGATCAGTAGCTTGAAGAAGCAGATCACGTCGATCGAAGAACTGCTCAGCGCAAACAACAGCGATGAACAGGGACAAGGCCCCGCAGGTGGTGGTCGCGTTCTGGCTGCTTACAGGCCGGTCGTGGATCAGGCACGCAATCTACGCAAGAAACTGGATGCGTTGGAATTGCCGCTCTACAACCACGAGATCCAGCCGGGAGCATCGGACGACCTGCATTACCTTTCGCGTTTCTCTGACAGGTTGCAGCGAATCATGCGCAGCGTAGTTTCCGATTACGGACAGGCGCCCAATGACCTGCAGCTGGAAGAAATGGCTGAGGTGAAAAAAGAGCTCGACGGGCACCTGAAAGACCTGAATACGTTGCTCACGACTGACGTAGTGGCTTTCAACAAGATGGCGCTGGAGAGCGGGTCAAGCACCGTGTTCGCGGGAGGCCCGATCGAGATCAAGGGCACAACCGCGCAGGCAGGCGCGTCAAACGAGTAGTCTGTCAAAGTGATCACACGAATCCATCGGGCGGAGAACTTCCGAGTGTCCGCCCGATGATTCGCGTATCCGGTTTTCTTGAATCCCTCTGGCGAAAGCTTGTGAATCAGAAAAACACTGCGAGTACATCGAACCCCGAGGACGTCCTCACCCGCACCCCTCCTCCGTACGATGCGCGCCTGAAATACGGTTCCGACCCAAATCAATTTGGCGACCTGCGTCTTCCCGATTCGAAAGGGAAGCATCCGCTAGTGATGATGATCCATGGCGGATTCTGGCGGGCAAAATACGATCTGGGCCATGCCAGCCATCTGTGCGCGGCGCTCACTCGTTCGGGTATCGCGACATTCAATCTGGAATATCGCCGCGTGGGGAATC
>JAOAPH010000097.1 GCA_025462835.1 Candidatus Angelobacter sp. | reverse complement strand
TGCCCGACATCAGGAAGATCAGTACCGCCAAAGTGATGCTGGCGAAGACCACGGTTAGTCCGACGCGAAGCTCAGACCATCGGAGTTGCTGCTGGCTAGGCATTTCCCCTCACTCGAACGCGTACAGCTAAAGATACAGAATGGAAGCGCCGAATCATAGCAGAACCGGGCCTTGGCAGTCAGCTAGAGTATGGGCTATCCACCTCTCGCCGTACTCACACGCCCGATTCACGGCAAAACGCTAAGTGCTAGATGCAAACTGCTGCCTGAAACTCCCCACCAATAGCATTGCCAATAGATATGCTATCGCTCCGCAAACCAACGTCACATTCAATCCAAAATGGATGGCAATGATCATCGCGGACACCGATCCCAGCACGCTAGCCGCTGCGTTCATCGCCCACGCCCACTCCACCCGGTTGTCGTCCAATTCTGATAGCGCGCGCAATCCCGTGGGGAACGGCATCCCCATCGCGAATCCCAATGGCACGATCAATGCAGCGCTGATTGCCACCTTCAGTCCGAAAGCTGCTCCGATCAATGACGAGAGCGCAACCGGCAACAAAAAGACGTAAGCCACAATCGCTGCCGCAATCGCCAGCAGCGGGACGCGAACGCTCGACGTTCGCTTCAGCCAACTTCGCGAGACAAAGCTACCTACGCCGCTGGAGAGCAACATCAAGAACACCACTACGGTTAGGGCGTAAGTCGGATGGCCTAGAAAGAGTACGAACCTCTGAATCAGTGCGATTTCCACCAGGATGAAGCCGAGTCCGACGGCAATGAAATAGAAGAGCCGCGACGACGGTCCCGGGCGATGCTTGCTCCGACTGCGCATGGCCAAC
Organism: Candidatus Angelobacter sp.; assembly: GCA_025462835.1. GTDB lineage: Bacteria > Acidobacteriota > Terriglobia > Terriglobales > Acidobacteriaceae > JAICLA01. Next base: position 33,465 of record JAOAPH010000097.1, on the reverse strand, counting down.
GGCAGTACCAAAAATGCGAGCACCGCCACAACACTGATGGCAAGAACCATGAAGAGTACGGTGACACCCAGATTGATGCGCCAGTCCATGCCCCTTCCTGTGCCGGCGAGAACGTTTCTCATCACATCTTTCGTTTTAAGCGTGAAGAAGAAGAACGGATTCTTGTCGTAAACGGGAGTAATGTTGTAGGGGTAGTCACGAAGGAAAATGGAACGAGGGCTCCATTCTAGCCCCGGTTTATCAAAAATCTGCTTGAAAGTGTCGCCCCGTTGAGTAATCAGTTCATAAAATGCATTGGAGTGATTAGGACGTTTGCTTTCTTCTATCTGCTCTGGGACATAAATCAGTTTCAAGTTGTCGTTAACGGTGACGTGATATCTGACGGCGCGAATCTCTTCCTCTGTAAAACGATTTTTCTTGGCCAACACAAGAACAGGCCGTCCATCGACGTTAAGATCGCCATCTGACACGACTATGAAGTGTTGATCTAAATTCTTGGGATCAGTGGCACTTATTGCTTCCATCTCTTGCGATACAACCCTCAGTGCTTCCCTCGGTTCCTTGAACTCCCAGCGCGTGATGGCAATGAATCCATCCGGCTTCAGGTGCTGAAAATATTCCGCGAACGCCTCGACCGTGTAAAGATTGTTTTCACTCAGCGCAAATGCTCCCGCTGCCGTTGACGCCCATGTATCCACCAACGTCATCTGGATCACGTCATATTGATCTTTGGAGTTGCGGATCCAACTTCGTCCATCCGCAACGTTCATGTGAACTTCCGGCCGCTCATATAGGTGATACGAATAATCGGCGTGGTTGCCGCGCATGATCGTGTCAGCGATGATCGGATTGATCTCGATGCCCGTTACATCCTTGCTGCCATTGGCTACTGCGCGGAGCACGTCCACGCCACCACCCGGGCCGATGATGGCGAATTTTCCATTTGGGCGCAGCACATTGGCCACAGCAGGAGCCGCGGACATCAGGTCTTTCTTCCAGTTGTAACCGAGAGTTGGCGGGTTTCCGTTGTCCTTAGGACGCGGTTCCCCATTCACATCCCAGTTCTTCGGGTCTGCATTCATGATCGCCGTCGAGGCGTCCGCATCGATGACGATGTACTTTGATTCACCTATCTTGTCCACTTCGACGCGGGAGATCGCATTCCACTTGGCGAACAGCATCCACGGCTGGTCGCGGCGCACGCCCTTGGCATAAACAATATCGATCAGTTTGCCGGAGTGGTTTGCCGCGATCAGCACCACAAAAGCCGCACTGAGGCATAGGGCAATCATCCGGCTTCGCTTCTCCTCAGCCCAGACCGCCGCCGCGATTGCCATCATCAAGGAGGAACAAACAATTGCGTTTGGCCCGCCAATGGTGTTTAACAGCGGCACCACGGCCATGCAGGCCAGCGCGCCTCCTAATAGATCCGAGGCGTAGATGGAGCCAATGCCCTTCGCCTCGCGCGCAAACACGATCGAGAACAGCAGTCCGGTAAAGAAGAATGGGATCGCGGCGGCAAGATACAGCACGGTCAGTCTGCCGAAATTCGCCAGCGTCAGGTCCATGCTGATGGGCAGATGCAGGATGTCCTCAAGCACCAGCAACGTCAGGATCGCGTTGGCAATACATATCCGAACGCCCAGCTGTCGGCTGTTCCACTTTGATAGCCAGTCGCGTTCAATGTGTGCAAACACTCCGCCCGCGCCTAAGCCGAGCAACGCCACAGAGATCGCAAGAAAAGCGAAATGATAGAACAGCACCACCGAGAAGAGCCTGGTAAGCGCCAGTTCCAGCAGCAGACTCGCGAAGCTGACCAGCGCAATCGCCACCATGGTGCGATTGCGATTGATTGCAGGTGATTGTGTACCAGCTTGTAGCGGGGAGTCGAGAGTGGATACGTTCATGAGTTGTCGCATCCATCATAGCAAGTGATTTTCGAAAAACGCTTATTGCTTCTTCAACTCCGCCGTCCAGTTGCTCACCAATGTCAGGGGGGGCGGAAGGGAGAGGTCTATCGCGCCCGAGATGTGCGCTTCCTTCATTTTGTTGGCACTCGCGTCTTCAAGTCTTCAAACCAGTTTTCAACCAGGTTGAGTCGCGTGAATGACTTGTTAGCTTCTACTCTCTCTAGCATCAAAAAGCGTTGGTCATTCAAACTGATAGATGCCGTCGATGAATTAGTTTGCGCAAAGAGCCGCACAGGTGTACCAAGCCGAAGATTATTTCTGTCCAATATCGGAATTGCGAACATGGCTGAGTCTGTCTGGTAGAACAGTTCACGGCCAGTGTGGCCCCACAACGGAAGAGTTCCACCGTCCAGCGAGACTCGTCGCTTGCTACCCGGGCCAGGATAAGCCACTACATATATTTCAACTTGCCCGGACTCATCCGATTCATATGCGATCCAGTGCCCGTCCGGTGAGAAGACCGCGGCACCCTCGTTGAATTGTGTTCTTATGAGCGGCTTGGATTCCTTACGGGAGAGCGAAAGCTCCCAAATGTCTTCTCCAGTGGAGGTTACAATATCATTGAGCAACAGAGTATCGCCGTTGGGCGAAATAGATGTCGCCTTCTGCGGGTCGGGACTTTGCGTGACTCTCTCGGCTTTTCCACTTCCGTCGGTCGGTATGGCGAAGATGTTATAGCTGCCGTTTTGGCCCGCGGTGTAGAAGAGGCGTTTCCCATCCCGCGACCACAATCCAAAATAGTCATCATTGCCAAATGTGAGACGGGTGAGCGGTTGATTTGCGATTCCACCTGTCCAGATGTTTTGTGATGAACCGTCGGAAATAGAGACTGAGAAATGTTCGCCATCTGGAGACAGCACCAGTGACCCATATGGACGATGTTGTGTAACGATCGGTGCCGACACCCCGTGTCGATCTTTCCAGACAATGTTGTACGCAGTGGGCGAAGTGGATGTCATGTAGACAAGCGTGCCGTTCGCAGACACGTCATAGTCAGCAGTACCGTTGTTTACGTCATCCACTACGACAGTAGCTGTACCACGAACCTGCAAATGTTCAACGTCGAATGCCACAGCGAATAGGTGATTGTCTGCTATGTACAAAAGGTGCCCAGTAGATAAGTACCGGGGGTGACTACCAGATTCAATGATGATCCGGGGCTTGTCGGATCCAGGCGCGAGCACCGCAATGCTGTTTCTGCCCTCCTGAAATATTGTGAACACGATCCCTTTGTCGCCGGGGAGTGGTTCCGGTGTGCGATACCTCTGTACACCGTTTCCTCCGCTTGGCTTGGATATTAACCGGGGTTCGCCGCCGTCAGACGAAACCTGCCATAAACCCGCATCCGGCCACTGCCCAAAGATGATCATTCCATCAGGTCGCCACCGTCCGCCAGAGACCGATCTCCGCTGACAAACGATTTGCGCTGGCCCTCCGGATATAGGCATTTTCTCGAGATTATCGCGGCGTAAAAACGCGATCCATCGCCCGTCGGGTGAAAAGAACGGGCCTCTTGCACCATCCGTAAGAGGCAGGGCTCGCGGTTCCAACTCGTCGAGCTTGCGGACGTAAATACTTGTGCCACTAATGGCGCGGGCGACAAACACCACTGTGCGGCCGTCTGGAGAAATTGCCGTGCCGCCTCCAATCGTTAAAGAATTCGCGCTAGACAAAGCGAGCGTCACGCGCGTGAGTTTCGCTTGCTCAGGCTTGGGCGGCCAGAGTAAGTACACAGTGAACAGCGCGATGCCTAACGTGCCGGTCAACACCCAAGGAAGCGCGCGTGACCATGAAGAGCGCGGTTCAGTCACACCCATCGCGTCGCCCGATGGCGCAGTTAATGCCTCTTCGATCTCAATCCGCGCCAATGCGGCCGAATCGTGACGCTGTTTGCGGTCCTTTTCGAGACATCGGCGTAGCAGATTCCGAATGACAGGCGGAGTGTTTGTTGGAAGAGTCCAGTCCGGTTGGCTCGTGAGGATCGAAGCGAAAACGTGGGACACTGTCTCGCCGGTGAATACGGGCTTGCCGGACAGCATTTCCAGCAGGACCACGCCAAATGCCCACAGATCGCTGCGCTCGTCGACTGGGTCGCCGGTGGCTTGCTCGGGACTCATATACGCTGCTGTTCCGACGATGACACCTTCTTGTGTTGCGAAAGAGACCGTCGATGAATTTGCGGCGTTCGCGCTCATCGCATTGGCCGAAATCATTGTCTTTGCCAATCCGAAGTCGAGAACCTTCACAGTGCCATCGGCGCAGACTTTGATGTTCCCGGGCTTCAGATCGCGATGGATGATCCCCTTAGCGTGACTAGCTTCTAAAGCGAAGGCGATCTGTTTGGCGATCGGGAGCGCCTCCTTTAGGGTCACTGCGCCGCGTCCCATCCGCTGTGACAAATCATCACCGATGACCAACTCCATCACGAGTGCATGGACGTCATTCGATTCTTCGACGCCGTAAATCTGGGCGATATTGGGGTGGTTGAGCGAGGCTAGCGTCTGAGCTTCGTGCTTGAAGCGGGCGAGGCGTTTGCTATCGCTCGCGAATTCATCTGGCAATACCTTGATCGCAACATCTCGTTTGAGTTTGGTGTCGCGTGCTTTATAGACCTCTCCCATGCCGCCGGCGCCGGCAGCAGAGATGATTTCGTACGGGCCTAGCTTTGTTCCGGGGGGTAAAGACATGAGTGCCGCGAAGTATATCCGGCAACTCTGTTGTGGCAATGGATTTCTTTTCGAGTACCGCGATGGTCAGTCTTCCAATATCACCTGCGCCATCGCCTGCTGGTCAGTGTGCGTGAGCGACAGCGCGACTCGCTTAGCTCCCAGCTTCGCAGCGAATTCCGCGGCCTTGCCGCTGAAGATGATGGTAGGACGTCCGCCGGGCTCGCGTCCTTAGATCTCTCCATGCCACCGTCGCCGGCGGCACGACAGGAACCCTGCTTCCAGTGCGAAGGGCAGAGAAGGCCGGCCCCATCAAGATTTCAACAATCACCTGAATAGGCATACCAGACAGGAACAATAGCCATAGGAACTTAGTTCACTTGTGGGCAGTTGTTTGTCGAACTAGAGTTGCTGCGCTACATGCCTTCGGTGGGTTCCCCATGCTTTCCTTAAGAAACGAGTTCCTATTGCTACTCTCCCTACTCTTGTTCCAAACCTTCCTCACCTCACAAACACTTCCTTCGGGCTTTCAAGATACAACGGTCTTCAGCGGACTGAGTAATCCCACGGCATTCCGCTTCGCGCCGGATGGCCGGGTCTTTGTTGCGCAAAAAGACGGTCGGGTTTTCGTTTACAGCAGCATCACGGCGACTACACCAACACTTTTTGCAGACCTTAGTGCAGCCGTTGACAACTACTGGGACCGCGGACTACTGGGATTAGCGCTGGATCCCAACTTCACGAACGGCCGTCCATACGTATACGTGCTTTATACATACGACCGCCTGCCCAACGGCACCACCGTTCCCCAGTGGAACGATGCTTGCCCTTCTCCTCCGGGTGCGACTACTGACGGATGTGTGGTAACCGCGCGGCTATCCCGCCTGGAACCCACGGGCACAACTGGTGCGCCTAACGAGATTCCCTTGATCACAGATTGGTGCCAACAGTTCCCCAGCCACTCGATTGGGACGATTGCGTTCGGTCCAGACGGCGCACTCTACGTGGGCTCTGGCGATGGCGCCAGTTTCAACAATGTTGACTACGGTCAATACGGCGGCTCGCCGAGTTCACCGACGTCAAAGAACCCTTGCGGCGATCCTCCAGCAGGTGTAGGCGGCACGGAAACTCCGCCCACTGCCGAAGGTGGCGCGCTCCGAAGTCAAAGTGTGCGCCGAGCGGCGGGGGAGGCTATTTCGCTCGACGGATCCATTCTGCGGATTGATCCCAATTCGGGTGGAGCATTGTCCGACAATCCGTTATTTAGCAACCCTGATGCAAATGCGAAACGAATCATTGCCTCAGGCCTGCGAAATCCGTTTCGGTTTACTTTCAGGCCTGCCACAAGTGAAATATGGATCGGCGATGTTGGTTGGAATACATGGGAGGAGATCAACCGCATTGTGAGTCCCACGGGTTCACTCACTAATTTTGGATGGCCCTGCTATGAGGGGGCAAACATTCAAAGCGGATATCAAAGCGCCAGCCTGAATATTTGCCAAGGGCTCTACAACAGTCCGGGCTCGGTGACCGCGCCCTACTATACATACAATCACAGCTCGCAAGTGGTCTCGGGAGAGACATGTCCCACCGGCAGCTCATCCATTACCGGCATTGCCTTTTATACCGGAAGTAGCTATCCAAGTACGTACCTCAATGCGCTCTTCTTTGCGGACCACACGCGAAACTGCATCTGGGCAATGCTCCCGGGCACAAACGGCCTTCCGAACCCGAGCAACATAAAGACATTTGTGGCAAACGCGCTTCATCCGGTGATGTTGGAGTCCGGACCGAATGGCGACATCTTCTACGCGGATTTGGAGGGCGGCACCATTCGGCGCATTCAGTATGCGGCTGCTAATCAGCCCCCGGTAGCCGTTGCAACTGCAAACCCAACTACCGGCCCCGTCCCGCTGACAGTCCAATTTGACGGTAGCGGCTCCCACGATCCTGATGGGACATCCGTCACCTATTCATGGGACCTGAACGGCGACGGGATATTTGGAGACTCGACGATTGTGAACCCGACCTTTACGTACAACAATGTCGGCGTATACACAGTTCGCTTGAAAGTGACCGATAGTCTGGGAGTATCAAGCACCAGCAGTCCAATCACAATCTCCGCTGGAAACACTCCGCCCGGTCCGCAGATTTCGAACCCCTCCAGCACGAAGACATGGTCGGTTGGGCAGAACATCAGTTTCTCGGGCTCTGCCAGCGATCAGCAGGACGGGACCATCCCCGCATCGCGCTTGAGCTGGTCACTCGTGCTTTATCACTGTGATTACTTCACACCAACGAATTGCCATTCGCACAACATTCAATCTTGGACTGGGATTTCCGGTGGCACATTCAGGGCTCCTGATCACGAGTATCCCTGTTACCTAGTGTTGACCCTGACAGCAACCGATTCTGGCGGGCTCAGCAGCAGCACGTCCCTGCGCATCAATCCTCAAACGGTGAATCTGTCTTTTGTGACAGCCCCGACAGGATTGTCACTCGTTGTTAACGGGAGAACGCAAACGGCTCCGTTTACTCGCACTGTCGTCCTTCGCTCCAATGTCGGTCTTAGTGCACCCACACCACAGGTACTGAACAACGTTACTTACAATTTCGGATCGTGGTCAGATGGCGGTGCGCAGACGTATAACGTCACTGCAAAGCCCAATGGAGGCTCATTCACGGCGACTTACACGCATTAGGATGGCTGAGGCGAGTAGTTCAGTCTTCCAAGATCACCTGCGCCATCGCCTGCTGGTCAGTGTGAGTCAGCGACAGCGCAACTCGCTTAGCCCCCAGCTTCGCCGCAAACTCCGCGGCCTTGCCGCTGAAGATGATAGTAGGACGTCCGCCGGGCTCGCGTCCCACTTCCACATCGTGCCATGTCACTCCGCGCCGAAGCCCGGTGCCGATGGCCTTCATCGCCGCTTCCTTCGCAGCAAACCGTGCGGCAAAACTCTGCGCCGATCCGTGCTTCGATTTGGACTTGCAATAGGCAATCTCTTTGGCGGTGAATACACGATTAAGGAAGCGCTCGCCAAAGCGCGCAATTGACGCCGCGATGCGCGGGACTTCGGTAATATCAATGCCTGTACCGACGATGGCCATCCGAAAGAATGATAAACGTATCATGCTCGAGCGCAATCCGGCGGGAATGATTGGGCTTGCTTTGGTGAGACTTGATTTGAAAGGGCACGGCTTCAGCCGTGCCGAAAACGCCGCTCCTTCGGACGGGCTTTAGCCTGAGGTACTCAAGATTGTGATTCAAAGCAGCCGATCTCCCCGATAGATCAATTTCCCCTCCACCACCCGCGCCTCGTCCATCATCTTGTGTTCGCGCGGACGCTTCTCGTTCTCGATGTGCAACACGTGATGCCCGTGCGCCGTTAAGTAATCCGACACCAGCATCCTGTGACACTGGAAATACATCCGCTCCGCACACATGATTGCCACCTTGTGTGACTCCGCAACTTCCGCCACCGCTCCCGCCGCCGACTGAAACTCTTCCGTCAGCATGTAATCCGCATAATTACGAAAAGAGTCATTGCGCAGGGCGATGTTCGGCGATTCGGTCAGGATTTTCTTGCGTCTCCCGCCAAGCTCCTGCATCCAGCGATACTCGATGCCGATCTCCGGCAACCATAATTCCAACCGCTCGCGATTGAAATGCGGCAGCCGCTTCGACATGGGAAACGCGCGGATATCCACTAAGACTTGGATCTCATGTGCTTGCAGTACAGCGGAAAAGTCGGCCAGCTCGCGGGTAGAATGTCCAAGCGTGTAGACGGTCGCCATTACCCTGAAATCGCTATAAGTGCTTCGGCGATGATGCGATCCTGCTCCGGAAAGACGGTCCGCAGGTCCAGGAGCACGAAGCCCTCTTCAACCCGGCCGACAATAGGCACGTGATTGGCACGGAGCCGCGCCTGCAATTCATCCGCACTGTATTTTTCGCTGGTAACGGACACAAGAAAGGTTGGCAACACTGCAGTCGGCGCGGTTCCGCCCCCGATGATCGACTCGCCCGCGACTACTCCAGCCAACAATTTGGGTGGCTTCCCCACCACCTTGGACAATGCTTCCGCGCGCACCCGAATCTCCTCCGCGCTCGAGCGGATCATGCGCACCACAGGGATCGCATCATGATTGCCGCGCAAGTAGTCCATCAGCGTGGCCTCAAGCGCCGCATAAGTGAGTTTGTCCACACGCAACGCGCGGAACATGGGATTGGAACGGATCTTCGCGATCAGGTCGGCGCGGCCGCTGAGCATCCCCGCTTGCGGGCCGCCGAGAAGCTTGTCGCCGCTATACGTGATCACGTCCACACCCGCGCGTATGCTCTCCGCAACTCCGCTTTCATTCACGCCCAGCGCGCGCAGATCGATCAACGCTCCATTGCCCAGATCCTCTAATACGGGGATCTTGTGGTTTCGCCCCAGCGCCACCAGTTCAGCGATAGACGGCTGCTCCGTAAATCCAACAATCGCAAAATTCGACCGATGCACCCGTAACAGCAACCGCGTCTTCTCATTGATCGCATTTTCGTAATCGGCGATGCGCGTGCGGTTCGTTGTCCCTACCTCGCGCAGGATCGCCTGCGATTTTGCCATCACCTCCGGCACGCGGAAGCTGCCGCCGATCTCCACCAGTTCCCCACGCGAGACGATGACTTCTCCACCCTCAGCCAGCGAATTCAACGCCAGCATCACCGCCGCCGCGCAGTTGTTGACCACAACCGTCTGCACATCAAACTGGCTGTCAACATTGAGCAACCGCGCAAACAACCCCTGCACATGGACATCGCGCTTACCGCGTTCGCCCGTCTCAACATCAAACTCAAGATTCGAATATCCGCGAGCGATCTCGCCGATATGCTTGATTGCTGCTTCCGACAGCGGCGCACGACCAAGATTCGTGTGCAGGATCACACCGGTTGCATTGATCACCGCCTTCAGCGATGGCGTGAGCGACTGCCGAAGATGCTGCTCCACCGCAACTGCAATCCCGCTAACCGCGATTTCGACTGCCGCCTGCTTCAAATGGCCCGCGGCAATCTCCTCGCGAAGGCGATCCAGCACCGCCCGCGCAGCATCCGCAATCGCGCTTGCCGAAGCTGACTCGCGTGCTGCGAGTTCCGGTATCCCCGGCAGTCGCAAGACTTCATCCACCGAAGGCAACTTGCGGAAAAGCGTGTTGGAAGTTGTAGACATCTGGGTATTATCCCACCTCCACAAGCCCATACCGCCGTTGCCAATGTCGCTTGAGGTGGTCCATCAAAGTCACTTTCTCTTCTTGCGACACCGCCGGATCACTTCCAGCAACAACCCCAGCAGCCTCTCGTTTCGCGATTTCCAGGATCTCCCGATCGCGCAGAAGATTGGCGACGCGCAATTCCGGCATCCCCGCCTGTCGAGTGCCGAAGAACTCTCCCGGCCCGCGCAGCTCGAGGTCTAATTCCGCTATCTCGAATCCGTTCTGCGTGCGCACCATCTCGTCCAGACGACGCTCCGCTTCAGGCGAAAGCTTCGCCGTCGAATCCGTCATCAGGATGCAATAAGATTTTGCCGCGCCGCGTCCAATGCGCCCACGAAGCTGGTGCAGTTGCGCCAGCCCAAAGCGCTCGGCATGTTCCACCACCATGATGGTCGCGTTTGGGACGTCGACGCCTACCTCGATCACCGTCGTTGACACCAGCAGATCGATCTCTCCGCGCTGGAAGCGGCGCATGATCGCATCCTTCTCGTCGGAATCCAGCTTGCCGTGCAGCAATCCGATGCGCAGGTCGGGAAATATCTTCTTGCGCAACTCGTCATACATTGCCACTGCGGCCTTCAATCCCATCTTCGAGCGACCTTTTTTCGACGCATCGGCTTCCATGTCTGGCCACTCGCTTTCTTGCTCCACCGCTTCAATCACCGGATAGACGACATAGGCCTGATGTCCCGCCTTGATCTGTTTCCGCACAAACGCCCACACCTCTTCGGCGCGCTCGTCGGATACGCGGCGAGTCGTAATCGCCGTCCGTCCCGGCGGAAGCTCGTCGAGAACGCTGGTGTCCAGGTCTCCGTAAAGTGTCAGCGCCAGCGTGCGCGGGATCGGCGTCGCCGTCATCACCAGCACATCCGGTTCGGTTGCGCCTTTTTTCATCAGCTTGAAACGCTGCATAACGCCGAAGCGATGTTGTTCGTCCACCACCACCAGCCCGATCTTCGCGAACTCGACTTTCTCTTCGATCAGCGCATGCGTGCCGATCACCAGATGCGCATTTCCCTGCGCAATGTATCGGCGGATCTCGCGCTTGCGGTCTTGCTCCAGTGAACCCGTGAGTAGCACAACCCGGTACCCACAAGGCTCCAGCATCCGTCGCGCAGCCAGATAATGTTGCGTCGCCAGAATTTCGGTTGGCGCCATCAGCGCGGCCTGATATCCATTCTCAATCGCGATCACCGCCGCTTGAAGCGCGACGATCGTCTTCCCTGACCCCACATCGCCTTGCAGCAGGCGCCGCATCGGTGCGGGATGCAGCATGTCATCCGCGATCTCCTTCAGCACGCGCTTCTGTGCTGCCGTGGGATGGAATGGAAGAAATTTCTTGATCGCCCCGCGGACACGCTCATCCAGCTTGAATGAGATCCCCGGCCGCGCGCGCAATCGTTTTCGCTTCAGTTCCAGTCCCACTTCCAGAAAAAAGAGTTCTTCGAATATCAACCGCACGTGCGCAGGCGTTCGCGCCGATTGCAACTGGGCAAAACTTTCCCCCGCGGGCGGGAAATGGACACGATTGAACGCCTCGCGTCGGTCCATCAGCTCCACTCGCTCAGCCACAGTACGAGGAATGCCGTCGCCGATCTGTTGCGACAGATTTTGCAACGCCCGAAATATCGCGCCGCGAAACCATCGTGAAGTCAATTTCTGGTTCGCCGCCGACTCGTAAATTGGAACGATTCGCCCGATCTCCAGCGACTCCTCCACCCGCCGCTCGGCTTCTTTCTCCAATCGAGCGGCATCACCATCGCTTTGGTAGGCTTCATTTGGGTTGGCGAGGATCTCATATTGCGGTTGGATCACCTGCAGACTGCCGCGCCCGCGTGTGCTCTTCTCCACCTTGCCGTAAAGCGCCACCAATTGGCCGGGCTTGAATTTGTCTTTCAAGTAAGTGCCATGAAACCAGATGCCCTTCAACGTGGAGCGACCTTGTCCAAAGGTCACTTCGAAGATAGGCATTCGTTTCGTGCGGAAGAGCATGGCCGTGCGCACTTCGGCGATAATGCTCGCCATCTCTCCGGACTGCAATTCGCCGATCGTCCGCGGGTTCACCCGATCTTCGTATCGGAACGGAAGGTAATAGAGCAGGTCTTCGACGCTTTCAATGCCTTTTGCGGCAAGCATTTCGGCCAGTCGGGGCCCAATGCCCTTCACGTACATCACCGGCGTGTTCAGCTCAAGCACCAGTGGATGTTAACAAAGCCCCTCAGTCGGATTGAGATTTTGCGGGTGTCCTCGAGAGTTCCGCGTTAAAATCTAATTCACTCCCAATGCAGAAAATCGCCATCTTGTACGACCTCAGTCAGGCGGTGATGTCCACGTTTGATCTGGACGAGGTGCTCAATCGCGCCCTCTCCATCATGCGGGACTACTTCCAGATGCCGAATGCTGCCATCTTTCTGATTGACGCGAATACCCGGGAGCTCTACCTGCGTGCCGGTTTTGGTCGCCCGCAATCTGAAGGTGAGGTGCGGCAACCGATCGGCGAAGGAATTGTAGGGGCCGCGGCGCGCGCGAAACGTCCCGTCTACGTGCGTGACGTCACTAAGGACGCCCGCTACATCATGCGTCTTTCCAATACACGGTCGGAAGTCGCCATCCCTCTGATGGTGCGCGACGAAGTTGTGGGCGTAGTCGATTTTCAAAGTGACTCTCCGGAATTTTTCGACAACGAGACCATCGATCTGCTCGCGCTCTTTTCCACGCAGGCTTCGCAAGGATTGGAAAATGCGCGGCTCTATTCCTTGGAGCAACGGCGCGCCCGCCAGTTGGAGGCCATCAACGCTATCGCCCGCCAGACCACCGCGGTAGTGGATCTGGATGAGCTTCTGGAAAAAGTCTGCCGCTTGATCCTTGAGCGTTTCGCCGTCGATCACGTGGCCGTTCTCCTCGTGCAGGAAGGACAACTTCAGGTCCGCGCTCATCTTGGCAAATTGACCGCAAGTGTCGAAAAAGGTGACCTGCTTGCGCCCGGCCTCGGCATAGCCGCGCGTGCCATCGAGTTGGGAAAAACCGTGCTGGAAAACGATGTCACCAATGACACCGGCTATCTTCCCGGCTTCGAAGAAACGCTTTCCGAGATGTGCGTGCCCTTGATCTTCTACGGCGAAAAGCTTGGATGCCTGGCCCTGGAGAGCGCCAAGCGGCACGCCTTTGAACCATCAGACATTCAACCTCTGGAGGCCGTCGCCGATATCTGCGCCGCCGCCATCCAGAACGCACGTCACTTTGAAAAGACCCAGCAGCTCGCCTATCTCGACGGTCTTACAGGCATCTTCAACCGCCGGTTTTTTGAGCTGCGTATCGCGGAAGAACTAGAGCGCGCCAATCGTTATGGCTCGTCGATGTCCGTGATCATGATGGACATCGATCATTTCAAAAAACTGAATGACGAATTCGGACACCTGCTCGGCGACGAAGTCCTCCGTCAGGCTTCGCACGTATTCACACAACATCTGCGCAAGGGCGGCGACGTCGTCTGCCGATACGGCGGCGAAGAGTTTGCCCTATTGCTCCCGCAAACCAATGGCGAGAACGCGCTTGAGGTCGCGGAAAAATTGCGCCGTGCCGTGGAGGCGTGGCACTTCCCCGGCGTCCCACGAAAAGTCACCATCAGCGCTGGAGTGGCCGACTCTCCCACCTTCGGCAAAGTCCGCGACGAGATCGTCGCCGCCGCCGATTCCGCTCTTTACCAGGCTAAGCAAGCCGGACGCAATTGCGTCTTCACCGCCGGGCGCACCAAGCAAGCGCCCGCCTAGGATTTCGCTTTCATTTTCCTTCATGGCACAACCAAAAACAGCCCAAACACCGGTTCCAAAGCCCGCCACCCGCGTCGCCCTGCTTGACCTGGACGAGGCAGATGCCAAATTGCTCACTGACTGCTTCAAGCAGTTCAACGTCAAAACCACCGCCTTGGATGGCGACGAAAAAAAGCGTTTGGCCAAGGAAAAATTTGAAGGTTGCGTCCTCCGCCTCGACGATTCTGCCGGCCCGGTCCTTGAAGCCGCGCGCAATTCGCCTTCCAACCGCCGCATGCTCATCTACGGAATCGCCTCCGACCCCAAGGTCGCGATGCGTTACTCGCGGTATTGCATCAACGCCATCTTTCCGGATCCACTGGAGCGGCCCGCCGCGCTCAAAGTCGTGCGTGCCACATATCTGCTCGCGCTTCACGAATATCGGCGATACGTTCGCATCCCGCTTGCTGTCGAAGTTGTCTTGTCCGCGGATGGACATCGGGTCACCACCCTAAGCGAGGAGATCAGCAGCGGCGGCATGTCATTGCGTGCTCCCGAACTGATGCACGGCAAGATAAAAGTGCAGGCCAAGTTCGTCTTGCCGGAGGCGCAAGACGTCGATATCACCGCTTCTATTTGCTGGCGTCGCGAGACCGGCAGCATGATCGGCATCCGTTTTGATTCGGAGCATAGGAGTCGGCAATTGGTGCAAAAGTGGGTGGACGACTTCCTGCAATTCTGATCCCTTTTTTGATTCCCTGTTGAAACTTTGCCGGCCCGGAACCCGTATCGTCAGTAATCTTCCTCGTTGTCAATAGGCGGAGCCGTAAGGAACAATACTGCCCTCGTCACGGATAGCAATACTTGGCAAATCTATGCATCCTGTTGAATTGAAGAACGTCTGCAAGTCCTATGACAAATTTGTCGCCGTCGACAACTTGTCTTTCTCCATCGCAGCCGGCACCATGTTCGGGCTTCTTGGCCCGAATGGCGCTGGCAAGACCAGTACCATCCGCATGATGATCGGCATCACTATGCCCGACTCCGGCGAGGTCCGTATGTTTGGCGAGCCATTCCGCCGTGATTTCCTCAAGCGCGTGGGATATCTCCCCGAAGAGCGCGGTCTCTACCCCAAGATGAAGGTTGTGGAGCAACTGGTCTTCATCGGTGAACTGCACGGCCTCTCCGCCGCTGAGGCCAAAAAACGCGCACTTGCCTGGGGCGAGCGCCTCGAGATTGCCGAAAGTTTCCAGAAGAAGACGAACGAACTCTCTAAAGGGATGCAACAGAAGATCCAGTTCATTGCAACTCTGGTGCATGATCCCGATTTCATCATCATGGATGAACCCTTCTCCGGCCTGGATCCCGTGAATTCCAAGCTTCTAGAAGACGTGCTTATCGACTTACGTAAAAAGGGCAAGACCATTTTGTTCTCCACGCACCGTATGGAGCAGGTGGAAAAATTGTGTGACTCGATATGCCTCGTTAACAAAGGCAAGGCCGTGCTCGCAGGCGAACTGCGCGAGGTCAAATCGCGATACGGCAGAAATCATGTGGAGATCACTTTCGAGGAATCCAGCGAAGGCGATTTTCTCCAGGCTGACACTATGGTGCGCTCACTCGACCGCTATGAAGGGCACGTGCTGGTGCGACTCGCTCCCGGCGCTGACGCGCAAAAGTTGCTGAAGACCGTGACCGAGCGCTCCCGTGTGAACAAGTTTGAGCTGATGGAACCGTCACTGGAAGAGATTTTCATAGAAGTGGTGGGCAAAACCGATGCATAAGATGACACTGCGAAATGTCTGGCTTATTTCCAAACGCGAGTACTTGGAGCGCGTGCGCACCAAGGCTTTCTTGATTTTTACGCTGCTCACACCTGCTCTGGCCATTGCTTGGGCCGTGATTCCCGGCCTAATGATCAATGCCAAGAGCGGTGGCATCCGCAATTTGGTTGTGGTCACCTCTAACGCGGACTTTGGCAAAGCAATAAAGGACCGCCTTTCCAATCCTCCCGACTCTGCCGCTGAACCCGATGTGCGACGCAAGAGCCGACAGGAGGCATTGGAGGAAGTAAAGTACAACGTCACGATCAGTAATGACGTTTCCGAACAGGAACGTATTGCGCTGGAGAAAAAGATAGATACCAAGGAGATTGACTCGTTCATCTGGCTCGACAGCAAAGCTTTGGACGAGCACGCGTTGACTTACACGGCCGCCTCTGTCTCCGACTTCAGTGAGCTCAACGGCCTGCGATCCGCGGTTCGCGACGCCTTGATGAAGCAGGATCTCCGCACCCGCGGCTTGTCCGACGGCGACGTAGAAAATGTCCTGAAGACTTACAAGATCGATACCGTTCAATGGAAGGACGGAAAAATAAAGAAATCCAACGAAGGGCTGCAATTCATCGGCATCTTCATTCTCGGCTTTGCCATGTACATGACCGTCCTTATCTTCGGGATGAGCGTCATGCGTTCGGTCCTTCAGGAAAAGACTTCGCGCATCATGGAAGTCATGATGTCCTGCGTTGCGTCAACTGACCTGATGGCCGGCAAGATTCTCGGGGTTGGCGCGGTTGGGCTTACGCAGATCGTCATCTGGGTCTTGATGGGCACTGTCGCCGCCACACCCGGCTTCACCATGATGGCGGACGTGGTAAAGCAGGCCAACTATTCCATATCAACAGGTATTTACTTCGCAACGTTCTTCCTGCTGGGATACTTCCTCTACAGCGCACTCTGCGCAGCATTGGGTGCAATGGTCAACTCTGAACAGGAAGCGCAGCAGATTCAAATGTTCGTGATGATGCCGCTCATCCTGTCATTTTTTATGATGTTCCTGGCCATCCGCGTTCCCAATGATCCGCGCGTAGTATTCGTCTCGATGATTCCCTTCGCCGCGCCGCTGGTGATGTTCGCGCGCATTGTCGTGCAGACACCACCGTTCTGGCAGATCGCCACGTGCATTGGCATCATGATCTTGACCATCTACTTGACCCTGCAACTGACGTCGCGCGTTTATCGCGTTGGCATTCTTATGTACGGCAAGCGTCCAACCCTGCCGGAGATCATCAAGTGGATTCGCTACGCCTGAGGGCAATAACCCGAATGGGTGGCGCAGGCCTTTAGGCCTGCATATTCCGCCCCAGATGAAAGGGCTTTAGCCTCTGAGGGCTTCTTGCGGGTGCCCCACCCTCATCCGCAGGATAGGGTGGGACAACTCGCTTCCAGCTAAGAGCTAAAGGCTAAGAGCGAATCGCTAATGCCTGCTTTACAATCGTCCCGTGGCGGGCACCCCACAACTCGGTGAGAAAGTAGAACCGCCACCTCTCCGTCTCTTCACTTTCCGTCAGCGGCTTGCGCTGTTCTTTATCAGCACTCTGGGTACACTCGCCATCCGGCTGATTGGCCCTACGATCAGGTTTGAAGTCGAAATCGAAGAGGGCGGCACTTCGGAAATAATTCATGTCCCCGCCATTTATTGTTTCTGGCATCAATGCGTCTTCGCCTCCGCTTGGGTCTTTCGCAACCGTCAGATCGCGGTGATGACCAGCCGCAGCTTCGATGGCGAATATATCGCGCGCATCATTCAGAATCTAAGCTTTCGTGCCGTGCGCGGTTCCAGCTCTCGCGATGCCGCCCGCGCACTGCTGGGCATGCATACTGAGATCGAGAATGGTCATACCGTGGCCTTCACCATCGACGGTCCACGCGGCCCACGACACGTCGCCAAACCCGGGCCAGTGCTGCTGGCGCGCAATACGCAGGTCCCGCTCATCTGCTATCACCTGGCTCTACAGAAAAAATGGACTCTGCGTTCATGGGACCAGACCATGATTCCCAAGCCGTTCACACGGGCTCTCGTACGTTTCAGCAAAGTGATAAACGTTACCGCCAATCTCGATTCCGCGGGCATGGAGAAAGTGCACGCAGAGATGCAGGCCGCGCTGGAGCGGGTGACCGCCTACGCCGAATCGCGATTTTCGGCAGGACAAAAAACAGAATAGGATTCAATGCCCAGGAAAAGATTATTGCTCTCGTGGAGCAGCGGCAAAGACAGCGCGTGGACGCTGCACCTTTTACGCCAGCAAAATCAGTACGACGTCGTAGGCCTGCTCACCACGGTGAATCAGACTTTCAACCGCGTTGCCATGCACGGAACTCGCGTAGAACTGCTGCGCGCCCAGGCTGAATCCGCGGGTCTCCCGCTGATTGAATTGCCGCTTCCCTGGCCGTGTTCAAACGAGACTTACGAATGCGTGATGCAGGCCGCATGTTCAGACGCGATTGCAAAAGGAGTAGAAGTCATTGCTTTCGGCGACCTCTATCTTCAGGAGATCCGCACGTATCGGGAAAAGCAGTTGCAAGGCACGGGTCTCAATCCGATCTTCCCTCTCTGGGAGATCCCGACCGAGAAGCTCGCGCATGAGATGATCTCCGGCGGACTTCGCGCCCGCATCACCTGCATCGATCCGAAGTCGCTGTCTCCCAGCTTCGCCGGCCGCGAGTTCGACACTGCGCTCCTGAATGACTTGCCTCCTGGTATCGACCCCTGCGGCGAAAATGGCGAGTTCCACACCTGCGTCTACGATGGCCCCATCTTTTCGAAACCGATCGACATCACACTCGGCGAAGTAGTTGAGCGTGACGGATTCGTCTATGCCGACATGCTGATCTCGAACGCGGCCTCGCAATCTCCAACACTCAAATGACATTCATGGAAACAGAACGCTTGCGCATGCATTGTTGGGATCCCGAGGACATTGCCGGAGAGATCAACGCGTTCCGTCCCATCGCAACCGACTCCGAGGTCATGCGCTTCATCAACAATGGGATTCCATGGACGGAGGCTCGAATGCGGGAGTTCATTGAAAAACAATTGCGGCAATTCGCCGCGCTCCGACTCTGTTATTGGAAGCTGATCTCAAAAGATAGCAATGAATTCTGCGGCATTTGCGGACTTCAGCCGTTGGCTGAAACAGGTGAACCTGAGGTTGGTTGGTGGTTGACTCCGTCGTACTGGGGAAAGGGACTCGCCACCGAAGCCGCTTCCGCGGCGCTCGCCTATGGCTTTGAACAGACTAGTATCGACCATGTCGTCGCGGTCGCCGTCCCAGAGAACCGGGCTTCCACGCACCTGATGGGAAAACTCGGAATGACTCACGAAAAAGACTTCTTGCATTACGGTTCCCCACATGCCTTTTACTCCATCAGCAAACAAGCTTGGGCCGCTCGCGCAGTCAAACCAACTCCTCCCCGCATTGACCACCTTGGCCCCAGCATTTAGGATTTAAGTTTGCCCAATCGGTCCTGCCCCATTCTGGATGTCTGGCGGAGGAGTGCGGGCTGGATTACACTATGCGGTCGAATCGGCCCACGCGCAGGAGGCGCACATCAACATGCCCGGAATTGAAGATAAAGTTAAGCAGATCATCATTGACCAGCTGAGCGTGGAGGAGAGCGAGATCACACCCATTGCGTCCTTTGTTGACGACCTCGGTGCCGATTCACTCGACCGCGTCGAGCTCATCATGGCATTCGAAGAGGCCTTCGATCTCGAGATCCCAGACGAACAGGCCGAAACCATCAAGACCGTCCAGGATGCGGTCAGCTACATCGAGAAGAATTCGAAGGCCGTAAAACAATAGTTCCTGACGCATTCAGCAAACATCTAAACATCCCAGCAAAGTACCAGGAAAGGCCAACACAACATGGCTACTGCCGTTGAAGACAAAGTAAAACAGATCATTGTGGAACAACTTGGTGTGGACGAAGGCGAAGTCACATCCAGCGCTTCTTTTGTCGATGATCTCGGGGCCGATTCGCTCGACACCGTCGAGCTCGTCATGGCCTTCGAAGAGTCCTTTGACATCGAGATTCCCGACGAAGATGCCGAGAAGATCCGCACCGTGAAAGACGCCGTCGAATACATCGAAAAGAATTCGAAAGGCGGCAAGTAGTTTTGTCCCGAGGCGCCGTTAACCCTAATCGACGTGTTGTTGTTACTGGCATGGGTCTCATTTGCGCCGTCGGCCATACCGCCCCTGAAGTCTGGCAAAACCTGCAGGCTGGCAAGAGTGGCGTTTCCACCATCACCCATTTCGATGCCACCGCCTTCGCCTGCACCATCGCCGCTGAGGTCAAGAATTTTGACCCGCTGAAGTTCATCGAGAAAAAAGAGATCAAGAAGATGGGGCGCTTCATCCATCTGGCGCTCGCCGCCAGCGATGAAGCCATGAAGATGTGCTGCCTGAAAGTTACTGAGGAGAACTCCACTCGCGTGGGCGTTCATATTGGCAGCGGTATCGGCGGGTTCGACGTCATCGAGCGCGAGCATACCAATCTCATGCAGGGCGGCCCGCGAAAAATATCACCTTTCTTCATTCCCGCTTCCATCGTCAATCTCGCTGCCGGACACGTAAGCATCCGCTACAACGCCAAAGGCCCCAACGAAGCCACTTGTACCGCCTGCACTACCAGCGCGCATGCCATAGGCGACGCTTACAAGATCATCGAGCGCGATGATGCAGACGTGATGATTGCCGGCGGCACCGAAGCCGCGATCACTCCGATGGGAGTTGGCGGATTCGCCGCTATGCGCGCGCTCTCCACGCGCAATGACGCTCCCGAAAGAGCCAGCCGCCCCTGGGACAAAGACCGCGATGGCTTCGTCATCGGCGAAGGCGCAGGCATTCTCATCCTTGAAGAACTGGAACACGCGAAGGCGCGGGGCGCGAATATTCTCGCTGAGATCATCGGCTACGGCATGAGCGCGGACGCATATCACATCACTCAGCCGGCTGAAGATGGCGAAGGCGGATACCGCGTGATGCTGAACGCCATTCGAGACGCTAACATCAAGCCCGAGGATGTGGACTACGTCAACGCCCACGGTACTTCCACTCCCATTGGCGACATCTTGGAAACCAAGGCCATCAAACGCGCCTTCGGTGAACATGCGACCAGCAAAAAATTGCACGTCAGTTCGACGAAATCGATGACCGGACATCTTCTCGGCGGCGCAGGTGGCCTCGAAGCCGGCATCACCATTCTCGCATTACGCGACCAGGTGATTCCTCCCACCATCAACATCGAGAATCTCGATCCGGAATGCGATCTGGATTACGTTCCCAACACCGCTCGCAAGGCGAAACTCGACATCGCGCTCTCTAACAGCTTCGGCTTCGGCGGAACCAACGGTTCGCTGATCTTCAAACGCTGGACAGAATAGGTCCACCACAAAAAACGAAGCGGGTGCCCCATCTGTGGCGAAGCCACAGGTGGGACATCCTGTCCTTGATCGACCTCAAGACTGCGATCCCTACTTCACCTTGGTCTTGGCTGTTGTCGCTGTGCAGTTGTCTGAGACCATGTCGACTTTGTCCACTTTGAAATGACGTTCTCCTGCCTTTTCCTTGTGCTCACCTTTTTCAGCGCCACCGCCCATCTCCTGTTTTTCTTTGGCTTCGGTGGTCCAGTTGCCGGTGACTTTCACCGTGTGGCCGACATGCGGTTTCAAGTCTTCCGTGCTGACCAGTTCAACTTTTTTCTTGCCATGCGTAAGCACGTACTCGTTTGCTTCATCTCCGGCCGCCACGCATCCCGTCAGTGTTCTTTCCTTCGCGGCTCCAGATTTTTTCGTCGTAGTCTCGGTTGTGGTTGTAGTTTGCGTTCCGCTTGATGTCGCGGACGATCCGCTTGTTTGCGCAAAGCTGCTGATTGCAAATAAACTTGTCGCAGCCAGACACACGAGGGTCTTTTTCATCGTCTTACTCCTGAGGATTGAATCCTTGTTCTATCCTTTAAGATGCTGGAGCTCTCTTGACGGGTTGGACGGCAACCCTTTTGTTTATAAATACTTAGGCGTGTACTTCTTACCGGAGGACGTATGGATTTTTTGCGCAGAGCTAGTCTTTTCTTCCTTGTATGCTTCTCGATTTTCAGCAATGCCCAACAACCCGCAGCAGATGAATGGGCCAGCGTCCCGCAGATTCTGGGCAAATCGGGAAAACTGCAAGACGGCATTTACAAGGTGTCGTTTCCCCGCAGTGATCTGAACGTCCACATCGGTGCGACAAAGGTCGAGGCCGGAACCGGTCTCGGCTCCTGGACGGCATTTCGAAAAACCTCAAACGGAGTTGTTTCCGATGGAGACCTCGTATTGCTCTCTTCTGAACTAAATCCCGTGATATCCGCATTGCAAGCTGGAGGATTCGAGATTACCGCGATTCACAATCACCTGATCGGCGAAGAGCCGCAAGTCATGTATATCCATTTCTTCGCACGCGGCGATTTGGCTGCCGTGCTGGCTACGCTGAAGAAGGCACTGGCCGAAACGAAAACACCGATCACTGAAGCCAAGTCCCAACCCACCGCCACCTTCCCGGATCAGAAGACTATTGAAACGGCGCTAGGCAAGGCCGGCGCCGTGAATGGAAACGTATTGGCATTTGGATTCCCGCGCACTCACCCCATCAGCATGCACCAAGAAATGCTACCGCCCGCTATGGGCATGGCTACTGCAATTAATTTTCAGACTTCACCAAAGGGAGTTGCCGCCACTGGCGATTTCGTTCTCAAAGAAGATGAGGTTCAGCGCGTCGTCGCCGCTTTGCGAAGCGGCAGCATATTAGTCACTGCCATGCACAACCACTTGCTCGACGACGAGCCACGGATGGTCTTCGTTCATTTCTGGGCAGAAGGGGACGCGCAAACTGTGGCAAAAACACTGCGCAGCGCGTTGGACGCTGCTTCAACAACCAAGTAGCAAAATAAAACGCCCGGCGGAAGTCGCCGGGCGATCACTTCTATTTGTAACTTAGATCTACTCTTCGTTGTTGAATTCCTTGAGTTGCTTTTCCAGGTTCTTCATCTCGCGATCGATCTGCTTCTGGGTGTTCTTCAGTTCTATTTTCAGTTTGGGCTGGATCTCGCGCAATGATTTCGCTGCTTCCACCTGTGCCAATTCGATCTCACGTTGTGCTTGTGGCAGTGCCATTCGGATCTGCTCGTGGATCATCGGCGCAAGATTGTGCAAGTTCTCCAATGCGGAGAGATCGATATCGGAATCGATATCAAAATCATCGTCCCCCATTTGCAGTCTCAGCCGAGAATTGTCCTTGCGCTTGCGCTCCGGCAATGTCAATTGCAACATCTGCTCGCGCTTATTGCGGACGATTCCCAGGCTGACCTTCCCACTTTTCCGCATCGCCTCACGCCAGTCACCGCGGTCTTTGATCTCTTCATTGTCCACTTTCACGATGACGTCGCCTGCCTTCAATCCTGCCGCTTCGGCCGGGCTGCCTTTTTCTACTGAGCGCACCAGCACTCCGTTGCCAGACTTCACCCCGAAATATTCACCCAGTTGGGGCGTGAGGTTGTCCACCATCATTCCCGCAACTGCTGAGTAGGCCCGCACCACGGTGTATGACTGCATGCCTGGCATCTCCGGCATTTCCGGCATCTCTGGTGGCTCTGGCATCGTCATCACAGGAAAATTCGGTGGGATATGGTCCCTCCAAAGCGCTACAGCTTTCCGGCGATCGCCCAAGGTGGCTTTGATCTGCGTGGGTTGGCCGTCGCGGCTGATTCCCAGCGTGATCGTTCGCCCCGGAGGCGTCTCACGGATCATGCGCCTCAGCTGCTCTTCGCCTTCCACGCGTGTTCCATTGAAGTCGAGGATCACATCATGGTCTTTCAGTCCAGCCTTGCCGGCGGGACCGTCGCGGTCCACCATCGTGATCTCCACGCCGTGTTCGTCCTTCAACTTCAACGGGGCCACGCGGTCTGAACTGATATCTGCGATATCCACTCCCAGGTAGGAACCCGTACCGCTGGTCCCAAGCGAGTACGCGTATGCCTTCGGGGCTGGCGCTGGCCTTGGCGTTTGTGCAGCCGGCGGCGCCGGCGGCGCTTTCGGCGTCTGTGCAGCCGCACTGCTTGCCGCCATCGACATTCCGGCCATTACCGTGAGCACCGATGTTGGAACCATCAACTTTTTCCAGTTCATAACCCCACCACTCCTGGATCGCTCTCTCTATTCGAGCAAAGGAAACTCTTTATCTCTTGCTTTTTAATCTGCGTATCTCGATATTCCCGTTGGTCGTGTGCAATTTCAGCACCGGGCCACCACCATTGATGCGCCCGTCGGCGTACAACTCTTGCGGCCCGTACTGGCCGCCTTCACTCGACTTACGCAGGCCATCAAAATCAGAACTGATCGTGTGGCCGTTCACGAAATCGATCACCGCTTTCACAGTCACTCCCAAGTCAGACGGAATGTAGACCACAATGTCACCAACCGTTGTCTCCAGATGTGACTCCGTAAACTCACTCCGCGACGCAATGAACTCCGCTTCGATGGGCCCGGACATCGTCTCCGCGCGCACTCCGCTCGTCAACCGCAGCAGCTTGATGCCTCCGCTCGCTGTATTCGCGCTGACTCTTCCCTTCGCCGATGCGAGACGAATACCGCCACCCGCCGATTCAAGGTGCGCTCCCGCGTCCACGTCGCCGATATCGATCGTCCCACCCGCAGTGGTGGCGCGTAATTCTCCATGGCATTTGTTTACGCTGATGCTGCCGCCCGCCGATTCCACTGTCACGCCCTGGCTCCCGCTTCCTACCTGAATACTTCCACCAGAGGTGCTGGCCACAATGTTTCCGCCGACCCACCCGATGTTGATGCTGCCACCTTGAGTCTCCAACTTCGCATCACCCGTGATTCGGCCCACATCAATGCTTCCACCCAAAGTGTGCGCATCGGTCGCTCCACCGATCTCGTCCAGCGATATGCTGCCGCCCGCGGTGCCCGCATCCACTTTGCCCGATATTGCATTCACACCTACGCTGCCGCCCAACGTATCCACCTTTACCCAGGAGGTGTCCTTGGGCACATTGATGTAAAACTCCGCATTCAGTCTCCCCGAACGGGATTGCGGCCAATCCGCTTCCATGTACACCGCATCGCTCTTTCTAGCGGCGGTGAAAACGAAGTTCGCCATGTCGCGTCGCGCAGCTTCTTCTGAAGTGCGGCTCACTCGCTTCTTGACTGTGTATGTGACATTCTGCTGCGAGCCGCCGCGTACCTGCACAGACCCGATCGCCGAGCGCAACCGCAGCCCCTTTCCGGGAGCGACAGATCCGGTTATCTCCTCCACCCAGGTATTGCCTTCGCGATACACGCGCACTTGTTTTTGCTGCGCGTGCAAGCTCATGGCAGATCCCAGCGCCAGGATTATCGTTAATGTTTTCTTGCCCGTTGCACTGATCACTTTTCTCCGGTTCCTTCTTGCTCTCTCTTATTCGATCTCTGGCAGCGATGCCAGCACACGACGCGATTCATTGCGGATGAACTTATTGTTGTCCTTTTCAGCCAGCGCCTGCAAAGTCGCACGCACGCTGGAATCCGCAGTCACCGGTTGCAGTGAACGGATCGCTTCCGTGCGTACCCCTGAGTTGGAATCGCGCAGCAGCGCTTCCAGCATCACGTCACGCACTCGCATATCGGACTTGATGTACGGACGCAGCCCCGCCAGCGCCTTCAGTCGCACGCCCGGGTTCTTGTCATAACGCAACGCAAAGATCAGGGCCTCGCGTACCTGCGCGTCCTCAGGCTTCTGCGTAAGCATGTCGATCGAATCCAACCGCACGCCGGAGTTGTAATTGTTCCGTGCGGCGAATAGCAACAGCTGCTGGATCTTCGGATTGTCTAAGGAGCCTTGCGCAGTATCTGGAACGACTCTGTTGTATTTGATCTCCACGTTGTTCGTCTGTGGATTTTGTGTGATGCCGCTGATCGACGCGATGGACGCCGTATCCGTCGCAGGCTGTGCTTGTTCACCGCTGCCCGTGTTCTTGTTGCCCGCCGTCTTGAAGCTGGTCATGATGCCGCCGCCGAATCCGATCATCAGCAAGATCACGGCAAGCGCGGGTGAAAACCTCATCTGGTGCATCCAGCCCGCGACATCCATCGTCCAGCGCGACCATCCGCGCGACTGCTCCGCAGACTCCAATGCTTCCTGCAACTGCATCCGTGATGCCGCGAGCAGGCTCGCCGACGGCTCTTCGCCCTTCAACCCCGTGAGCGCCGAGTGGAACTGCCGCAGCGAATCGAATTCGGCCGTGCAATCCGGACACTTCGCCAGATGCTGTTCTATCTCGTGCCGCGCGTCGTCCGGCAACTCATCGTAAAGATAAAGCGCGCCGTTGGTTTGTACCCATTCGCATTTCATATGCTTGCTACCTCAACTTCCATGTACCGCTTGCTTTCATGTACCGCCGGCGTCCCGCCGGCTGTCACGGCGGCATCTTGCCGCCGTCCGTACCATGTACTGCCAACGTCCTGCCGTCCCTATCTCATCGGAGCCAACGTCAGCCGCAACTTCTGCGTTGCGCGAAAGAGCGTGTTCTTTGCCGTCTCTTCCGTCGTGTTCAACATCTCGCCGATCGTCCTTAGCTTCAGCCCTTGATAATGTTTGAGTTCAAAGACCATCCGCTCCCGCGGCGTAAGCTTGTTCAGCGCCAGCCCGATCCGCTTTCCTAATTCCCGCCGCATCAGATCACGTTCCGGACTCGCTCCCGATCGCTCATCCGCGACATTGCTAAGCAAGTCGTATTCCTCGCCGCTCGAATCCACCGACACCGGCGAATCCTCCTTGCGAGTCTGCTTTCTTCGCAGATGGTCCAGGCAAAGATTCGTGACGATACGGTAGATCCACGTATAAAACGAACACTCAAAACGGAAATTGCCGACGTGACGATACGCCTTCAGGAAAGCTTCCTGATAAATGTCCTGCGCATCTTGCTCGGAGCGGGTGAGGTGAAAGGCCAGCTTCAACACCGCTTGGTCGTACTGCCGCACGAGGGCTTCAAACGCAGCGCGGTCACCACGCTGAGCTTGGCGTATCAGATCGGTATCATCTACGCGTGTCGAAATCGTGCTTGCCATGCCTGCCCCAACTTGGGGCTGTGAGTTTTGACCGCTTACCTTTGTGCCTGCCGCCGAGCCGAACGCCGTAACGCTTAAGCTCTCTGCGATTGACTTCACGTTTGTTTCCTTATACTTGCTCCAAGGAATAGACGTGGCAGGCAGGCTTTCGTAAGCAGCTAATTATAGCTGTGGCAGGGGAATTGCTAGGGGTGGTCTGGTCAGCTGCGAGCCACCGCAATCACCGGAAATGCAGGTTCTACTCGGGTTTCCTGCCCAGGACCAAATACTGTGCTCCGATCGGAAGCTTTGAGATTCGGGCCTCCAGAGGGCGCAAAAATGAGAACGCCTTGGGAAAAACAAATAGAAAGTCAGTAAAAAGGACTTGAAATCCCGCCTCGCGCAGCAGCTGCGCAGCGGCTCCCGAGGAGATAGTTTCAGCATCTCCATCGAATACGCAATTTGCCATTACATACCGCGTCCCCGGGTTCCAGGGATTGTTCTCCCAGAAGGCAAAGACTCCTCCTGGACGCAAGGCCTCCATCACACATTTCAGTGGGCTCGGCCTTTCACTTGGTGGGATGTGATGAAAAACCCCATTGCAATAGGCTAGATCGACTTCTCCGACGAGCTTGTAATCATTGATGTTGCGAAATGTTCGACCGCTTTTCCCAAAGCTCTTTTCCGCAAGAGAGAGACTTGGGTTCGAGACATCCACGCCCACATAGGATTCCACATCAAAATACTTCTCGAAAAGCGGTGCCGAAGCACCCATGCCGCAACCAAAGTCGAGGATCCGGCGGGGTTTCGTCTCGCCGATTCGCCGCAATGCTTTCTCCACCCATGAGATGCGACCGGCCGCATAGAATTCGCTCGATTCGCCGGTAATGGTGAGCGCTCGATTGCACTCAACGGCATAATTACTCGCGAACTCATCGAATTTCTCAGCCTTCATACCCGCGATAATCCCAGAACGCTAAGGAAGAAGCTGTTAAAGATCACTTGAACGCCAAGCGTTATCGACAGCACCGCCGGGATCACAGCTCTTAAGACCTCGCTGGGATTCAACGGCCCAAAATGTCTTGAGCTCCAGAAATCGAGCTGGTGAAACGTCAACCCCGTTCCTGCGACTACCAGCAGCGCTCCAACGGCCAGCCCTACTTCAAGGTTTATGTACTTGAACAGCCTGTTGAGGCGCTCATCGGGAGGAAGTAGTCCTTCGGTGATGGCAAACACTTTCGTAAAAATTGCGAATGTCACCGCTTGGAAACCGAGCAGAACACACATCGCCGCGTACAACAGCGTGTGCACATCAAACGTGATTTGACCTATTGTCCTTGCAGAGGGCAGAAGCAGGGCGCCGGCGCCCAACCCTAAGATCATCAACAGCAGCCCCGGATAGAGAAACAACCATCTTGGGCAATACAGGAACAGGAATCTCAGATGGCGCCATCCGTCTCTCCATGTACGCAAGTGAGAACGCCGGCTCCTGCCATCGGGAGACAACGTTGTGGGCACCTCTGTGATCGTCAGCCCGGCAAATGAAGCTTTCACGATCATCTCGCTGGCAAATTCCATTCCGGTGGTGCGTAGTTGCAGTTTTTCGAAACCTTCTCTAGTGAATCCGCGCATTCCGCAATGAAAGTCTCCGCACGGACTCTTAAAAAGCAGCCTGCCGACCAATGACAGCACAGGATTTCCGAGATAGCGATGCAAAGGCGGCATTGCGTCGGACGCGATTCCTCCCTTGAATCGGTTCCCAACCACCAGGTCAGAACCTTTCCTGAGCTCATCCAGAAATCGCGGAATATGGCTGAAGTCGTAGCTGTCGTCAGCGTCGGCCATCACCACATATTTGCCCCGGGCAGCCGAGACCCCGGCCTTCACAGCCGCTCCATATCCGCGCACGCCGATGATGACTACCTTCGCTCCTGCAGTCCTTGCCAATCCGTGCGATTCGTCTGTGCTGCCATTGTCGGCGACAATCACCTCGCCCAGGATCCCGTTCTCTTTCAGGGTTTGAAGGGCTTTGTTTACGCACGCCGTGATTGTCTCTGCTTCGTCCAGACATGGCAGCACGACCGATAGCTCGAGTTGTTCAAGCGGGTCAGTGAGCGCGGGTTGGGGCACGGCCATCATTTTTCCGTAGAGAGGCGGCGTTAAAGGTTTTGCTCACACTATCGCGAAAAAAGGCAGGTTGTCCAATACACTTTTAGGCTCTGTGAGTCTATGGACGTGCGGCTGGAAGGTCTCGCCGTGAACAGCTGTGATTCGCAGCTGAAGAAGTCCATGGCAGGTTAGTGCGTCCCAAAAAAAGAACTGCACTGACATCTTCAAAATGTCAGTGCAGTCTCAAACAAAATCCGCCTTTATCCTTCTTTGATCCGCGGTTAAGCCTTTGACTTATTCGCCGGCTTCTTTGCTGACAACAACCTTGAACCGCGCAGTCACGTCGCGATGCAGCCGGATCGGCACATCGAACTCTCCCAGGCTCTTCAGCGGTTCATCCAGCTGGATCTTGCGACGATCCACGTCGAAGCCCTTCTTCGCCAGCGCCTCGGCGATGTCCGATGAAGTGACCGAACCAAACAGGTGGTCTTTTTCGCCGACCTTGCGCGTGAACTCCACGCTCACGCCGTCGAACTGCTTCGCCAACACTTCGGCATCGCCCTTTTCTGAAGCAGTGCGGCGGACAGCCGCATTCTTCATTTGCTCGATAACCGCGCGATTGGCCTTAGTGGCCTCGATCGCTAGCTTGCGCGGCAGCAGGAAATTGCGCCCGTAGCCCTCGGCGACTTTTACCACGTCACCGCGCGAGCCAAGCGTTGCTACATCTTCTTTCAGAATGACATCCATTTTCAGAACTCCGTCTTTGAATGTGTGGCACAGTTCTTCAGCCCGCCCTGAGCGAAGCCGAAGAGCCCTCGGCTGTGAGGGAACGCCCCAAGCGCTCCCGGAAATCTGGCACAGCCGCCCTCGGCTGTGAAGTAACTACTATCCGCGTGATGCGAACGGCAGCAGCGCGATATTACGAGCCTGCTTGATTGCTGCCGAGACGCGGCGCTGGTGCGGCGTGCATACACCGGTCAAGCGGCGCGGAACGATCTTGCCCTTTTCGGCAACGAATTGTCCGAGCAGGCGAACGTCTTTGTAATTGATCGAGTCGATCTTCTCCACGCAGAACTTGCAGACCTTCTTGCGGCGGAAGAACTTGCGGCCACTTTCACGACCGCCGCCTTCGCGACCACCGCCAGGCCCGCCTTGTGGACGTCCACCCTGTGGACGCGGTCCGCCTTCACGACGTTGATATCCGCCACCGGTCGATCCGCCCGTGCTTGCTGTTGTTGCCGGCTTTACTTCATCAGCCATAATTCCCTCTCTATTTCCAATTCAGTCTTTTCTAAAATTTGTCTCGTACGGGTGCCCCATCTGTGACGAAGTCACAGGTGGGATCATCAGCCCGCAAAACCACAAAGCTATGCCGATGCTTCCGGAGCCGCTTCCCCAGCCGCCGCTTCCGCAACTGGCAATGGTGCCGGAGCTTCCGGCGCTGGAGTCGGGATTGCGCTGCGCTTCACCTTGCTGGCGCGAAGCTTCTGGATCTTCTCCGCGCGCTTCTGGATCTCATCCACGCGGACAGTGATGAACTTGATCACCGGCTCGCTGACTCGCAGACGACGCTCCACTTCGTGAATGGCTGGTCCATCCGCTTCCAGCGTCATGAGGATGTAAATACCATCGTTGAAATTGCGGACCATGTAAGCCAGACGACGCTTGCCCATGCGCTCGGAGTTCTTTACTTTCGCGCCCGCGGTAGTGGCATTCGATTCCAGGTTCGATACCAGCTTGTCCAGATCTTCATCCGTCATGTCCGGACGAACGATAAACATAACTTCGTATATACGTTGCATTGTGTTCTCCAAATCTCTAATCTACTTCGCGCTCTCCGCTTTGCGATTGAACTTGTTCATCGCCGCGGCCACGCCTTCTTTCAAGATCACTTCCACCGCATCGGCCGTGCGGTCCAACATCTCGTCCACTACCGATAATTCCTTTTTCTTCCACGGCGAGAGCACATATCGCGCTCCGTCACTCACCGGATGGTCTGGCCCGATTCCCATCCGGATCCGCAAGAACTCTTGCGTGCCCAGCGCACCGATCACCGACTCCATCCCGTTATGGCCCGCCGAACTGCCTCGCTCCTGCACTTTTATTGTGCCTAGAGGAAAATCCAGTTCGTCGTAGATCACGATCAGGTCCCGGTTAACGCTCAACTCATTCGCTTCGCCGTACTTCGCCCATAATTCCCTCACGGACATCCCGCTCAGGTTCATGAACGTTTCAGGCTTCGCCAGCAAAACCGGCTCGTTCTCGATCACCGCCTTAGCCGTTAGCGCCTTACAGTGCCGGTTCGTGACTTGCACCTTGCACCGCTCGGCGATCCGCTCGATTGCCAGATAGCCCATGTTATGCGGCGTAAACTGGTACTCGATTCCCGGATTGCCCAACCCGACAATCAGCTTCACGCGGCTTACTTCTTGCCGGCAGGCGCAGCAGGAGTAGCACCTTCTTCAGTCTCTTGCTTGCCCTTCTTAATGACTTCCGGCTCAGTCGACGCAGCACCTTCAGCAGCAACCGCTTCAGGAGTCGCAACAACTTCTTCCTTCACCGTTGTGATGTGCGCGATCGCCTGGTCTTCCGGCGTCAGGAATTTCAACTTGCCGCCGTGCGGCAGATCGGCCACGCGGATAACCTGCCCGAACACCAACTGGCTCACGTCCACATCAATGTGGCTCGGGATGTCACTAGGCAGGCACTCAATCTCCACTTCACGCAGCACCTGGTCCATGATTCCGCCCTGCTGCTTCACGCCCGCGGATTCGCCAACCAGTTGCAGCGGAACCGCCACGCGGATGGTTTTAGCCATATCGATGCGCTTCAGGTCGATGTGCAGCAGATTGCTCTTGATCGGGTCATATTGCCAGTCCACGATCATGACTTTTTCTTTGCCGCCATTAGCGATCTGCAGATCGAAGATGGTGTTGTGTCCGCTGTCAGAATGCAGGATCTTGGTGATCTGTTTCGGATTCACCGTCACTGCAATCGAATCCTTCTTCGCGCCATAGACTACCGCCGGGATCTGCCCGGTGACGCGGACGCGCCGAGCTTCGTTCTTCCCTCGCGATTCCGGTGTTCTCTGCTGTGCTTCTACCACTTCATTCGAGATCATTTGCCTTCGTTTCCTTTACAGAAATCTTCAACTCAAAATCTTTGCCGTTACAAGAACAACGTGCTCACCGATGTCTCTTCGTGTATCGATTGGATCGCCCGTGCGATCAGCCCAGCAATCGACAACACTTTGATCTTCGGCTCGTTCCTCGCCTCTTCACTCACCGGTATGGTGTTCGTCACCACGACCTGCTCCAGCACCGAATTGCCGATCCGCTCGATCGCCGGAGGTGAAAGCACCGCATGCGATGCGCACGCAAACACCTTTAATGCCCCTGCACTCTTTAATGCTTCGGCCGTCTTAACCGTCGTCCCCGCCGTGTCGATGATGTCATCGATGATCAGGCAATTCCTGCCGCTCACATCTCCGATTACATGCATCACTTCGGTCGTGTTTATGTCGGTGCGCCGTTTATCCACAATGGCCAGTGCTGCATCCATCTTCTTGGCCACAAACCGCGCACGTTCCACACCGCCGGCATCCGGCGACACCACCGTCAGGTTCGGCAGTTCCATCTTCCTGAAGTAATCCACCAGCACCGGCGACGCGAACAAATGGTCCACCGGAATGTTGAAATACCCTTGGATCTGCGGTGCGTGCAGATCCACTACCAGTGCCCGATGCGCTCCCGCGGTGGTCAACAGATCCGCCACCAACTTCGCCGAAATCGCCACTCTCGGCTTGTCCTTGCGGTCTTGCCGGGCGTATCCGAAATACGGGATCACCGTCGTAATGCGCCTTGCCGATGCGCGCTTCAGCGCGTCAATCATCAGCAACAATTCCATCAAGTGCTCATCCACCGGCTTGCAGGTGGGCTGCACCACAAAAACGTCTGCGCCTCGAACGTTCTCCAGTACCTGGAGATAAACCTCGCCGTCAGCGAATCTTGTTATATGAGCCTGTCCGCGCGGTATTCCAAGGAACGCGCAGATCTCATCTGCCAGCGGCTCATTTGCCGTGCCGCAAAGGATCTTCAGCTTCTCGTCATGCCGACCACGTTGCGGCTTGCGCTCGCCCTTGGCGTCATGCTGCTGTTGACCTTTCTTATCGTCCCCATGTCCCGGGTTAACTTGCGCTTTGTCAGTTGCCGTAGTCGCCATGATTGTCCCACTCCTGAGCTTTTTTTCTACAAGCCTGGGTTGAAGACGGAACAAATTCCGTGCCGTCCTGACGAATCTCTGAACAACAACTTCTTTGCACTACAAATCTCTGGCTGGGCGACTAGGATTCGAACCTAGACAAAGTGCTCCAAAGGCACTTGACCTACCATTAGTCGATCGCCCAAGAATCGGTTCCTGGTTTCTCGTTTCTCGTTCCTAGTTTCTCGAAAAGCCTGATCGCGTCCGAACTAGAAACCAGAAACTAGGAACTAGAAACTTGCTTCCAGTATTCTTCCCGTGACAACGTCTTACTCACCAGTGTCGGAAGGCCTTTCGCATTCAGCTTCGCGGCTGCTTTCGACGCTTCCGCCTCAGACCCGAAAAATCCATACATCGTCGATCCCGAGCCGGAGAGCGAAGAATAACTCGATCCTTCGCGTTCTAATGCACGCTTTATGTCACGTAATTCTGGGAATTGAGTAAAGACAACGCGTTCGAAGTCGTTTTCAATCCCGGTACGGACAAGGTCGAGAAGCAGTGCCTCGGCCCGGTTCCCACCTCGTGCGGGAACAC
>JAOAPH010000089.1 GCA_025462835.1 Candidatus Angelobacter sp. | reverse complement strand
CGGTCTCCGGATGGGTGGAAGTGGCCGCCATCCTCGTGTTCGGGACGGCTTTTCTCGGAGCACTCTTGACCGCCTGGTGGCACATCAGGAATGGAGATGTTGTGCGCCACCGCGAATGGATATTGCGCGCGCTCGGGATCATGCTGGGGATTGCGACTACCAGGCCGGTAATGGGCGTGTTCTTCGCTACCAGAACGTTCACGGGCTTGTCGCCCCAGCAGTTTTTGGAGTGGCGTTCTGGATTGGTTTTACATCCACGGCCCTTGCCGCCGAATGGTACGTCCGCCACACCCGAGGGACGGGAGAAGGTAACCGAACAGCCGACCACACCCATGCGGGCGTGATCGGCCGCTGATTAAAATTACGTCGGCTTAGCCGATGGGGACGACGGAAATGCGGTTGCGTTCGCCGACTGTGTCGGCGACCTACTGGTGATCACGCTGCTGCGGTATAGCGCCGACTGACCATCTCGACGAGTTTGGTCCGGATTTCCTTCACGGGCAGGTCAGGCTGTTTCTCCAGAGTTTCGGCTTCTTTGGCGAGGTCTTTGTCCTTGACCATATCGCGGAACCAGCGGGAGTAGTCGCCTCGGCGCAGGTGGAAGAGCAAAGTTTCGTCGTCGATCCCTTCGGCGATATTCGCGAATGAGAGCAGGTTGTAGGCGCGCAGGTGGAGTTTGCCTTCCGGGCCCGTGAAATAAAAGCTGCTCTCCGGCGGCAATTCGCCGACGGCATATTTGCGGCTGTGTCGTTTGCGCTCGGCTTCCGCGGGAGCCAACTCCACGAGCAATGGCGAGCGATCGGAAATTCGGAACCAGACCAGTGCCGAACCCGATGCAGGGTCTCCGTCTCGAATCTCCGGCGGCGCTTCGCCCAAGACTTGGCAAAAGCTTTCGATGGTCTGGCGGGCGGATTTTCCCACCGCGATAACAATCTCGACTGGCTGAAGCGCGGCGGGAGAGACCGACTCGGGATGCACGGTCACGAGGACAGTGGAGCCTAGCTCCGTAGGAGTCGTGCTTTGGGCGGGCGTCCATGAGCTGGGCAAGAGATGATGTGCCTCATCCACCACCAGCCAATGGGGATGCGCGCTACGCGCCCGCAGACTCGTGATCCTGGCGAAGAGGTTTGCGAAGGCGATGGGGCGGTCTTCCAACTTTGTCCCCAACAGATTGAAGACGACGTCGTGTTCCGGTTTCTCCAGAAGAGCCATCGCTTGCTCCACGTCGGGCGGATGGTCGACGGTGCCTATGGTAATGGCGTCGAGAAACTGGTCATAGTCGCCCTCGGGATCGATGACGCAGTACTGGTAATTCTGTCGCGACAATCTCTCGATCAATCCCGACACGGCTGACGATTTGCCACTGCCCGATGGACCAGCAATCAGAATGCTGCCACGCTGAGGAATGATGTAGACCTCATCGTCGCCCGCGTGCCCCAGCAAGACGCGGTGGCGAGAGAGTTTGGCGTCGTACTTCTGGAGATCGTCGGCGAGAAGCTGCTCGAGTATTTCGACGACGCCGGCGCCGTGATCGGCTTTACTGACGATGTCGGCGCGCTCCTTCAATGTGGGCAGCGCGTTGGCAACGGCAACGGCGCACTCGCAGGAGGAGAGAAAAGCGTGATCGTTCTCGGCGTCGCCGATGCCGACAACGTTGTGGCGGGAGATCGACAATTCTTTCAGCGCGCAGTTTAGTCCGGTGCCTTTGTTGATGCCCGAAGGCAGCACCATCACCGCGCCCTTGTTGAAAATAACTTGAAGCTCGAGGCCGAGTTCCTTGATCGTCTCCACCACAGTTGTTTCATGCGGTTCCCAAGTGGCGACGATTGCCTTGCCGCTATCGACCGGGATCCCGCGTTCACGCAGTCGGGAGAGCAGCCCCTGATTCGGGCCGTCGCAAAGGAGCTGTTCCTCTTTGTTCGATGGGTTGTAGAGCAGCGCGCCGTTTTCGGCGACGATGCGGGTGAATAAATCCGCATGGGGAAAGACGTTGAGGAGGTCGTCGAGCTTGCGACCGGTGACCAGGATGAGTTTTCGTCCGGACGCAACGATGCGGCGAAGAACCTCAATGGTGGCGTCGTCAACACGTCCGCTGGAGGCCAGTGTGCCGTCATAGTCAGTGGCAACCACGAGATATCGCATGGTTGATTTGGATGCAGCTGTGGCTGCGGGCATTGCTCAGGTATGCGATTCCAAATTGATCCGTTGATCGAGACGTGCGGGGAATCGCGAACTAATACTGCCGCTCAGTATTTCCGACAAGGACTCTGGCGCCGTTTGATTCAACGATGAATCCTTGGTTTCCATTAACCCGGTAGAGAATCAAGACCCGGTTGGCAAGGACGGCATCCGAAGAAGTTCCGAAGACGTACCGCTGATGATTAGGGTTGAGGTTGGCCAGATTGAGAGCGAGAGCTGAGCCCTGGCTGATGTTGGATCCATCAATGGTCGCTGTTAAAGCCGAATTGGTTGAAGTACGGACCTGACCCGTATATCGCTCCGCCGTTGAGGGGGTCGTCAATTCACTTCCGCCTAAGTGCAAAGCAAAGCTTGCTGGCGTTGCCAGCAAATTTCCAAGGAATGATTCTTGTTGAAGCGCCACTCCCAAAGAATTGTAAACTCCGTCGTTTTCCAACATCACAAACCCGCCATCGCTTCGGGGATACAAGACGTATTGCAATCTTGATCCTGAATTGGCGGTCCATGTCATAACCGTTCGTCCTGTCGTGGGATCTGCGACTGAGTAGTTTCCTGGGTTGAAATCGAAAACCGTCTGAGTGAGTCCATCGAATTGCTGGTCGGTAACGCTGGTGGGGCCGTCCAACGTGAAAACGCCAGCCACGCCCAATGGTACTTGGCCGTTGGCTCCGCTCATCGAAAAGGCAAAGTGCCCTTTTAAACCGATACTGGAAAACGGTCCTTGGGGCTGGCTGAACAGTTCACCGCAACTGTCGAGAATGCCATCGATCGCAATAACTCTCGCATGTGTGCTGTCGATTGCGTAATAGACAAAATGTTGTGTGCTGTTGCTCGTCGAGATCGTAAGTGTGCCACGTCCGTTACTTGTAGGTTGGGTGAAGGAGCCAGAGGTTATGGGATTTGCCTGAGCCGTGAGGTTGCTTTTCGAATCGATGAAACCTCCACTGATTACACCGGTACTAAGGGCGAGAATACTGCCCGCCTCCGTGACACGCACAGATGATGTGCCCGTACTGAATCCCGACGCGCTTAGAACATACGGACCATTTAGTGCGGATGTGTTCTTTTGCAGTTCCAATGTGCCGGCACCCTGATTCGCGTTTGCATCGGTGCGAACTATGAATGCTTTTTCATGGCTGGAGACAACAAGCTGCAAGTTGAAAGATCCAGTCGCTGTCTGGATCGCCGCTGTGCCTCGACCATCGCTACCAACCTGATAAGTGCCGCCGGTCACAGAGATTGGCACTCCCGGAGTATCACTGGAATCGAATAGTCCCCCGGAGATCTTTCCTGATCCGTCAAACACAACGGTTCCAGCTTGCGCCGGAGCAGCGTGACCGACATCATCTGCGACGGAGAAGATATATTGGCCCGCGAGGGATGAAGTTCCGAATTGAATCGTCGCGGTTACAGTCCCAGTCGATCCGCTGGCATCTGCCATGTTGGCGTGAATCGTCACGAGGCCTCCCGGAGGTGGTCCGGAAGGTGCAGTGTATGTGCCATCCGAGGTGATGCTCCCGCATGCGCCAGGTAGCGTGCTGGGACAGGTCACACTCCAGACCGGCTTCACCGCATTCGAGAGTATCGTGGCGGAATAAGCCTGTTGAGTTCCCGCGCTCAAAATCGCATCGGCTGGAGTAACCACAACCGCGGCCGGAGTCACGGTCACTGTCACCGAGGCACTGCGCGAAGTGTCTGCTTTCGCAACGGCGGTAACGGTCACCCTGCTGGGTGTGGGCACCGATGCAGGTGCGGTGTACAGACCATTCGAATCGATGGTGCCGGTCGAGGAATTGCCTCCGGAAACGCCGTTCACCTGCCAGGTCACACCAGTGTTAGTGGAAAAGTTCACAGTGGCGGTGAACTGCTGAGTTACACCCCCGGCCACCAGCACGTCCGAAGGAGTTACGACAACGGGCAAAGCTATCGTCGCCTGTGCGTCGCCGGTAATGTTGGAATTAGCCGCCAATACGCTCGTGATGGTAACTGCTGGCGAACTTGGAACCGAAGCTGGCGCTGTATATAGTCCGGATCCGGAAATCGTCCCGAACGTCGCGCTGCCTCCTACGACTCCATTCACCGCCCAGTTCACATTGGTGCTACTGGCGTTCTTCACGTCAGCCGTGAATTGCGCAGTGGTACCGGTCGAAACGATTGCGGTAGTGGGCGAAATCGTTATGGAAGCAGTTGAGGATGTGGTGCTGGTGCTGCCGCCTCCGCATCCACAGAACAACAGCATCAGAATCGCGAAAACGCCGGGGAACCAGAACTTCACTAAACGCTCCAAGGTGAATGAGTTTCTATAAACAGCGCAATAGGATCGAATACGAACTTCGTTGTTGCGGAAATGGCCTACGGCGTTATGTTGAGTGTCGCCATTGGACTGCTCACGCCACCTATGCTGGCGGTCACGAGTACCGTTCCCGGCGAAATGCCAGTTGCTTTTCCGTTAGTGTCAATGCTGGCGACTCCGGAAAAGCTGCTCGACCAATTGAAGACCGCGTTGGCTATGCTGTTCCCGTTTATGTCCTTGGCAGTGGCAGTGAACTGTTGTTGTTCGCCGATCTTGATGGTTACGTTGATCGGTGTGATCGATACGGACCCGACAGTCGGGAATACCGTGAGACTTACTGCCGGGCTTGCGACACCGTTGTTCGTCGAGGTCGCGGTGATCTGGGTTGTCCCGCCACTTTTCCCCGTAGCCATACCGCCGCTGTCAATGGTGGCGACGTTGGTGTCACTGCTTGTCCAAGTCAACGTAACCGTTCCGACGCTGTTCCCGTCCGAGTTTAATGCGTTGGCTGTGAACGCCTGATGTCCATTCACGGTCGTCGAACTTACTGACGGAATCACGACGATACTGCTCACCGCTGTAGGATCGCTGGAAGACCCACCACAAGAGGTGATCACCAACATCATTGCAATAGCGGCTGCGCAAGTCAGCAAAGAAGCGATATTTCGATGAGTTGTCATTAGCTCAGTATTGCCTCTGCATAAGTCCACTGAGAGCACCTTTACCGTCGGTCTGCAGCATCAGTAAATTGTTGTCGTCGACTACGTAAGTGGTGTAGCCGGCTTGATAGCCACCCGCTTGTAATTGCAAACTCCCCCGGCCGGAGAGCGCTGTCACGGTAAATCGGCTGTTTTGTATGCTTGTTCCCAGCGTGATATTTCCGTTGGCATTCACGTCCAAAGTTCCGGTAGTGATTGCGGCCGGAATAATGATCCCGCCGATTGTCTGCTTCACGGCAGCGCTGGTTTCGCCCGCAGCTAGCGCGAATTGGCCGGTAACCGATGGAATGGTAGTGCCGCTGATGGTGCTGCTTTGGCGCATCGCGACGCCGCTGGTCGCATTCTGGCTATCAATCTCCAAAAAATCGAGTTGGTTATTCAAGCCTGGAGGATAGACAACGTATTGCAGCGTCGATCCGCCCACATTGAACGTCGCGATCGTTCGTCCAATCGCCGCATCTGAAACGACGAAGGATCCGGAGAATAAGAAACCGAGCGAGAAAGCCGAGTCGGTGCTTACGTCGAAAGTACCGTTCGTGACAACTCCATTCGCGTCCGTCACGAACGTGCCGCCTTGGCCGACTGCACCCTGACTGTTAGCGCCGGAAAAGACGAAGGCGTACAGGCCGGAGAAATTCCCTGTAGCTACAGTGGAGGGCCGAAACTGGAGAGTGCCGCTGAGGTCGTGCGCTCCATCTATTTCAATCAACTTAGCCGTGGCAGAATCCAGGACGTAGTAAGCGAATGTTTGCGACCCAAAGCTGCTCAACAGGGATAGCGTTCCGCGACCACGGTCGGAACTCGAGGTCGTCGAGGTCCCGGTCACCGACAACTTGGCTGATATGGAGCCGCTGTCGTTGACATCCACGGTTCCGGAGGTAACGTTCCCTCCTGAATCAACGACCAGGCCTCCCAGTATTGCGGTAACTGGAATAGTGGACGACGCGGTTTTTCCTGCTAGATGCAAAGTGAAGTTGCCGCTCAGGCCGTGTCCGAATTGCTGATTGTTTTGCGCGTCCAACTGGCCGTTCGCGATGACGGAATCGGCCCTGGTGATGAGCGCGCGCGCATGATTTACCAGCGAAATCTGCCAGCCTTCGTCTCCACTGCTCGTATGGACAGTGGCAGTGACCCGACCGTCCACCCCGGAAACATAAGTACCGCCGCTGATGGTG
This sequence comes from Candidatus Angelobacter sp., assembly GCA_025462835.1. GTDB lineage: Bacteria > Acidobacteriota > Terriglobia > Terriglobales > Acidobacteriaceae > JAICLA01. Next base: position 18,453 of record JAOAPH010000089.1, on the reverse strand, counting down.
ATGGGCGTTGCCTTGCCATGAATATCTTCAATGCCGCCAGTGATTCCTCCAGTGCCATCGAAGCTGATGCTGCCCACGGCGCTAAAGGGTTGACCGGCCTGGAGACCTCTCATCGCGAAACTGTACTGCCCAAAAAGCGTGCCGCTGCCAAATGTGACAGTAATGGTCCCGTTGCCGGCAACTGCATTGTTGCTCTTAGAACTTGCAAAAATAGTTATGGATTGTCCAGGAGGAGGAGCAAGCGGTGCTGTGTAAACACCAGTTGACGATACCGTGCCACAAGAACCCGCTGTTGCGTTCTGGCAGGAAACTGACCAGGCTGCATCCACGGCCGCATTGCCTAGCGTGGCACTAAATGTCTGTTGTCCACCGGCAGCTATGGTCATCTGCGCAGGGCTGACGACGATCTTGGTCGCATTTGTAACGGTCACGCTGGCAGTTGCAGTCTTGGTGGTGTCTGCCTGCGAAATTGCAGTCACCGTAATGGCCGTTGATGGTACCGAACTCGGCGCGGTGTAGAGGCCGGAAGTGGAAATGGTGCCGAAGGTGGCGCTTCCACCAGTGGCGCCATTCACCTGCCAAGTGATGGTGGTGTTCGTTGAATTAGAAATGGGTGCTGAAAATTGCTGAGAGGTGCTGACAGGCAGCGTCACCGTAGATGGAGAGATGGCGATGGTAACTGGGTCAGTGGTTGAGGCGGACGAACCTCCGCACCCTCCAATCAGAATAAGAAAAAATGCGCCGAGGGCTGCAAGCGAGATTTGCTTCCAGATGCTGCGGTGTATTGGCAGAATGTTTCTCAACTGTCGCCAAGAAGGCGAGGATTTCCCACAACCGCTTTCACGATTTCGATCCATGATTTCCTTGAAGTCTTATTTTGTTAGACGTGCGAAGGTAGTCTGAAGAACACAGTAAATCGTCAAAGGTTGCGCGCTGCCCGCGGGTTTACAAGGACTTTACAAATTTAGGAAATATCGCGGTAACTTAGTATTCGCGATTTCGCTCTAATTGATCGGGGTTTTAGAGACAGAAATCGTGCGGGAGAGCGGCGGCAAGATGCCGCCGCGACAGCCGGCGAGACGCCGCGCTTCTACTTCTTAATCAGTTTGTGCCACTCCGAGTGTACGAATCCCGCGTTCGGTTTGTCCGCGCGCTCGTAGGTGTGCGCTCCGAAGAAATCGCGTTGGGCTTGCGTCAGATTCTGCGGGAGATCGGCGCTGCGGTAGCTGTCGAAATATCCCAGTGCGGCTGACATCGCTGGCGTCGGGATGCCGAGATCGATAGCAGTGTTGATGGCCTTGCGCCATGCGGGCTGCACTGCGTTGATGCGCGTGCGGAATTCATCGGCGAGGAGCAAGTTGGGGAGATCGGGAGTCTTGTCATAGGCTTGCATGATGGTGTCGAGCAGTTTTGCGCGGATGATGCATCCGCCCTTCCATATGCGCGCCATCTCTTTCAGGTTGATGCCCCACTTGTATTCGTCGGAACCAGCGCGGATCAGTCCCATGCCCTGCGCGTAGGAGCATATCTTGGACGCGTAGAGCGCATCATGCACCGCGGAGATGAGTTGTTTTTTGTCGCCGGTGTATTTCGTATTCGCTGGGCCAGAGATCACTTTACTTGCGGCGACGCGCTGCTCTTTCATGCTCGATAGCACGCGCGCATCGATGGCAGCGGCGATGGTGGGAATGGGCACGGCGAGATCGAGTGCGACTTGCGCCGTCCACTTGCCGGTTCCCTTCTGTCCGGCTTTATCGAGGACTAGATCAACGAGGGGCTTCTTCGTTTCGGGATCGACGGCGGTGAAGATCTGCGCGGTGATCTCGATCAAGAACGAGGCCATGGGGCCGCGGTTCCATTCGGCGAAGATGTCGGCCAGTTCCGCCGCGCCGAGTCCGAGCGCTTTGCGCAACACGTCATAGGCTTCGGCGATGAGTTGCATGTCGCCGTACTCAATGCCGTTGTGCACCATCTTGACGAAGTGTCCCGCGCCGTCCGGGCCGACATAAGTCACGCAGGGGCCGGAATCGGTTTTCGCGGCGATGCCTTGCAGCACCGGGCTTACGTGTTCGTAAGCTTCCTTCGCGCCGCCCGGCATCAGCGATGGGCCGAAACGCGCGCCTTCTTCTCCGCCGGATACGCCCATGCCCATGAAGTTCAGGTTTTTCTTTTTCCAATCGGCTTCGCGGCGTTGCGTGTCTTTGAACCAGGAATTGCCGCCGTCAATGACGATGTCGCCGGGTTCAAGCAGAGGGGCGAGCTTGGCGAGAGTCATGTCAACGGGGTCGCCGGCTTTGATCATCATCAGCATCTGTCGCGGGCGCGCGAGCGATTGCACGAATTCCTGAAGGGTCTTGGTGCCCTGGAGCTTGCGTCCGGAATTCTTCTGGAGAAAACGGTCAACCCATTCGGTCTCATAGTTCCAGACGGCGACGCTGAAGCCGTGGTCTTCAATATTGAGGGCGAGGTTCTCGCCCATGACGCCGAGTCCGATGACGCCGAATTGCGCGAGTTTGGTACCAGCAGCAGTGGTGGACATTGTGAAACCCTCCAGTTTGCGACGGCAAGATGCCGTCGCGACAGCCGGCGAGACGCCGGCGCTACAAAGACAAGTTACGCGCGGGTGCTTGCTTTCTTCTCCTGCAACAAGGCGCGGGCTTCAGCGACAACGTGTTCGACGGTGAAGCCGAATTCCTTCATCAGCTCTTTGATGGGAGCGGATGCGCCGAAATCTGCGCGAGCGACGATGCGGCCGTCGAGTCCAACGTGTTCGCGCCATCCTAAAGTTGTTCCGGTTTCCACGGCGACACGGGCGCGGACAGCCGACGGCAAAACCTGATCGCGATATTCCGCCGATTGTTTTTCGAAGGTCTTCCATGACGGCATGCTGACCACGCGCGCGCGGACACCTTCCGCCTTGAGCTGCTCGTACGCGCCGACGCACAACTGCACTTCAGAGCCGGTGCCGATGAGGATGACTTCGGGAACTCCTTCGCAATCGGCGAGGATGTATGCGCCTTTGTGGAGCCCGGCGGCAGATGCGTACTTGGTGCGGTCGAAGGTCGGCAACGCCTGACGGCTGAGCACCAGGAAAACAGGATGGTTCTTCATGTTCATCGCCAGCCGCCAAGCCTCTGAGACTTCATTTGCGTCGGCAGGGCGGACATCAATGAGGCGAGGAATCGCGCGCAATGACATGAGTTGCTCGATAGGCTGGTGCGTTGGCCCGTCTTCACCCAGTCCGATGGAATCGTGCGTGAATACATATATGACCGGCAATTCCATCAGCGCGGCTAATCGTATGGGAGCGCGCATGTAGTCGGAGAAAATAAGGAAGCCGGCGCCGAATGGACGCAGCTTCGAGAGTGCCATCCCGTTGAGGATGGAGCCCATCGCATGTTCGCGGATGCCCCAGTGGAAGTTGCGCCCGCCGTAGTGTCCGGACTCGAAATCGGTTTCACCGGCAATCAATGTTTTGGTGGAAGGCGCGAGATCGGCGGAACCGCCCAGGAACCAGGGCACAAGCGGCGCAATGGCGTTCTCAACTTTGCCGCTGGATTCGCGCGTGGCCAGACCCTTGGGATCAGGCGGGAAGGCTTGAATTTTGGCGTCCCAGCCCGCGGGCAGCTCCTTTTTCTGGAGCATTTCCCATTGCTTGTAGAGATCGGGATTCGCTTTCTTGTATTCGGCGAGGCGCGCGTTCCATTCTTCTTCCCACTTCTTGCCGCGATCGACGGCCTTGCGCATGTGCTGTTCGACTTCCGGTGGGACCAAAAAGTGTGCGTCTTCCGGCCAGCCGTAAAACTTTTTCGCCGCACGAATTTCGTCTTCACCAAGCGGCTCGCCGTGGGCGGCGGCGGTGTCTTGCTTCTTGGGAGCGCCCCAGCCGATGTGGCTGTCCAGGATGATCAGCGTTGGGCGAGTGCGCTCTTGTTGCGCGGTGCGAATGGCGCGCTCGATGAGGCCGAGGTCGTTTGCATCCGAGACTCGCAGAATGTTCCAGTGATATCCCATGAAGCGCAGAGCGACATCTTCACTGAACGCAAGGTCGGTGCTGCCTTCGATGGTGATGCGATTGTTATCGTAGATCCAGATTAGATTATTGAGGCCGAGATGTCCGGCGATGGATGCGGCTTCAGAGGAGACGCCCTCCATCATGTCGCCATCGCCGCAGATGGCATAGACGCGATAGTCAACCAGCAGATCCTGGTTCTCGCGATTGAAGTGCGCAGCGAGCCATTTTTCCGAGATCGCCATTCCCACGGAATTTGCGACGCCTTGTCCCAAGGGCCCGGTGGTAGTTTCCGCGCCGGGCGTGAGTCCGTACTCGGGATGTCCCGGCGTCTTTGATCCCCACTGGCGAAAATGTTTCAAATCGTCCAGCGTCAGCGGATACCCGGTGAGATACAGCAGCGAGTAGAGCAACATGGACGCGTGTCCGTTGGAGAGCACGAAGCGGTCGCGATTGGGCCAATCAGTGTTGCGCGGATTGTGGCGGAGAAAACGGTCCCAAAGAACGTAAGCGACGGGCGCCAGCGCCATGGGAGTGCCGGGATGTCCGCTGTTGGCCTTCTGCACCGCGTCCATCGAGAGCGTGCGGATGGTGTTAATACAAAGAAGATCGATATTGTCGGGCTGCTTGGAATCCATAGCGCTCACCTGAGGGCGGATAAATTCACCGGAATTCTATCTGATTCGGGCGGGAATTGTTTGGATGCGGGCGGCACCGGCAGTCGGGACGAAACATGTTACTAAGACAAGGGTTTAACGCTGAATCGATTGGCAAGAAATTACAGAATGGAAAAGGTACGTGAAGAGATCAACAGCACTGATTTTCCTGGTTTTACTCTCATTGTCCTGCAACCTGGCTGCCCAGCGTGGTGGTGGTAGACGCGGAGGAGCCGGCGGGGCGGGTGCGCCTCCGAGTGGCGCCGCCGATCCAAACAGCATGAAGGATTTCGATCACGCGATTGCCGTTCAGGCGACGGATGAGCAGAGTGCCCACTTCGCGGCGTGGGCAAAGAGCGCTGAATCTGCCCGGAAGATTACGACTGACATAACCCGCGAAACGGAAAGTGCAAAGGACGGAAGCGCTCTTTCCGGCCATATTTCCGCGTTGAGAGATGCCGTTAACGAGACGCAGAGCGCCCAAGAACGATTTTTGCGCAGCTTCTCAGATAAACAAAAATCCGGATTAAAGGATTTCACAAAAAAGTTGGAGAAAGCAGATTCGGCTGTCCTTAAAGCCTTGAAGACGCTCGATGAAAACTCTGGACGTCCTAACAACAGTAAGCAGATCGCGAGTTCAGCGGACAAACTTGAACAGGCACTTACAAGTTTTCAGGGTGAACAACATAAGTTGGGGGAAGAGATGGGCATTCCATCGACTCCCAGCAAGACTGCCGCGAATTGATTCGCGTGTTTATGCGGCTGTATTCAGGCGACGAACCACCTTGCGCGGTACTCTCTCCCGACGACCAATGCTGTAGTAGGTAAACCCGCTCTCGATCATGGTCTCTGGCCGGTAAAGGTTGCGGCCGTCGATCACAATCTGGTTCTTCATCGCCTTGCCAAGACGCGTGAGGTCCATCCCTGCAAACTCTTCCCAGTCGGTGAGGATCAGCAGGGCGTCGGCGTCGGTTGCAGTGTCATAAAGATCATGGCTGAACTGGACTTCACCATCGCGAAATATTTCTTTGGCGCGCTCCGTTGCTGCGGGATCGTAGGCCACGATCTCACATTTCTCTTTTAGCAGCAGTTTGACCATAGCGATGGCAGGAGATTCGCGGATATCGTCGGTGCCGCCCTTGTAGGCCAATCCCAACACAGCGAGCCGTTTTCCCTTCAGGTTCCACAGTGCCTGTCGAACTTTTCGCAGAAAGCGGAACCGCTGCTCCTCATTGATGCGGCAGACTTCGTCAAGCAGACGGAAGTCATATCCAGAGTCGTAGGAGACGGAACGGAATGCAGTGAGATCTTTAGGAAAGCAGGAGCCGCCGTACCCGATCCCGGGTTTCAGGAACTCGCTGCCGATACGGGCGTCGCTGCCCATCCCTTTGCAAACCTCTTCGACATCTGCGCCAACGGCTTCGCATACATTCGCGACCGCGTTGATGAACGAGATCTTCATCGCGAGAAACGCATTGGAAGCGTGCTTGATTACTTCCGCGCTTTCCGCGCTGGTCACGATCAGGCGCGTAGGAACAACGGCGTTGTCGGGCTGAGGAATTGCTTTGGTCAGCTTGGCGTAGCTGCCGTCGAGCAAAGGAGTGTAGACCTTGCGCAGGGTTTCCGCGGCAGAAGCGCAGTCGGCGCCGATCACGATGCGATGCGGATAAAGAAAATCTGTGACCGCCGTGCCCTCGCGCAAGAATTCCGGATTGCAGACCACGTCGAACATCTCCCGCGGCGCGCCGTTTTGCAGCATCACGCGGCGGATCCACTGGCTGGTGCAGACGGGAACGGTGCTTTTCTCCACAATGATCTTGTGTGAATTGATCGTCTGCGCGATGCTACAAGCAACGTTCTCAACCAGGGAGAGATCGGCATCACCCGATTCCGCCGATGGCGTGCCTACGGCAATGAAGATGACGGAGCTGGAGCGGACGGCATCGTCAACGCAGGAGGTGAATCGCAGGCGATCGCCGCGATGTCGAGCGAGAAGCTCTGGAAGGAAGCGCTCGTGAATAAGGGTCTCGCCGCGATTGAGCGCGTCCACTTTGGTGACATCATTATCTACACAGATGACGTTGTGACCGATCTCCGCGAATGCGGCCGCAGCGACCAGCCCCACGTACCCAGATCCGATGATGGCAATATCCATTCCCTATGCCTTCCCTTGACTGACGGTTTCCAATTCCTCGATCGTCGCTGGCCTCTGTTCCTGAATGTCGCTGTACCCCTTCGGGTCGAATTTGGAGCGATAGTCGTGGTGTGCGCGCTCCCAGGCGTAATCGTCAGGCGGCGCGCCGAAGGTCTTTTGGTAAAGCGGGCTGCCGGGGAATGGGAACATCGGAACGGGCTCACTGACCCAGACGCCGTGAGCTTTCATCCGCTGCTGCCATTGGCGGATCACTTCGCGGTCATCGTGTTCATTCAGGATCAGGTTGGCCTGCACCCAGGGAATGCGTTTGCGGGCGTAGATCAAGAGTTCGCTGAGGCGCTCGGTGTCCATACGGCAATTCTTGTTCAGTTCATCGCGTCCCTGTTCGGTGACGGATTCGATCCCACATTCGAACGATATACAGCGCGCGCGTCCTAGGAGGTCCAGGGTCTCCTCCGACCACAAGTCGATCCTGCTCTGGAATCCGATGGTCACATTGCGCTCGGCAATACCTTCCAGCAGCTTGATCACATTCTTGCCGACACCAAATATTTCGTCGATGAAGTAGACATAGTCGGCGCCGCGAGCAATCACGCGATCGACTTCCTCCAAGACAGCAGTGATTTCGCGCTCGCGATAGGAGTTGCGGAACAGCGTCTTGTTGCAGAAGGTGCAAGCCCAGGGACATCCTCGAGCGAACTCCAACTCCGCTCCCCGGCCTTTTCCATGGAAAACATGATGCCGGTGCGAATGCAGTTCGACGGGGTAGTCTGCAAAATCGAGCGAGCCAAGGGTTTTCATTTGCGCCACACCGAGCGATGCACTGATGTGTTCCTCTCCGTCGGCATCTCGCCAGCAGCAGCCGTCAATCTCAGGCCACGGCTTTAAAGGTAATTGCGAGAGCGTGAGATCAGGCTCGCCGCGCAAGGCGATATCGCAATTCAGCTTTCGCAATGCGGCCGAAGGAGTCGCCGACGAATGCGGTCCGATGGCAACCTTCAAAATCTTGTGGATGGAATTGGCGGTAAGTCCATCGAACCACGCCCGCGGCACTCTCAACTCCGGCTGCGGACATCGCCAGAAGAGATACGAGGGCGCGGTAGGAATCACGAGATAATCGGGTGCGAAGGCGTCCAACTGACGCTTCACTTCGTCGATGGAGAAATTATTTATCTGCGCGTCGATGAGCAGCGACTCGTCTCCGGCTTCGCGGATCTTGTCGCTGGCAAAGAGCAGTTCCAGCGGGAAGTGCGGCTCCTGGCATCCGAAGTAAGTTGAACCTGTGAAAGTCCAATTCGGGTTAACGAGAGCGAACCTGGCCATTACACCGCCCTCGCGGTTACCGGCTGTAAAACTATTAGTGGACGAACCGGAACCCTTGCTGCGGGCTGGATGAGCAAGTCACGGTTGGACTTCCACCATTGATAGATGGAAACCATGGTGGCATCCAAATTGATCTCCGGCTTCCATCCTGTGTCACGGTTGAGCTTGCTGAAATCGGTGACGTAGAGTTGCTGGTCGCCGGGGCGGCTTCCTGCATTTGTGAAATCGAGTTGCTTCCCTGTGAGCGCCTTTATCCGCTCGATCACTGCAAGCAAAGATTCGGCATTCCGAGGGCCGCCGCCGATGTTGTAAACCGAGCCCGCGGTTCGCGGCAGATTCTCACGGACAAGCTCAAACGCGTGTAACAGGTCCTGCACGTTCAACACGTCCCGCACTTGCTGGCCGTCACCGTAAAGAGTGATGGGCGTGTCTTGTAGCGCGGAGTAGAGGAAGTGCGCCACCCAGCCCTGGTCCTCATTCCCAAACTGCCTGGGGCCGGCAATGCACGACATGCGCAGGACGATCGTTGGGATTCCATAAATACGGGCATAGTCACGGACGTACTGGTCGGCGGCGCCCTTGGAGCATCCATATGGAGAATGGAAGTCGAGCGGTTGAGCTTCAGATGTGCCCATTTCTGATCTCTCAGTCGATTCGCCGCACGAGCCATAGACTTTGTTCGTGGACGTAAATAGAAGGAATGGCTTCCGACCGTGCAGTCGCGCAGCCTCCAAGACGTTCAAAGTGCCGAGGGTGTTTACTTCGAAATCAAGACGCGGGTCCTTAACGGAAGTAGTGACCGCCACCTGCGCCGCAAACTGGTATATCTCACTGGCAGTGCGAACTGCCCGCTCCACCAACTTGGCGTTGCGCACGTCACCGATGGTGATCTCCAGGCGACGAGACTTTTTGGCCTTGCGTTCCAGCCATTCCAGATTGTGCCGGGAGCCCTCGCGGGAGAGATTGTCAAAAATATGGATCTTGGCTTCAGTCTCTTCCAGCAGCCGGGAAGCCCAGTTAGACCCAATGAACCCCGCCCCTCCAAAAATCAATATGTAGCGGCCATGACCGTTAGCATGCATCGCGTTGCCTTCCATTTGAATATTGCAAAACAGATCCCCTCACACTCGATCGCTGCGAGCGAGAGGGTCATGTACATAGATGCAAGCAACTTAGATAGGTTCTCTCAGGGCAGAAACTTTGGCGTTCTTTGGCGTGAGGGGCGTTCAAAAGCGCTAGAAAATAAAGAAAATGCGTAAGTTGCCGCACAAAGGGCAACCCTGGACTCACGCGGGATTTGTGCGGCACAAATACGTCAAAAAGTCAGGCCGCCTTCCTTCCGCCACCTTGTCCACGCTTTGATCTGGTGGTCGCAGGCCTTCTGGCACCTGTGGAAATGCTCCGCACCGTCCCGCCGCTTTTCTTGGAGGTGGCCCCCTTAGAACGAGACGTGCTGCGGGCTTTGGAGTTGCCTTGGGACCGAGCGCTTGAGGCAGCGGTTTTTCTGCCTCGCGAACTCTTCTGTGCCGTCGCCCTGCCCGAGGTTCGCGAACTGCCGGTGCTGGTCTTGCGTTTCGCGGTTCGACCTTGACTCGAAGAGCGGGAGGTCTTAGCCCGTGTCCCACTAGTGCTTCGACCCGCGCTCGCGGTGGCTCGGCCGGATGTTTTTGCAGCCTGCCTGCCGGAGGTTGTCGCACGACTGCGCCCCCGACCTGAAGACTTTGTTTTGGCTTCGGCGGCCTGGGCTGTTTCCCGGCTCACGATCTTGTTGAAGTTGCTGCGCTCTCCGGATGCGGTGTAGTCCTGGACGATGAGTGCAAGTCCGCTCTCATCGAATTTCCTGAACCACTCATCCCACGAGATCGGCTCCAGAGATTGCTCGCCGCTGTAGCCGGGAAAGTCTATGCGCAGAATACCGGGATCGTCTTCACTACCGGTTCTTTTCACCGTGGCGGGCGTTGCACCCCGCTCCTCCACCCATTGGCGGATCTCGTCATGATCGGTCAAAACTCGGTTTGTGGCCTTCGATGGCATCGAAACACACCTCTTTGCGTCGGCTGTTCTGGAGACAACGGAACGAGAACACAGCCGGGGAATAGAGAATAGGATGCGCGACTTAGGTGAAGAGAAAGTTTGCGCGCGCGTGAAACCGCGTCAAGATATGCCAGAGATAAACCTATTTGCGCGACTTCTTGCGTCGCGGAGTCTTCGCGAATTTGCATTCATGCGCGGCCATGTCCACTCGTTGTCCGATGAAGCGTACGCCTTCCATCTCCAATCGAAATCGCTGTTCCATGCCGAGTGGTCCGGGAAGCCGGATGTGTCCGCCTGCGCCGACTACCCGGTGCCACGGCAGCCCCATTCCGGATGACGAACGCAGCGCCCAGACGACTTGCCGGGCAGCACCGGGATATCCCGATGCTGTCGCCACCTGCCCATAGGTGGCGACCTTGCCGCGAGGGATCTTTCGGACTGTGATTCGTAGGTGATCTAACATGAGATTTTCGGAATTTGCTTACGCAATATCGTTCACTTTAATGGGAAAGTCACTCGACGAACAGAGCTTTCCGGCGTCTTCAAAACAATCACCAGAACCACTCCGAGTAGATTCAGGAAGATGCGATTGGGAAAAACAGACGCATAGAGCGGTCACCCGCGTTACTCACGCTGCCAGATCGAGCAGAGCGAGTCCAGTCTCCGGATCATGCCGGCGCTGCAGGTATTTTGGAGACTCAGTCACGATGATCTCCAGCGTGGGCCAGACCTTCGCTTGCAGCAGATGTCCTCCGTAAGCCTGCCCATTCGACCGCCCCACAACCGCATGGACGTGAAGCTTGGGGTTTCCATTTTCGACAGTGATATCGCCCAACAACGACAGGAGTTCGACCTGTTCATGGATGGGGATCTCCCGGTATTCCAAGCGGGTGGGCACGAAATAGCCGAGAACCACGTCACTGAATGCACCGACGCCAGTCACCTGTGCCCCGCCGATCTTGTAGCGGGTGGCGAATTCAAGAAGTTCATGAACCACCTCATCGCCTTTGTCGAAGACGACGGCAAACGTGCTTTGGCCTCCCTCGACCTGGTTCAAGATTTTCGCTTTCATGCGGCGCCTCTCCTGTTCGCGGTATGTACGGATTGATTGCAAGAATGTGCACGCAGGTTTTCTCTGCTGCATCGTTTTTTAGAGGGCTTGCCCGGCGCTGAATCCCGAGGCCCAGGCCCACTGAAAGTTGAATCCGCCCAAGTGGCCGGTGACGTCCACTACCTCCCCGATGAAATACAGTCCCGGTACTCGCTTGCTCTCCATTGTTCTGGCGGAGAGTTCGTCAGTGTCGACTCCACCGGCCGTGACTTCAGCTTTGTCATAGCCTTCGGTTCCTGCGGGAGTGACTTGCCATTGATGCGCCTCTCGTTCGAGTTCGGCGAGAGCGTGGTTGGTCCAGGCTGCGGGCGGGTGCAGATCAAGCCATCGCTCCGCCAAGCGGTTGGGCAACACCGTCCGAAATGCAGCTTTTGCGCTGGTCAGATTTCGATTGGACGCCTCGGCGCGCAGGGTGGAAGTGAGTTCGTGGCCGGGAGCGAGGTCGATGGTGATGGGATCTGCGCCGTTCCAGTAAGACGATATCTGCAAGATGGCCGGGCCGCTCAATCCGCGATGCGTGATCAGCATCTTTTCCCGGAACTGCTGGCTTCCCTCCTTCGCAACCACTTCGGTGGAGACTCCGGAGAGATCGCAATATCGCTGGCGCTCGGCGGCGCTGAATGTAAGCGGAACCAGTGCAGGCCGACATTCGCGAATGCCAATCCCGAATTGCCGGGCCAGGTCATATCCAAACGCCGTGGCACCCATCTTGGGAATGGACAGTCCGCCAGTGGCAACGACGAGCGCAGGCGCGTGGAATTCGCCATCGGCTGCGCGGACAGTGAAACTGCCGTCGTCGTCTTTACGCACTTCCTGGACGGAAATGTCAGTCAGGATTCTGACGTCCGCGGCGGTGCATTCGTCCTCTAACATCGCGACGATCTGCTGTGACGAGCCGTCACAAAACAGTTGGCCGAGAGTCTTCTCGTGATAAGCGATTCCATGCTCATTGACCAACGCAATGAAATCCTGCGGCGTGTAGCGGGCGAGAGCGGATTTGCAAAAGTGCGGATTGCTTGAAATGAAATTCTCAGGACGGCAATGAAGGTTCGTAAAATTGCAGCGTCCACCGCCGGAGATGAGTATTTTTTTGCCGATGCGCTCGGCGCGCTCGAGAAGCAGGACGCGGCGTCCGCGCTTTCCTGCTTCGATGGCGCACATCAGCCCGGCAGCGCCGCCGCCAAGGATGATCGCGTCGTATGTTTGCGCACCTGGCAACATTGGCTTCAGTAAGCGATTATCGCTTGGAGACAACGTAGTCAGCAAAATCGCTGATGCTGTCGGTCTTTGACCATACGCCGATCTTTCCCGAGACCGGCGCCGCGAGGGAGTATTCAAGCAGCAACTTGCCGTTCAAATAACCTTGCAACTGAGTTCCCTTCACCACGATCCTCATCGTGTGCCACTGCTGCATGGCAAGGGGCATATTCTCTGACCCACGCTTGACGAAGCTGCGCTTGCCATTGGTGAAGGTCCACAGAACGAGGTTGTCCTCTTTGCCGTTGAAGCGGACGGTGAGGTAATCGCCATTCGGCTTGAGGTTGAAGAGGATGCCAGCGCATTGATCGAGCTGTCCGCCAAGCAGTTTGAAGCGCATCGAGATTTCGCCGTCGTGGAAATCCTCGACGCTATTGGCGACGGCATAAGGAAAATAGGCGAAGGCCTTCACATTATCTATGAACTCTTCGTGTCGCGAACCGTAGATGGCGCGCGCTTTCTCTGCCAGTCCTCCGGCGGGCTGTCCCTTCTCCCACATACGGCCATCCACCATCAAAACCTTCTTGCCTTCGTCCTCAACAATGATCCAGTTGCCGACCATGGATAGGAATTTTGTCGGCTCGGTGCCGGCTTTTTCTGAGCTCAGATCAACCTTTATATCCTCAGGTGCGGAAGGCTTCTTTGCGGACGGCCCTTGTGCAACAAGCGTCAAGCTCACTAGGAACAGAATGAGTACGAGTAAGATGTTTTTCATTATTATCGGCTTCCTTTGGAATGGAACAACCACAAAGAACAGATCAGCAGCGGCCAAATCGCGTAGAACAAAATGGGAGCGCCAGTGGGTCTCGCGGCGAGTGGGTAGCCTGAGAAGCGCGATTCGCCGGAGGTTGTCGGAGGATTTACGCCGACTAGTTTGTACAACGATTCCAGGACGATGGGCTCGGTGGTGGAGCGGTTCATCACTTTTTGTCCGCGATACTCATACCAGATCTCGCCATAGTGATTGCCGGATTCGAACAATCCGGAACGGCTCTGGCTGGCGTAGTCGGCATTGACTTCAGGAAGAATGCGGCGCAGCTTGCTCAAGATGTTGCGCTCGTAGTCCATCAGCCGCGGGTCTTCAGCAGCCAGATTGATCGTGATGTGCAGCGGCTCACGGATCTGAGCAAGCGCGGCTTCATCGGTTTGCGTAAACGAATTGCGACGATCTTCGCTGAAGTCCCATGCCGCGCGGACTCTCGCTGCAGGAATCGCGAACACGGCAACGACGATCATCATGCCGACGGTGCGCAGCAGGAGCTGTCGCCATCTCAAGCTGAGATCCATCCATAAACCGGAAACCACAAAGCCGGCGACTGCTACAACAAAAGTTACAGCGACGATACTCAGGCGAAGCTGTCCTTGTTCGAAGCTTCGCAGTGCCGCCGTGGGGGTGAAGCTGGCGAGTTGTTGCAACAGACCGCCGCGGCCGGCGGCGATAAATTCAAGCGCCCATGTTCCTAACGTGAATGCGAGGGTAACGATGGCCGCATTGGCCGCGCCGGGCATGATTGCCGCGGCAGCCACTGCTATTCCGGCGCTGATGCTCACGCGCAGCAGGTGTCCGAGCAGAAGGTTGATTGTTTCCGGCCCGAAGAGATGTCCGCCGTATGTTCTCCACAAAATAATTGCGAGAATCCCCGGAAGCCACGCAATGATCCAGCCAACTAGTAGAGCCAGCGCTTTGGATGACAGCATCTCCGAAATCGCTGTCGGCGATTGCAGCATCAGCTTCCATGCTCCACTCTCTTTTTCTGCAGCGATCATGCGGATGGCGACGAAGGGAAAGAGCAATGTGGCTGCGAGATCGTATGCGCCGAATGTGGGAACGAGGATGCCGTCGAGAGGGGTTAGACCTTGCGCCAACGCGGCCGGACCTCCGGCAATACCACTGGCTTCGGCGTACAAGTTCACGGCCGTGATGAAACCGTGTCCTACCAGTGGGCCGATGATCAGCAGCAGTATCCAATACGCGCGCGAGGCCAGCAACTCACGCAGGTCCTTTTGCAGCAATAGGAAGAATCTATGTGAGCGCAAGAAAGACCTCCTCAAGCCCACTGCCAGGCAATCCGGCATCCGTCGAAAGTTCGTTGAGAGTCCCTTCGCCCACCACGCGTCCCGCGCTGAGAAGGACTAACCGATCACACAAGCGAGCCGCGTCGGTGAGTTGGTGGATGGAAACGAACAGCGTGCGGCTACGCCGGGCGTGCTCTTGCAACAGCGCCATGACTTCTTTCGTCTGGCGAAGATCAAGCCCGTCAAATGGTTCATCGATGAGCAAGACAGGTTGCGGAGTGAGGAGCCCCAGTGCCAGCAGAAGTCGTTTGGCTTCGCCCTTCGAGAGCATCCACACGCGGCGTCGCGATAAGTGATCGAGCTTCAGCGATTTCAGAAGATCGGCGCTTTCCGACGGAGATCGGCCGTACATCTGCTGAAAAAAGGAAGCTACCCATCCGACAGTCTGGTCTGGCCATGGTCGGATCGCATCCGGCATGTAGAAAAGCGACTGTTTGCGCGCGTGTGGCGGAAGAGGCTTGCCATGGGAGATCACTTCACCGGCATCAGTCGGTGTCAGTCCGGCGAGACATTCGAAAAGTGTCGTTTTACCCGCGCCGTTAGGGCCGATCAAGCCCAGAACTTCACCCGGCCTCACCGTGAAGGAGACGTTTCTAAGAACAATATTTGACTGGAAGCTCTTGCAAATTCCACGGACCGTTAACAGCGGAAGCGCTTGGTTGGCATTCCGGGATGGATTTTCTCCAGCCTCGCGCGGCTGGGCAATGTTGGAAGTCATGAATTTGGGATTATGCCCTATTTCTGTGCTGGCTGTGAATTGTGAGTGGCAGGAATGAATATTTTGCGCCAATGAATATTTTGCGCCAATGAATACGAGTACTAGTAGTAGTACGCCACTCCGGATTCTAATTCCTACTTACGTCAACTCGACGGCCAAAGGTTAGCACTACCCGAATGAGAATCCTTCGCAGTCTCCCGATTTTATTTCTTCTGTCGATTTGTGCGATGGCGCAGACTCGCTCGACTAGTGCTCTGATTGGCCATGTGGAAGACCCCGCCCATGCGAGGGTGGCCGGCGCCGAAGTTGTTCTGCAAAACAGCGAAACTGGCCTGACCAAGAAAGCCACCACTGATTCGTCTGGCAACTATTCTTTCGGGAACCTTCCGCTGACCGGCTTGTATTCCGTGGAAGCGACCAAGACTGGTTTCGCCAAAGCGAAGAAGCAAGGGATACAGCTACAAGCAGGCGATACTACGGTCTTGAATTTCAGTTTGAATGTTGCCCAAGACAGAAGCCTTGTGACCGTATCCGGGACTCCGGATTCCGTGAACACGGAAAACACGCAATTGGAAAATCGGTTCGATCTGGCGAAGATCAATAACACTCCAATATTTGGCCGGAAGCTGAGCACCCTTCCATTATTGGATTCCGCTGTACGCGGCGCTCGCGGCACCGGCGATCTCTTCTTGAGCAACACACTTTTTGTGATCAATGGCGGTGGACGCCGGCAGGTAACGTACTCGGTGGACAATGCAACCGGTGATGACAGTTGGGGCAGGCAGGCTCTTTTCACCAACGTTCCATTTTCCGCAGTCCAGGAAGTCTCGGTCTTGACGAACGCATCGTCCGCCGAGTATGGCCGGACAACAGGTGGCGCGGTCAACATTGTCACCAAATCCGGGACAAACGATTTTCATGGTGACGCGCTGGTGCTGTGGCGTCCGGGGTCGATTCAGGCGAGGGCTCCGCTCGCTGTCGTCCGCACGGACGATAAGCTCGCGCAGGGCAGTGCAACGGTCTCTGGCCCCATCATCCGCGACAAGACGCACTTTCTCCTTTCCTACGAGCACAGCAATCAATTACGCGACTCCGTGATCACTTCAACGTTTGCGCCCGGCGTTTTTACCGGCGAGTTCCATCAGGACCTCTTTCTTGCCCGTTTAGACCACCAGATCAACGCTTCCCACGCTCTTTCATTGCGCAGCAATTTCGACCGCTTCGATGACACCAATCCTAACGACGGCGTTGGTGGCAACAGCCTGCCCAGCACGGCACGCATCTTTGCTCGCCGGACATATTCCACGCAACTGAGCGAGACTTGGACGGTCAACAGCAACACCATCAATGAAGCGCGGTTCCAGTTTCAACTTGCGTCGCCAATCACACAGTTCACGGCAGTTTCGCCGTCGATCCAAATTGTTCGCACTGGCCTGGCTACGGAAGGCGAATCGCGTTACGGTTCACTGATCAATCATCAATATCAATTCGCTGACACAGTCTCACTCAATCACGGACATCACGCTTTGCGCATGGGAGTCGATCTCCTGAATTCATCTTCGGGCGGCACCGGGCAGGAGTTCGGCGGAGGCTTCGTCCTGGGACAGTTCACCGTGCCTGGCGTGGGCGCCAACGCGGTCACAAAGCCGATCTCACAACTCACAATAGCGGACGTAAGCTGCGCAATAGGATGCAGGTTCACACAGAGCTTCGGCAACCAGAACTACAATATCGGCGAATGGCTGACCGGGGTCTTCGTGCAGGACAATTGGACGGTGAATCAGCGTCTGGTGCTGAACCTCGGCCTGCGATATGACAACCAAAGCTTTACCGATGACCGCAACAATTTTCAACCGCGTGTCGGTTTCGCGTACCGGCCGTTTGCGGATTCCAATTCCACAGTCGTCCGCGGCAGTTACGGGATCTTCGTCTCAGAGATTCGCACCAACTTGGCAGCGGGATACGCTATCGGCGGGCCGCAGGGCATCTTCACCTTCAGCGCCGCACCGGGACAGCTCGGATTCCCCACCTCGATTGCCACTCTGCCGGCCTTCCCTGCGGGCGCGAGTCTCCCTCCGCGTGACATTACCGTGCGCGTGGGACAGCGCGACTACCTGAATCAATTCTTCAATGTTTCCGCGCTGCGCTTTTATCCAGACGCTTTGGTGAATCCTTACACGCATCAATGGACGATGGGAATAGAGCATGAGTTTTCGCCGACTGTCATCTTGAGCATCGATTACGCGGGACAGCACTCGCTGAAACTGGAGCGCCCGGTGGATCTGAATGCTCCTGCCCCGTTAGTGCGCACTGCGCCAGGGCAGCTGCGGACTGCAGCGGCTGCGGATGCCACGCGGCCAATCGTTCCCGTAGCGAACGGATACAGAAGGATTCTGGCGACCGTGAATGCCGGGTCCTCCTACTATGATGGCCTCACCGCCAATTTGAAAACGAAATTTGGACGACGATTCTCAGCGCTTACAAGCTACACCTGGTCGCACGCGATCAATACCGTCGAGCCGGACGTTCCGCAGCAGGACCCGAACGATTCGAACTTCATCGGCTTTCAGGAAAAGGCGACGAGCATCCTCGATCAGCGTCATCGGATATCGATCAGCGGATCCTATGAACTACCCTGGCGGTTTACAGTGGGATCGTGGATCCAGGCGGCGAGCGGACGTCCGTACAACATCACCACGGGCGTGGATAACAATGGCGACGGATCGAACTCTGACCGTCCTGTGATCAATGGTGTGGTCATCCCGCGCAATTCCGGAATCGGCTCCAGCACCTATGACATTTCCGCTTTCGCGGAAAAAGCCATCCAGATCCGCGAGCGCATGGCAGTAAGCCTTCGCGCCGAGGCTTTCAATCTCACCAATCACAACAATATCTACGGACGGAATGGAGTCTTCGGAAATACCGCGAGCCCGAGCGCCTCTCTTGGTGCACCACTTGGAGGCATCAGCAACGTGGATCCGGGTCGGGAACTCCAGTTCCAGTTACGTTTCAGCTTCTAATCGATTGCGGGGTACAATACTGGCTCTAAATGTTCGAACCTAAGCTATCGCACGGCCAACGCGAGAACAGTGAACTCGGCTTCCTGGAAAG
>JAOAPH010000071.1 GCA_025462835.1 Candidatus Angelobacter sp. | reverse complement strand
GCTCTATTTCCTAGCCGATCTGTATTGGGTGGGGAGGCTGGGTAGAGAAGCCATCGCCGCGGTGGGCCTCGCGGGAAACTTGACCTTCGTGGTGCTGGCACTGACGCAGATGTTGGGGGTGGGCACCACCACCCTCATCTCTCATGCCGCTGGAGGCAAGAACCGCGAACGGGTGGATTTCGTCTTTAATCAGTCGTTAGTCATGTCCACGGTGGTTGGCGTTTTATTTGGAATCGCAGCCTTTTTGGTTCGCAAACAGTTTGCGTACGGGATTGCCTCGGATGAGACGACTGCAAAATTGGGCGTTGACTACCTGACTTGGTTTCTTCCGGCGATGTCTCTGCAATTTGCCGGCATCGCCATCGGGTCGGCGCTGCGAGGCTGCGGCATCATCAAGCCAACGATGGTGATCCAGGTGTTCTCGGTGGTATTGAATATCGTGCTTGCGCCGGTCTTGATCTTTGGCTGGGGGACACACCATCCGATGGGAGTTGCAGGGGCGGCGATAGCCACGTTCATCGCCCTAACTGTTGCCCTGGTTTTGTTCGCGGGCTACCTCCTGAAAGGCGATAGCGGAATCCATTTTCTGCCCCATCATTGGAAGCCGGATTTCCAAGCCTGGTGGAGCATCGCAAAGATCGGACTGCCTGCCGGTGGGGAGTTCCTGGTAGTTTCCGGGTACATGATTTTGGTGTATTGGATAATTCGACCGTTTGGATCCGCGTCGCAAGCGGGATTTGGCGTGGGAGCCCGGTTGATGCAGTCGATGTTCCTGCCGGTGGTCGCGGTCGCATTTGCCGCGGCACCGATCGTGGGACAAAACTTCGGAGCAAGACAGGCCGACCGCGTGCGGCAGTCGTTCTATTCCGCTGCGACGATAGCTTCGGTTGTCATGCTATTACTGACGGTGGTTTGCCAGATCGCTTCGCCAAACTTGATCCGGCTTTTCTCGCATGATGCCGCGGTGATTGAATTCGGGACGGATTACCTGAGAATCATTTCCTGGAACTTCGTTGCAGCAGGATTGGCCTTCACAACGTCGAGCATCTTCCAAGGGATTGGTAACACGCTACCGCCGCTATTGAGTTCCTGCTCCAGGTTGTTCCTCTTCGCGATTCCAGCGTATGTAATGTCTACTTTGCCCGGATTCCACATTCGGCAGGTCTGGTATGTCTCGCTCGTGTCAGTATTCGTACAAGCGGTGATCAACGTCATCTTGTTACAGCGAGAATTTAAGCGAAAGCTCAATTTTGAGGCATTGCCGGTAGCGGCCTCAGCAGAATTCACGGCTGTCTCTGTTGTGGAATAACACAAAAGAAAAACCCGCAGGGATTGCCTGCGGGTTTGATGATTCCAGCTATTGCTAGTCGTATCCAGCCGATGCAGCCATTGCCGCGTCCGCAGGCATCATTCCGTCATTGTCGTCATGCGCAGCATGAACTGGAAGAGGCTGCGCGATCTTCGCAACGCGAACGTCCTCGGCTAGTCCGAACAGACGCAGAGTGGCGATGCAAAGCCAGTTGATGTCGAACTCATACCATGCCAATCCATGCCGAGCAGAGGTCGGATGCGCATGGTGATTGTTGTGCCAGCCTTCGCCGAAGCTGAATGCGGCCACCCACCAGTTGTTGGTGGAGTCGTCGCGGGTCTTGAACCGGCGATTGCCCCAGACGTGGGTGACAGAATTAACTGCCCAGGTCCAGTGGAGTCCGAAGGTCACACGCAAGAAAATTCCCCAAAGCACATAAGCAATGCCGGTGACGATGCCTCCAGTAGCGAGGCCGTACGCCAGCAGCATGACTCCCAGGATGACTTGCGGTACCCAGTGATATTTGGTGAGGAGAACATGAAATTTGTCTTTGCTGAGATCGGGCACATAGCGCTTCAGAATGGCCGTGTCATGATGCATAGCCGCGCCAGTGAGAATCCATCCAGCATGAGACCACCACAGTCCCTCGCGTGGTGAATGTGGATCGCCATCGCGATCAGACTTTTGATGATGGATGCGATGCGTGGCGACCCAGAATATCGGTCCGCCTTCGAGCGCTAATGTAGCGCAGGTGGTGAGGAAGTACTCCATCCACTTCGGGGTCTTGAAACCGCGGTGCGTCAGCAGGCGGTGATATCCCATGCCGATGCCCCATCCGAATGAAACCCACCAGAGAAACAAAGTGACGAAGAATACTTTCCAACTGAAGAAAAAGAGCGCGGCGATAGCACCGATATGAAACAGGGCCATAAAGATCGTTGTGATCCAATTGATGCCCTGTGAGGCTTTTTTTCCGTACATGTCCATTGAAATGGAACCCCTTGAAATGTGTTTAAGTACCATTCCAAGGTAACAAGAAATGGCGGGGCCAAATGTAATAGTTGTGTAATTGGTGCAGCCGATGCCAAGCTACTTCTGAACAATTTTCAGCTGTCCGTTTTCGACGCGCAGGTCGGAGATGAAGTCGGGAAGCTTCAATTTGTCGCGGTTCTCGGGCTCAGCAAGCTTTGCGTGAAGACGTTCGCCGACCATACTGACCGGGACCGCGAGGCTGCCAATCTTGAAGCCGGTGGGTGTAAATGCGACGTATCCGTCCGATACACCGAGCTTACCGCGAACCGTGACATAGATATCCTGTCCGTAGCGCTGAACAACGGCTTGGGCGATCACTTCATCACCCTCGAAGGCGAGTTGCGTCCGCTTGATGGCAGCGCGGACTTGCTCGATTGCCGCGGCATCGAGCACAGCTGCCTGTGACGACGCCGTTGTATCGGCTTGTGCCTCTTGCGAAGCGGCCGGCACAGGTTCTTGTCGCGACTCCGTAGGCACTGAGTTTGATTGCGCTGCACGGACGCTGGCGTCAGCGATGAAGGAATTCACTTCGTCTGAGGTGAAGGCGACTGCTGCTCCACTCTCGCCGCGTTCGCTGGCCGACTTCAGTTGCTCCAGCTTAGCGCTAAACCCCTGGGCGTTGCCTGCGACTTTCTCAGGCATGATCGGTGTTGCGGCAGGTCCGGGCTTCTTGAGCATCAGCGCAAGCGCTCCCACCATTCCGATAATGATTAAGAGGCGGAGCAGCTTGTAAAAAGAAAAGGCCGAGTTTTCTTTGGCTTTGCCCATGGTTGCTGATGCTACTCGATGAATGCGAATGGTTGGAAGGAAAATTATTTCTTTACCGCAGAGGACGCAAAGAAAAAGCCCCTACAAATACAGGGGCTTTTTCTTTTACCTCAGGGGCTAAAGCCCCATTTTTATTGGCGATCGGTGCGGCACGGCTGAAGCCGTGCCCTTTTAAAGCTAGTCTTTTACGCCATCCATGAAGGCTTTCAATTTGCGTGAACGCGAGGGATGACGCAATTTGCGCAGTGCTTTGGCTTCGATCTGGCGGATACGTTCGCGTGTGACTGTGAACGACTGTCCGACCTCTTCCAGAGTGTGCTCGGAACCGTCTTCGAGTCCGAAGCGCATCTTGATGACCTTTTCTTCGCGTGCAGTCAGCGTGCGCAAGACATGCGCGGTCTGCTCTTTCAGGTTCACGTTAATGACCGCTTCTGCCGGTGAAACTACGCCACGATCTTCGATGAAGTCGCCCAAATGTGAATCTTCTTCCTCACCGATGGGTGTCTCCAGCGAGATAGGCTCTTGCGCAATCTTCAGGACCTTGCGGACCTTGGCGACAGGGATGTCCATCCGCTTGGCAATCTCTTCAGAGGTGGGCTCGCGGCCCAACTCCTGGACCAACTGACGCGAAGTGCGGATCAATTTGTTGATGGTCTCAATCATGTGCACCGGGATACGAATGGTGCGGGCCTGATCGGCAATAGCGCGCGTGATCGCCTGACGGATCCACCACGTTGCGTACGTCGAAAACTTGTAACCACGGCGGTATTCGAACTTGTCCACTGCTTTCATCAGGCCGATGTTGCCTTCCTGAATCAAGTCGAGGAACTGAAGTCCGCGGTTGGTATATTTTTTTGCAATCGAAACAACCAGGCGCAGGTTGGCTTCGATGAGTTCGCGCTTGGCTAGCTCAGCGTCCATGTCGCCCTGGATGACTTCGCGTTGCGTGCGACGCAGCTCCTGGAAATCGACGCCTGCATCCTGCTCCAGGCTTTCCAACTCAGTGCGATGGTGCCGCTGCTGCTTGCGATATTCCTTCTTGAGATCCTCGCTGCGGGTCTGGTCGGCCTTCTTTTCCAGGTTGTTGATCTGGCGATCAAGATGGCGCATCGCCTCAACCGTCTTATTGACACGATCGATCAGGCGCTTGCGCTCGGCATTGTTGAAGCCGAGCTTGCGGATGATCTTTGAAATCCCGACCTTCTCTCGGCCTAAAGCCCAGCGGGTCTTGCGCAGTTCCCTGCTCTTTTCCTTCTTGTTCTTGGGAATGCCGGCGAGCTTCTCTTCGAGCGTCTGTGCCTTCTTGTAATGCTTGTTGAGGTTGTCAATGCGCCCGGTGATGTCTTTGATGCGATTGTTGAGGATCTCCTCGGTGAGTTCTTCCTCGTCAAAGGTGACAACTTCCTTGATGGAACGCACACCGCGCTTAAGGTCATCGCCAATGGCAAGGATCTCGCGGATAACGATGGGCGAACGCGAGACGGCCTTGAGCACGCGGAGTTGTCCCCGCTCGATACGCTTGGCAATCTCTACTTCGCCCTCGCGGGTGAGCAAGGGAACGGTACCCATTTCGCGCAGGTACATGCGAACGGGATCGTTGGTCTTTTCCAGGGCGCCGGGAGTGAGATCAAGTTCGACGTCTTCGCCAGCTTCGAGGTCGGAATCGAACTTCTTATCGAGTTCGGCGCCGGGCATCTTCGGCCCTTCAAGGACATCAATACCCTGCGTGCCGATGGTGGTCAGCAGGTCGTCGAGATCGTCAGGCGAGTGGATGTCACCGGGAAGGAGATCATTCACCTGGTCATAGGTGAGATAACCCTTCTCTTTACCTGTATCAATCAGCTTCTGTATATCTTCAAATTTGTCGTCAAGAGCCAAGAAAAATTAGTCTCCAAATATCGCAAACCCAAACAGGCGCGAATTCGCGCGCCGAGTTAGGGAATTAGCTTTTATGACTGCGGCGGGAGGTCAGACTGCCGGACCCCATCACCAACTGCTTCTGGAGTAATTGAGCCCCGGCTTCCACACCATCGCGCTGTGCGCGAGGGAACCCTTGCAGGAAAGCGTACAACCCCGAAGATACTCAGAATACCACACCAAATGGGAGTATCACAATCCAAGTACCTGTGGGGAAACACGCTCTTCCGCTTTGGCTATCCGCGAACAGCTAATGCACTCAACAGATTAGATGTGATTGGCGAGAAAGGGTTTCGGTGGATTAAGCGATTTTCCCGGCACAAAGCTAACGCCCTTTTTTTGAACGGCCGGGCATTTTTATACATCGGCAAACGAGGATTGAGCCGCTTCCTGGTGCTCGGGATAAAGCCGTTTCGAGCACTCCGGACAGATCCCGTGGGTGAAATCCACGTCCGCATGGGCGCGCATATAGACCTCAAGATGGTTCCAATCACCGCCACTGTCGCGTATCTTCTTGCAGGCAGCGCAGATGGGCAACAAACCATGCAGTACTTTGATCTTGGCCATGGCTTCTTCAACCCGGCGGGACAATTCCGACTCCCGTTCCCGCAGAGAGGCAATGCGCAGTAGGTAGATGCCGATACCTGAGAGGACGAATATCAGCACGAACAACGCGTTGAACCATCGAGTCTGGTAGATGTGAGGCTCGAGATAGAGTGCGACTTCGGCACCGGTCTCGTTCCAGACGCCGTCGCTGTTTGCCGCCTTGACGCGGAACTTGTAGTTGCCTGGAGGAAGATTGGTGTAATAAGCCTCACGACGCGAACCGGCGTCGATCCAATCCTGATCAAAGCCTTCCATCTGATACTTGAATTTGATCTTCTCCGGCGCCAGAAAGCTCAGTGCAGCGTAGTGGAATTCCATGTCGCGCTTGCCCGGACGCAGATCGAGGGTACCTCCCGACGACATTGGGTTGCGGTCCACTATCACTGAAGCCACGTGAACCGGCGGCGCAAGCGGGTTGATCTTGATGTTTTCAGGATTGATGTTTACGGCGCCTCCCGCTGTGGCGAACCAGATTCGACCATCACTGGTCTTCCATCCCGCGGGTTGTGAAGTTCCGTTGCACTGACTGCTCTTCAGACCGTCAGCATTGTCATAAGACTCAGATTTGACGGATGGTCTCTCGCCGCGGGCGAACTCTTCGAGTTCCTTCCTGCTCACGCGGAAGATCCCGTTATTGCTGCTCATCCAAAAATCGTGGCGATTGTCTTCGAGTATCTGGAAAACGAAGTCCGCAAATAAGCCGTCCCGGCTGGTGTAGGTGGTGAACTTTCCGCTCGCGAAGCGGCTCAAGCCGCCGTCGGTCGCAATCCAGAAGGTGCCGGTCTCATCTTCATAAATGGCGGTGACTTTCTTCCCTGCCAGTCCATCCTTCTCTTTGTATTGCGTGAACTGGCCGTCATGGAACAGATTCAAGCCATCACGGGTTCCGATCCAAAGCCTGCCCTCACGGTCAGTGAGCAGCGACAGAATAAAATCTTGAGAGAGACCTTCCTTCGTAGTGTAGTTAGTGATCTTTCCATTGTTCAGCCGTGAAAGTCCGGCCTGAGTGCCCGCCCACACATTGCCTTCTTTGTCAGAAGTAATTGCCCGGATCATGTTGTCCGGCATGCCGTCCTTGCGGGTGTATCCGGTGAACTTTCCGCTTTTCCAGCGGCTGAGTCCGGCGCCGGTGCCCACCCAGAGCGCTCCGTCGCGGTCTTCATGCAATGCCAAAACATAATCGGATAGCAGGCCGTTTTTCTGAGTGAATGAGCGAGTCTTGCCATTTTGGATCTGAGTCAAACCACCCGCACCGCCGATCCATACGGCGCCGACTTTGTCCTGGTAGATGGCGCGCACAAAATCATCAGTCAACCCTTGTTTGGTAGTGAGCGTGGTGAACTTGCTGTCATTGAGGCGATTCAGGCCTGCATTCGTTCCGATCCAGAGGCTGCCTTCGCGGTCTTCATAAATGAATCGGACAGAATGGTCGGAGAGGCCGTCCTGCGTACCGAAGGTTACGAAGCGCTCGCCTTCGAGTCGGCTGAGGCCACCACCGTACGTGCCCACCCACATATTGCTATCGCGATCCTCGAACAGAGCAATCACTGCGCGATCAGCTAAACCGTCACGGATATCGTAGTGGCGGATATTGCCTTGCGAGTTAAGGCGGACCAAGCCATCGCCTGTTCCAATCCACAGATTGCCCTTGCGATCTCGTTTTAAGATCCATACGGTCTTGCTGCTCAATCCGCTGGAGATCGGGTCTTGTGAGAGCTTGCCGTCCTTGAATCGATAAAGGCCTGCGCCTTCAGTACCCACGGAAAGGCTTCCATCAGGATTGGCGACCATCGTTCGAACCATGAACGAGGTAGTCAAATCAGACGGGTGATACGCCGTAATGTGGCCATCTTTGTAACGAGCGAACCCGCCATCCGTGCCGATCCACACAGAACCATCAGGGCCAGTCAGCAGCGCGCGAATCACTCCATTGGGAAGCCCCTGCTCCGTTGTAAAAGTCGTGATCTTGCCGTCGCTGAGACGGGACAGGCCGTCTTCTGTGCCGATCCACAAACTTCCATTGAGGTCTTCACACAAGGCGCGGATAGCAGTGTTCTTCAGTGCCGGCGAACTTCTCTTGTCGAAGACTTTGAAATGAACACCGTCAAACCGGGCGACACCTTCATAGGTGGCAACCCAGAGATAGCCGTCGCGGCTTTGCAGGATGGCGTTAACGGAGTTTTGCGGAAGCCCATTCTCGGTCTTCCAAACGGCTTGACCATACTGCGTGATGGCTTTGCTGGGATCAAGGAGCGCGAAGGAGGACGTTCCCAACAGACACGCGGAGAGTACAAGAAACGAGAGCCTACTCAGGTTGCTGAGCTTCGGAGTCATTGGGGAAATTTGGTTCATCTAATTTTTTTCGTGCGCAGAGAGAGTGATCCGCAACCTTAGCCGGACGCAATTCTGGGATGGAAATCAGTACCGCTTAGACTGACAGTACCACGAACTTACCTCGATAGCACGTACTAGAAATGGTACGAAAGTGCTTGAACAGCATTGACTTTTGGGCCGAATTAATGGGCTTGCCCGGCACGCATGGATTCGTCGAGGGCGCGCTTTAATTTCAGCTTTTCCGCGGAAAGTTGGGTCAACCTCAACGTATCGTCTTTGCGTCCGGCTTCGTCGATCTGTGGCTGAAGCTGCTGCAATGCGCGTTCGATATGAGGCCGACGCATCGCCGCCAAAGCGACACGAATCGTGGATTCAGTGAAATCGTCGCGCTCGTCAGATTGCATCAGCACCGAGGCCAAGCGGCTGCGGTCAGAGTCATTCATCGGCAACTCAAGCGGTGCGCTAAGTTGTTCTGCGGAGGCGTTCAGCAGGGCGTCAAAGACGGGTTCCATCAGCCATCCCGTATGCAAACTCTCAGCGGTAAGCACGTCATGAACATTCGAACGAGCGGCCTCGTCCTGGGGAGAATGTGAGGTGAGAACACGGACCAGAATATTTTCCGCAGGAGAGACCTGTTGGGCGCTGGTTTCCGTTTTCATTTTTTGCGTCCGTGAGGAAGCTGCCGATTTCAACTCCTGCCGAAGAACGGCCGAATCAATCGAGAGGCGCTGCGCAATCTCTGAAGCCAACTCGTCACGCACGATCCGGCTAGGCACACGCTGTATATGCGGCAGCAGAAAATT
Source organism: Candidatus Angelobacter sp. (assembly GCA_025462835.1). Lineage (GTDB taxonomy): Bacteria > Acidobacteriota > Terriglobia > Terriglobales > Acidobacteriaceae > JAICLA01. The sequence goes on along the minus strand of JAOAPH010000071.1, from coordinate 7,153 downwards.
CAGCGCCTTCACTTTGCCGTCGGCTGTTCGCGACGGGAACTGTGCTTGCGCCCGATCGATCAAATAATGGAAGTACTTCCGCGATTGGATTACTTCCTTCTGATAGGCGTCGGCGCCGCGCTTGCGGATAAATAGATCGGGATCAAGGCCCTGCTCGAGCGTGATCACCTTGATATTGAAATCTTCTTCCACCAGCATCGCCAGTGAGCGTTCCGTAGCGGCTGCCCCGGCGGTATCGGGATCAAAGTTTACGACGATATTCTTGCTGAAGCGTCCCAGGAGTTTCACTTGCGCTTCGCCAAAGGCAGTGCCGGAACTGGCGATCACGTTGTGCATCCCCGCTGTGTACACGGAGATAGTGTCCAGATAACCCTCGACAACGATGGAGTAGTCGAGCTTGCGGATGGCCTCTTTTGCTTTGTCCAGGTTGTAAAGAACGCGCCCCTTGGAATAGATGGGCGTCTCCGGCGAATTTAAATATTTTGGGCCGGCTTTTTCTTTGTCCGCCGCGCCGTCCATGATGCGACCGCCGAATGCGATGACTTTTCCCTGCTCGTTGGCGATAGGAAAAATGATGCGATTGCGGAATTTCGAGTAAATCGCCGAGATCCCACCGGCTTCGTCCTTCCACGAGAACAGACCGCTTTGTTTCAGCGTGGCTTCATCGAATTCCTGTTTCACGCGATCACGCAACGCAAAGCCGGAATCTGGCGCATAACCGATGCGAAACTGCTTCATCACTTCGTCGGTGATGCCGCGTCCGGTGAGATATTCGCGGGCACCGGCAGCGGCGGGGGTCCGCAATTGCTGTTCGAAAAATACGGCTGCGGCTTCGTGCAAGTCCAGCAGCTTCCCGCGCAGACTCGCTTCTTTGGCTTCTCCGGGAGAGAACTGCTGCTTCGGCAATGGGATGCCGAGCTTTGTGGCTACACTGCGAACCGCTTCAGGAAAAGAACTGTTCTCGATCTTCTGCACGAAGCTGAAGACGTCACCGGAAAGGCCGCATCCGAAGCAGTGATAGAACTGCTTGGTCGCATGCACGGAAAAGGACGGGGACTTCTCATTGTGAAACGGACAAAGCCCGGAAAAATTCTGTGCGCCGGACTTCTTCAGCTTTACGTAATCGCCGATCACGCGAACGATGTCCGCCTGTTGCTTGACGGTGTACGCGAAATCGCCAGGGTTAGACATTGAAGGTAGTGAAGACTAGTTCATTCTTCGATCTTTGACGAGAGCGTCTCTGGAATGCGGCTGCGAATCTCTTCGGGCAGGCGCTCATGAAGTCTGCGTGCATGATGCTTTGCGACTCCAACCACCACGACCGGGACTGGCGTGGCAATGGCGACGATGATCCACATTAGCGCGGAGAAGGCGAATCCGCTGAGAGCACCAATCTCCAGCAGCAGTGCGCGCGCGGGATTGAAGTGTCGGATGGCCCCGAAGGCGAGCAGAAAAACGATAGCGGAACCACTGGCGATGAATATCAGTCCGAAATCGATAGTGCGGTGCATGCGCTGTTTGCTACGGCAGCGCTGACATTCGGCGAAGTGCTGCTCGTAGTCCTCACGCATCTCCGGCGCAAGGCCGGAGATGTCATACCGCCATCCAGCGAGTATCTCGCCTACAACTCTATCCACACATACTTGTGCCATAAATCCTGAACTATGTACGTAAATTATAACGTGATTGTTTCCATCGGTTTGTCCTGCTGTGCAAGCTTCAACATGTTCAGCCGCAACAGACTGCGATGCGGTTGCAGCGCTTGCTCGGCGCAGGAGCGCGCAAGCTCAGGATGGTTATTGTTCTCAGATAGATGCGCGAGGACGACGAAGGCGGCGCCTCCGTCATAGTCATTGGAAAAAAATTCGGCTAAAGCGTCATTGGAAAGATGTCCAACGCGCGACATCACCCGCTGCTTGACTGACCACGGATAAGGGCCGCCGCGGAGCATTTCCAAGTCGTGGTTGGATTCGATGACCAAGCCATCACATCCTCGCAAATAGTAGCGAACGTTTTCCGTCATGTGGCCGAGATCAGTGCAGATGCCGATCCGCACTCCCTCGACAGTAAAAGCGAATCCGACGGGATCCGACGCGTCGTGAGGAATCGTGAAAGGCATGACGCCGATGTCGCCGATCTGGAAGCTGGAACCGGCCTCGAAAAGTTCAAGCTGTTCGATCTTTGCTTTTGCGCCATTCTCGGTAGCGCAGGCACGCTTTGGCCCGAGCGAGCGAGCCCACTTCTTCCACGCGTGGTGCGTGGGAGAAGTCATGTAGACGGGAACTTTCAGCTTGCGGGCAAGGACGGCGAGTCCGGCAACGTGGTCAGAATGCTCATGCGTGATGAGAATGCCTTTGAGCGCGGCGGGATCTTCGCCGGCGACCTGCATGCGTCGAAGAGTCTCGCGGCAGGAGAGGCCGGCGTCGACGAGGATGCTGGTACCCGAACTGGATAGGACAGTGCTGTTGCCCTTGCTGCCGCTGGCCAGCACTGTCATGCGAACTGCCAAATGCCGCTCCTATGTTGCAGGATGCAGCATAGCTGGTTTTGTTGTGGATAAGAGAGTGACTAAGTAGTAAATGGCGAGTGACTAGTGGATAGTGAGTAGCGGACCTCAGGGGCTCAAGCCCAATCTTTTTGCGGCAGTATCGGCACGGCTGAAGCCGTGCCCTGTCAAAGCAACGTCTAAAGCCAATCGCGGCTCAGTACTGATAGAAGCCTCGTCCGCTCTTTTTCCCGAGCCATCCGGCGTCGACCATTTTGATCAGGAGCGGACAGGGACGGTATTTCGGGTCGCCGAGGCCGTCGAGCATGACGCGCATGATGTCGAGGCAGACGTCGAGGCCGATGAAGTCGGCGAGCGCCAGCGGGCCCATGGGATGCGCCATGCCGAGCCTAAAGACTTCGTCCACTGCCTGCGGTGTCGCCACGCCTTCCATAACTGTGTAGATGGCCTCATTGATGAGCGGCATGAGCACACGGTTGGAGACAAAACCCGGCGCGTCGTTCACTTCGACGGGGGTCTTTTCCAGTTTTTCGGTGAGAGCTTTAACGGTTTGATATGTCTCGTCTGAAGTCGCGAGGCCGCGGATGATCTCGACCAACTTCATCATGGGCACAGGATTGAAGAAGTGCATGCCAATGACTTTGTCGGGACGCTTGGTGATTGCCGCAATCTTGGTGATGGAGATGGAAGAAGTATTGGAGCTGAGGATGACCTCAGTGCGGCAAAGGCGATCGAGATCTTTAAAAATCTCCGTCTTGATCTCCAGTTTCTCGCTGGCGGCTTCGACAATGAAATCGCAGGCGGCGAGAGCGGCGCGGTCGGTAACCGGCTGGATAGATTTCAGAGCGGTGTCACGCAGGTCAGCGGTGATTTTGTTTTTCGCGACTTCGCGTTCGAGATTTTTCTTGATGGTGTCGAGGCCGCGATCGAGAAAGCGCTGCTCGATGTCGCAGAGGATAACTTTGTAACCAGACTTCGCGAACACATGAGCGATGCCATTGCCCATAGTCCCAGCGCCGATGACGCCTACTGTTTTGATGTCCATGAAAACCTTTTAGCCGCGGATATACGCGGATGAACGCGGATTAAGGAACTGAAAAGTATAGCAGCGGTGTGTGGCTATCGGCTCTCAGCTATCGGCTGTCGGCAGTTAGCTCTTAGCTCTCAGCTTGAACCGCGATGCAGATCCCTCGCATTAAAATCCCCACGTTAGCTTCGCGAACGTGGGGCACCCCACACCCGCAATGGTGTTGAACTAAAGAAAAAGGGCGCGCACTTGGCGCGCCCGAGGAAATCTCAGCTAACCTATTCCTGGAACCCGAAGCTCGCCTTGATGCTAGCAACTTCAATCAGATCCCCTTCATTCAGCTCTTTTTGTCCGGCGATCTCCTGGCCGTTGATCTTCACCTTGATCTTGGCTTCGGAGGCTGCGATGAAGTATTTGTTGTCGCGCTTGTTGATGAGCGCGGCCATGTTGGGGGCGAAGAAACCCTTGAGTTTGATGGAGGCCATATCTGACTTGCCGATGACGCTCATCTTGCCGGAGAGCACATAACTCGGAGAATCGGTCTTGCCTTCCATGATGGTGAGGGTGCCCGTGCGCTCTCTGGCCGGGGCCTGCGGAGCTTCGCTAGCGGAGGCTTTGGTTCCGCCTGCGGCAGCAGCAGCGGCGCCGGCAGTGGCGGCCGCGATCATCTCTTTGGCCTTCTTGGTGTCAAGCACCATGGTGGCTTCCATCTTCGGCAACGCGGGCGCGCTGTGTTCTTTCACAGGACCAGCGTCCTCGTGCCACTCGTCTTTGAAAGTGACGGTGTGCTTGCCGATGAGGATGACATCCGCGTCCTTCAGGGCCGTCTTGCTGACACGGCGATTGTTCACGAAGGTGCCGTTGAGACTGTTGTTGTCTTCGATGACGTACTTATCCGTGTCCCAATACACTTTGGCATGGTGGCCGGAGACGGCGAGGTTGTCCACGTGGATCAAATTGTCTGGCAAACGGCCGATGGTGACCACGCCCTGTGAGAGCGGGACCTCCTTCAAAACAGCCTGTTCAAACTTCAAATAGAGTTTTGCCACTTCGAACCTCCGGGGAAGAACTTTGAAAACAGATTTTCATACCATGGACGGTCAACCATTTTCAGGAGAATACAAGTAATGTTGTCGTCACCGCCGTGTGCCTTGGCAGCATCAATAAGGTCGGCGCAACCCTGCTCCAGGGTAGGCGCCTCATTCACAATGCCCAGCATCCAGTCATCCTTCACGTGCTTGGTGAGACCGTCGCTGGCCAGCAACAATATGTCTCCGGGCAATGCGATCAAGTCGTCCACATCAGGCTTGACCGATTCTTCCGATCCCAGCGCCTTGATGATGATGTTGGCCATCTCAGACTTCTCCGCCTGTTCCTTGGTGATGAGGCCACGCCGCACCTGTTCCATTACCAGCGAATGATCATTGGTGAGTTGCTGTATGTTGCCGTGACGAAGCAAGTAGATGCGGCTGTCACCCACGTGTCCGATGGAGAAGAAGTTCCCTTTGGCCAGCACCGCAACAATGGTAGAGCCCATACCACGCTGTGCGGCGTGCTTCGAACCCATCTCATAGACCGCAGCATTGGCCAGTTGAATGGCACTGGCCAGCGCGTTGGCGCGCTCGGAGACGCCTTCGAATGTGTGTCCGACGCTTGGGAAGTTCCCGTTCTTCGAAGCTTCACGAAAATAGGTGAGCACAGTGTCCACGCTCATCTTGCTGGCGACTTCACCGGCGGCGGCGCCACCCATGCCATCACAGACGATAAAAATGCCATAACGGGCATCGAAGCCGAAGTTGTCTTCATTGTTGGTGCGAACGCAGCCCATGTCGGACTTGCCTGCGACCTCGATGCTTAAGCTCATTCCCTCTCCGGTAGCCCTGTGGTCCTACTTCGCCAATGGCAATCGTAACGCAAAAGCGGCGTTCCTAATGCAGAAAGTCATGGGCGAAGCCCGTGAGTAACCTCAGGGGCTAAAACGTGCCCTGTCAGTTCTCGCCACTTTAAAAGCCCAGGGCTAAAGCCCTGTTCGTATTGCACTAAACGCGGGGCTAAAGCCCCGCTCTTCTACCCGCCGTTGCGCGGCAAAAATCGAATCTGACCTCAGCGGCTAAAGCCGTTTCCGTTAAGGCCACTTATTGCAGGGCTGAAGCCCTGCGCCACCCAAAATCGCTTTATCCGGCACGGCTGAAGCCGTGCCCTGCAAAAAGCCTACGCTCCTGCGCCCGCGGCTTTCGTCAGCACCGCACGAAGTTCGCGGGCGAAATCGGCGCCGCGTGCATATCGTGTTTCCGGATTCTTCTCCAAAGCTTTGTCAATCACGGCCTGTACTGCCGGCGGCAGGTCGGCGCGTGCGCCGGTGATGGGCGGATGCGGCTCATTGGCGATGCGGAACATCAGTGTCGCAACGCTTTCCCCGGTAAACGGTTTTTCGCCAGTCAGCAATTCGTAAAGCGTTACGCCTAAGGAGAACAGGTCGGCGCGGCCGTCCACCTTTTTGCCCGCAAGTTGTTCCGGAGCCATGTAGCTGGGCGTACCCATGATCGTGCCGGTAGCAGTCTTGGATTGCGAAGTGATGCGCGCAATGCCGAAGTCGGCGACTTTGATCTTGCCGTCAGTCAGACGCATGATGTTGGCAGGCTTGATGTCGCGATGAACGACGCCTTCCGAATGCGCGTAATCGAGTGCATCGGCGACTTTGGCGACGATCTCGATGACTTCACTCGATGGCAGCAGCTTGCCCTTGGCGCTGAAATCCTTGAGATCGGTGCCGCTGAGCAGTTCCATCGCGATGTAGCTGATATCACCGTCGTCGCCCGCGTCGTAGATAGTAACGATATTGGGATGGACCAAGCGCCCCGCGGATTCGGCTTCGCGGAAGAAGCGCTCCTTCATGATCTTCATGTCCTCGGCATCGAATTCATCCTCGAAGCGCAGGGTCTTGATAGCGACTTCGCGATTGATCTTCGGGTCCTTGCCAAGGTAAACGACGCCCATGGCACCCTTGCCGAGTTCCTTGGAAATCTCATAACGTCCGAGCATGGGTTTGGCGAGATCACCGACACCGCCTTGCACCATGACGGTGGAATCGGCGCTGCCCTTCCTGGCGCCAAGGCCGCCGCCGAAGATCATGGTCTCACCGGCTGCGCGCAGCTTGTCAGCGCGGGCGGCGATGTCCTTGAAGCTCTTGTCGGCGCTCATGATGTGTTCGTAAACCGAGACGGCCTTGTTGAGCTGGCGCTTGCGCTCGAAATCGAGAGCGAGATTGTAGAGCGTGTCCTTCATGCCTTCGTCGATGGGCACCTTACGGAATTTCTCGAAGGCCATGTCGAGCATGCCCTGTCCCTGGAACGACAGGCCCAGCATTTTGTTGGTCTCCACAGATTCGCCTTCGAGGACTTCTGTGCGCTTTTCCTGCACAAGGTAGCGCTTGGAGACGACGACGGTGTATCCGACGACGAGCATCAGGCAGGGATAGACGATCTTGATCCAGTATCCGCTGGCGGTGAACATGTAAATGCCGCCGCCGATGGTTGCGGCAAGAAGCACCGCAGCGATGATGGCGCTCTTGCCCGCGCTCAGGTGCGGGATTGCCAAAGAAACGAAAAGAGCGAAGAGCA
>JAOAPH010000060.1 GCA_025462835.1 Candidatus Angelobacter sp. | reverse complement strand
AATGCGACAGATTGGTCAAGGTAGGAGTACACCGCGTAAGAATTGAACTTCTCCACTTTCTTGGCCCCATCCACCCACACCTCCATCTTGCGTACCGGGGAGAGTGAGAGAGCGCTGGCGCTGAAATTGACCGGCGAAGCCACTGTCGATCCCGACGCCGGCCCACAGGAGTTTATTCCGTACGGTTTGGCTAGCGTCACACATTTGGGGAACTTGGGACCGCTGCTCGTGTTGATCTCCTCATGCAAAACACCGTTACTGGGTTGCAGAGTGATCAGGTCAGGCTTACGGTCGCGGTTGTAGTCTCCTGCTAGCACATAAGAAAGGCCGTTCGATGGCGACGAACCGGTCGTGATCGTAATGAATTGCGGGTTCGCGAATGTTCCGTCCGGCTGCCCGTAAATGATCTGTACGCCCACGTCCGATCCAGTGCTATCGCAGCCGAGCGTTGCAATGTCGTTGATGCCATCGCCGTTGTAGTCCGCTACCTGCGGATAGCCACCGCAGCCAACAGCAAGATGCACTTCAGTGAATGTCCGGTTCGTCTGACCGTAGAGGATGCGCACTCCAAAATCGCCCTGCTGCTCCGATGACACCACGTCAGCCCGGCCATCCCGATTTAGATCGATTACGTTGCTCTGGTGCCAACCAAACTGGGACACTGGGGCGGTCTGGCTAAAACCGCCCGCGCCGTCACCATAGTAGAAGTTGTACATCGATGACGCACCGCCGTGTCCTGCGAACCCGATATCAATAAGCAGGTCAGCCTTCCCGTCTGCGTCGAAGTCTCCGGCAAGCACGTTTGCAATGAAAAATCCGTTAGATATATCAAACTCATGAGTAGCGTGATAGAGCTGTTTTGGTGCGCCGAAGGTTCCGTCTCCATTGCCCAGCATCAGGTTCACCGTCAGCGTGTCTCCCGCACCCTGCGGTACGAAGTCCGTTCCTACAACCAGATCCAACTTTCCGTCCCGATTGAAATCCGCAGTCTCCAGTCGCGTGGCGTTTTGTGTGTTCGGGATCACGGTTGGCGGGCGTAACGTGCCATCACCGTTGCCTAGAAGCAAATAGGCATTTTCCCGATTTGTGAAGATCACGTCAGGATTGCCGTCCCTATTGAAATCCTCAACCACGAATTCGGCAGTGCTTGAACTGGCACCTACCGCGTACTGCCGCGGAGTCTGCCATGCGCCATTTCCGTTGGATAGCACCACCACGATGCCGCCGTTCAGTCCCAGCAGAAGATCCGGGATTCCGTCCTTGTTGAGATCTACTTGCGATCGCAGGGTTGCATTCACTGGACCTGCAAATTGTCGATGGTCAAAATTGGATTGGCTGAAACCTAAAGCAGACACAAGGCACACTAGTAGCAGCAAACAACATTTCCGCGGGCTCATGGATCCTCCGGGTAAGACTTTTTGGGTTTTTCAAGCAGGCCCACACCTTCACAGCAGGGGTAGATTGTGATTGTGAGCTTCTGTTGGTTGTTGGTTGGGGTTACTACTTAGTAAACAGGGTTGCCAAGTCCTGGAGGCGACTAAGGTAGAAATGTTTTTGGTCCGGAAGGCCGCTCAATTGCGAACCGGTCGGCGGGTGGCCCAGGTGATTTTGGGTGCCCCATTTGTCGCGCAGCGACAAGTGGGCGAGCGTGGTCCTCGCGAAACTGCCGGGTGTCCCCCACGTTCACGAAGCTGACGTCTTTTTGAGCGTGTAGATAGTTGAAGATAAAACTCTCGCAGCGGGATTCTTCCACTTCGAGGCACAGGCGGATGCAAAGGGACGCTGGGCGCCGGTGCCGGAAACGATTTGCTCTCGCAAAGATCCGTCATGCAACTTCTCGGAAATACTTGGGAGCCAGAACGATGAGCTTGTTTATGTAAAAAAACCACGGCCTAGCGGGAGAGTGTCGTGGTCGCAGGTAGATGTCGGGGCCGAAAAATAAAGAACGCAAAGTTGTGAATCCGGGGCCCGTACTAGCTCCGATAGGCGGGTCTTTCTGACGACAAACTACTAGCCACTGACTACTGAGTGCGGGGCTGCCCTACCCTTGTCGCTCAGTTTTGAGCGACAGGGTGTGAAGATTTCTGCAAAATCCTACCCACTATGTCGAAGGCGATATCACGACGCTCGCAGCCTTCATTTCACTACCTTCTCCTGTTATCGCCGATAACCGCGTGGCGCGGCGAAGTCGCGAGACGTTTTCGAAGCCGAGTAAGGCGTAGGAGCAGGTTCTCCAGCTCAAAATTTCCAGTAATGTGATGATTTGGAAAGAGCCTTAGGGTCAAGTTCAAACAAGATGGTTTCTGTTTCGTAGTCAACAAGAAAAAGCCGATCGATGCGCTTGGACGGGAGATCACCTTGTGCTGCCACTACCAATTGTTCAGTCCGGAATGATCTTTCGTAACTCTTATAATCCTGCTCATGCGCCGATTGCAGTACCTGCCACCTCGGGTATGGAGGACGTACTTGGCGTATGTAGTCATCAACCTCATTCTCAATCCGTGTATTGATTCTGTTGTCCACAATCAAATGAAATTTTCCGTAGATCGCGTCCATTGTTGCCAGATCTAGTGGAACATCAAACTCAACCTGCAGAGGTGCGGCAGCGATAGTCTTAACCTTTAACGACTTCTCGGTCTGGTCATATTCAAAATGACCAACCTCGAACCAATCTTCACGGTGAGCTGAAAGGAACTGTTGCTTTGCAACTTCGAATGCCTTGCTGGCTTCACCTCGAAATTTTTCTTTGTCGACCTTAGACCACTCATCCCTAAGTGCCTGTTGACGAAGACTTTCGTCGCCAACACTGGAGGCCCTGGTTTCGATTTCCGCTACTTTATCTCTATACCCGAAACTGTAGTCCTTAAGAAAGTCGTCACCTTGGGGCGGCTCCAGAAATCGGGCGTAGTCCGGATTCTTGGTCAAAATCCTCGGAGCGGAAGCTATCGTAACCGCTACTGGATTCTGGATTGTTTTCTCCTGTTCTTTAGAGGAAGTGGATGCTTCGGCGGGTTTCCGTTGACAGCCTTCTATGCTCAAGATGGCAAGTATCGCCAAGGCAAATATGATCCGCGGGCAAGGAGATTCCTCGGCTCGTCTTTTTAGATTCATCATCACGCATTCCAAGTAAAGCCGCACTGTCCACACCTAGTCGGCTTTCGGCCAGCCAAGAGCGCCAACAAACCTACCGGAAACAGGCATACAGCCACAATAATGACCCACGCCGGATATCCAGCTCTTTCAGTCATCGTGTTACATTTCGAACAAGAAATTGCTGCCATGTAATCCTCCGTCAATAAGCCTTAGAGCCCAAACGATTAAAATCCATATTCCTGCCGCGCGAGAGATGAACCTCGAACTTGTCGAAACGGTACTTTCAGTTTTTGTAAAAAAAACAGCAACTGGCCGTGCAATGATTTGAAAAGCGAGGAGAGCAGCAATCCCGAGCCCTGCTGGATTTTCTGCCCAAACTCCAGGAAAATCGAAACGGCAGAGAGAAATCAACGAGTGGGAGACCCCGCATCCCGGGCAGGGGATGTGTAGCAAACTTCGAAAAAGACATATGTGGGGTATGAATCTCACGAGTGGTGTGAGGGTCAAAACAGCGAGAGCTGAAATGAAATAGCCTACATGCAGATGGACTTTGGAAGGTACACGAAGGGTTTTCAGCACCCAGTCTGGACAGATGTTGATTTCCATGATTTATCGATGTTAGGTGGAATCAATGAATGTAAGTTGCACATCCCCGTCTGTCAAACGATGATTTGGCTGGACAGCTACTTACGAACTCTCTTCATAACTGAAGGGCGGAGTTCCCAATATCTTCACAACTGTCCTTCAAATGATTTTTTTAAGATGCTTGCAGCGATGGTATTTCCCTAAACTTGGCGGTTTAATCAGAGCCTTGAGTCTGGCCATCAGGTATTTGTCCGGCGAATATCGTGAGAAATGACCAACCTTAAAGAGAATCACACGTAGGTTTATTTCACCAATTGTCCCTTTGATCATTGCAGACTGCGGCACTTTGTCGTAAAGGATTTTCTCCTTGCCTCGTTCTATCAAATGTTGTGAAAAGAAGTTATAAGCATTCCGCTGAAAAAGAATGATGGCCGTCGGCTGCACTCTCTGAAGAATGTGGAGGTGAACGCCCCAGCACCGCTCGGCGTAATCGCGCCATTTAGAAGATCCCTCCCCATCGCTCCGCATGAACACGAGATTGCTTGCACAGACTGTTTCGATGTCCAGTCCAAGCTGTGAGCAGAACCAGCGAGCCCTCAACTGGAGCGCATCCGAGCCAGGCAATTGGCCTGCATTCCAGGATTCACATAGATACGGGTGGCACTTCATCCCCCTGAGATGTGTCAAACTCTGATCAATCGTAGCTTCCTCGCTTTTTGGATTATTAGCCTTGCGTCCCGGATTTAATCCCACAAGATAAAGCGGGCCTTCCCTGAGAGAACTTAGAGGACTTAACAAAATCCTGCCCGACATACTGATTTTGGTTCCGAGCTGGTTCTGCACGACTCGTGCTAAATCCTGATATTCACGATGATTTTTCATTGAGATTTACTCTCCTGCAATCGAGCATCATACCTGCTCCGAACACAAATGGTTTGTCCCGATTTCCCTTGACATTACTCCGCCAAATTGATATTTTAAATTTAAGTTTATATTCTTTTAGTTAACTACTGAATTTTGAATACTTTACCCGTAACCCTCTGAATCCAATAGACCGGGACAAAAGTATCCCCCTTAAACTGTTGATTCCAGAGACTCAGGGGAGGGGGAGGGTACCTTTTCCACAGAGGAAGGCCTATTCGGGGGTCCGGAGGGGTTTTAAGCCAAGAGCTAACGGCTAAGAGCTGAATTACTCTTTCACCGATATCCCCAGCGTCTTCATCTTGCGATAAAGGTGGCTGCGTTCCAACCCCAGGACTTCGGCGGTGCGGCTGATGTTGCCGTGGTTCTCGTCCATTTTTTTGAGGATGTAATCGCGTTCGTAGGCGGCGCGGGCCTGGTGCAGAGTGGAGAACTCGGGAGCCGACTTCCGGCTGCCGTCGCGATAGACGAGCGGCGGAAGATGTTTGCGGTCGAATTTATTTACCGTGGGATTCATGATGACCACGCGCTCGATCACATTGCGCAACTCGCGGACGTTGCCTGGCCATGAATAGCGCATGAGAGTTTCAATGGCGTCGTCGGTGATCTCTTTAATGCGGCGGCTGTAGCTGGCGGAGATCTCTTTGAGGAAGTGTCGAGTGAGTGCGGGAACATCTTCTTTGCGTTCGCGCAGCGGAGGAACGAAGAAGGGAATCACGTTCAGGCGATAGAAGAGGTCCTCGCGGAAATTTCCTTTGCCGATCTCATCTTCAAGATCTTTGTTGGTCGCGGCGATGACGCGGACATCCACCGAAATCGGTTCATCTCCGCCGACCGGCGTGAATCGTTGTTCGTCGAGCGTGCGCAGCACTTTGGATTGCGTCTTCAGGCTCATGTCGCCGACTTCGTCGAGGAAGAGCGTGCCGCCATCTGACTTTTGGAATTTGCCGTCCTTGTCATGGATGGCACCCGCGAATGAGCCTTTGCGATGTCCAAAGAGTTCGCTGTCGATCAGGTCTTCGGGGATCGCAGCGCAGTTTACTTCGACGAAAAGATTTTCTGATCGGGGACTGCCGGCGTGAAGCGCTTTCGCCACCAGTTCTTTTCCGGTGCCGGATTCGCCGTAGATCAGCACGCGGCCAGTGGTGGGAGCCATTAGCGCGATCTGCTGGCGCAGCGCTTTCATCGGGACACTTTGTCCGACGATCTCGCTCTTCGATTGCACTTGGGATTTCAGTTCTTTGTTTTCGACCCGCAGCCGATGCGCCTCGACTGCGTTCTTCACCAGGATCAGCGTCTTCTCCAGCGAGAGCGGTTTCTCGATGAAGTCGAAGGCTCCGAGTTTGGTTGCACGAACGGCGCTTTCGATGGTCGCATGACCGGAGATCATGATGACCTCTGGAGCGGTGTCGGCGTTTTTTATCTGTTCAAGCGTTTCCAGGCCGTCGGCGCCGGGAAGCCAGATGTCGAGCAGGACAACGTCGAAGGGATGCTTCTTGATCTCTTCGAGGCAGGCCTCGCCGGTAGCCGCTGCGGCCACTTTGTAACCTTCGTCCTCGAGCACTCCGCGCAGGGATTTGCGGATCTCGGGCTCGTCGTCCACGATGAGGATTCTGTGCATTATGACTTTATGTTCGACCCATTAGCGGAGGTAGCAACCGGTAATTCGACCACAAACCGCGCGCCTACAGGAGTATTTTCTTCGACACGCACCGAGCCGTGATGTTCTTCCACGATGCGGCTGACGATGGCGAGTCCCAATCCTGTGCCGCGGTCCTTGGTGGAAAAGTACGGCAAGAAAAGTTTTTCGCGCAAGTCGCTGGTCACTCCGTGTCCGGTATCGCTGACGCTGATCTCCACCATGTCGCGAGATTCGTCTGAGACCAGATCGGTGGAGATGTGGATCTCGCGCAGCATCGAGTCCTGCGTGGCTTCGGCTGCGTTGTCCACCAGGTTCGCGACCACGCGCTTGATCGAATCCGGATCGGCGAGAACATGCGGCAAGTTTGGCGCCAAGGTTGTGCGCAGTTCGATGCCGTCAAGCCGGCCATTGAACATGGCCAAAGCGCTGTCGATGATGTGGTTGATGCTGGTTGCTTGCGGCTGCGCAGTGGGAAAACGCGCGAGGGTGGCGAATTCGTCCACCAGCGTGCGCATGGTCTCAACCGCTCCGGAGATTGTCTCCGCGCAGCCGTGGATCACCGCGAGGGAACTGCTGTCGGGAGGAATGCCCGGAGGATTTCGATCGAGATGCCGGCGAATGCGTTCCGCGGAGAGAGCGATCGGTGTCAGCGGATTCTTGATCTCATGGGCAACGCGTCGCGCTACCTCGCGCCACGCAACTTGCTTCTGGGCTTTCAAAAGATCGCTTAGATCTTCAAAGACGATGACGTAACCGAGATGTTGGCTTTGATGTTGCAGCGATGCGACTGTCACTTCGACATTGAGTTCGCCGTCTCTGCCTTTGATCTGCATCTCGCGGGAAGAGGTGCCCATGCGGTCTGAGCGGCGCAGTAGATGCTCGAGGTCAGTCGCGACATTTGCGTCAAAGATGCTGCGCAATGTGGCGTTTGCATCGTCAACGGCAGAGAACATGGCCTCGAAGGCGTGATTGCTGTGGGAAACGCGGCGCTCCGGATCCAGCGAGAGGACTCCGGTGGGAATGTTTTCCAGGATGGTTTCAATCTCGCTGCGGCGTTGTTCGATGTCTTTATTGGCTTCGGATAACGCATCATTTGTGGATGCAAGTTCCCGGCGCGATTTCTCGATCTCATGGCGATTGCTTTCGAGTTCGCCTGCCATGTTGTTGAAAGATGTGATGAGTTCGCCGAGCTCGTCCGCTGCCGAAACTTGCACGCGGTATTCGAGGTGCCCTTCGGAGATCTCTTTGGTTGCTTCCGCAAGCGCCGCGACTGGACGAGTCACAAGTCGCGCCATGAAGATTGAGAGCCATGAAGCCGCGAACAAAACGAGCACCGTGATCAGCAACAGAAGCTGCATGTAGAAGCGCCGCACTTGCCGTCGTTGCGTGCTCAATTCGTAATAACGCTTCTGATTGGCGTCGATCCGATCCAGCGTTTGCGCCAGGCTCGTGGGAAGCGGCATGCCGACAACCATGCTGGTATCAGCTCCGATATCGGCAACGCCGACGAGGTATTCCACTGATTTCCAACGCAATGGAAAAGCCAGCGATGCAGGTGCAAGTGTTACGGGAATCGCGGGATTGTTGGAAACGTAGCGATGCAGGAGCGGGGTAATCACGGGTCCCAATTGTTGCCATGGCGCAGGAAGGCCAAAACTGGCGAGCGCTTGATCTCGTCTGAGTACCAGAGAAAATCCGCCTTGTAGATTCGCTTGCTGCCGCTGGAGCACGGCATTGACTTCAGAGAAATCGCCACTCGTCATCGCGCGCTGGATCGTGCGTCCACCTGAGAGTGTCAGCGCTTCAGCGTGGGCGTTCGCGGCGGCGTAATTTGAAAGCAGGCTGGCGACTTGCGCCGAGTCCTCCCTGAGTTCTTCCACCGGCCTCGAAAACCACTTGTCGATGGAGTGGTTCATGATTATGTACGCGAAAAGAAACATGAAGAAGACGGGCAGGAATGACAATATCCACCCACCGATCACCATACGCGTGCGGAACGCCGATCCCAAAACTCCAAGGCGCCGTTCGGCAAAGAGCTTGAGAAGGTTTCTCAGCAGCATGAACGTCAGCGTGACGAACAGCAGGAATATCAGTGCCGACATGCCGATCAGCACCAGCGTTCCTGAGGGACTGTCCGGACTGATGAAGCTGAGGTTGAGAGAAGTTTGGGAGAAGATCGCCAGCGACAACACGACCGTGCCCACGATCAGCATGGCCAGTGTGGCCCGGCTGACAGTGCGGGTAGGAGTCTCTGGGGTTTGTTCTTTTTCGGCCACAGTGATTGTGGCCATTATAGATAAAGGAGTAGAGACGCTGCAGAATGCGTCTCTACTTTATTATCAGGGTTCCGCGGCAGGCGCTTCACCCTCGCGTCTGGTGCGCGCGCGGGACGGCGCGCACCAGTTTCGTTTTAGACCATGGTCATTACGTCTTTGAAGGGCTTGTTCTGTGAGGACGCTACCGCTGCGTAAGTGATCTCGCCCTTATAGGTATTTACGCCTTCCTTGATGCCGTGGTCGGCCTTGATTGCAGCAACCGCGCCCATCTGCGCCAGCTTCATCACGTAAGGGAAGGTCGCGTTCGTGAGCGCGAGCGTGGAAGTATGCGGCACTGCGCCAGGCATATTGGTTACGCAGTAGTGCACGACGCCATCAACGGTGTAAGCGGGATTGCTGTGCGTGGTCGGCTTCGCGGTTTCGATGCAGCCACCTTGATCAATGGCGACATCGACGATCACTGCGCCTTTCTTCATGTTCGAGACCATCTGCCGAGTCACGAGCTTGGGAGCAGCTGCGCCGGGGATAAGCACGCCGCCGATCACGAGGTCGGCTTTTCTGGTTGCTTCGGCGATGTTGTAGGAATTGGAAGCCAAGGTGTGGACGCGTCCGCCAAAGATATCGTCGAGTTCGCGAAGCCGATTGAGATTCAAGTCAATGATGGTGACGTCCGCGCCCATACCCATGGCGATCTTTGCTGCGTGCGTTCCAACAATCCCGCCGCCGATGATGACCACCGATGCGGGCGCCACGCCGGGAACGCCGCCGAGCAGAACGCCGCGTCCGCCCTTTTCTTTTTCCAGATAGCTGGCGCCTACTTGCACGGACATGCGTCCGGCAACTTCAGACATCGGCGTCAAGAGAGGAAGAGTGTTGTTCTTATCGGTGACTGTTTCATACGCGATACCGACGACATTCTTCTTCAGCAGTTCGCCAGTGAGGTCAGGAATGGGAGCGAGGTGCAGATAAGTGAAGAGAACAAGGCCATCACGGAAGAAAGGAACCTCCTGCGAGATCGGCTCTTTTACTTTGACGACCATGTCGGCCTTTTTCCACACTTCCGCCGCGCTGCCCGCGATCTCCGCGCCAGCTGCTTTGTACTCTTCATCCGGCATGGATGACAATGCGCCTGCATTGGTTTCGACGATCACTTTGTGGCCGGCATCGATGAGTGCTTTTACGCCACTGGGGACGATGCCCACGCGCGCTTCATGATCTTTCACTTCTTTAGGTACACCGATAAGCATTGAATTCGCCCTTCGCTATTGTCTTTGAATTTTGTTCGTTCTTGTGACAGGAACAGCCGAGTTACCTCAACGGCTAAAGCCGTTGTAAAAAAGATCGGGTCGGCCAGTGATCGTACCTCGGGGGCTAAAGCCCATTTGCATCTTCAATGGCTTGCGGCACGACTGAAGTCGTGCCCTCTCAAAGCAACACCGTCCTCAAAGCAACACCGTTGGACTGAAGAAGGTCGGACTCGATTATTCTCCAGTGTGTCGGACTCGATTATTCTCCAGTGTCGATCTGTGCACGCTGCAACTTGTCAGAATAATCCACGTACACCGCTTTCCATTGGCAGTAAAAATCGATAGCTCCCAATCCGCCTTCGCGATGTCCGTTGCCCGTCGCTTTCACGCCGCCGAACGGCAAGTGCACTTCCGCGCCGATCGTAGGAGCATTGATGTAAGTGATTCCGGCATCGATGTCGCGGATCGCGCGAAATGCTTTATTGATATCGCGCGTGTAAATGGCGGAAGACAATCCGTACATGGTCCCGTTCGCGATCTCGACTGCTTCATCTACCGATTTGACTGGTATGACAGTGGCGACCGGGCCGAAGATCTCTTCCTGCGCAATGCGCATTTTTGCGTGGCCATCGCCGAAGATAGTGGGTTCGAAGAACCATCCATGCGCTTGATCGCCTTTGTTGAGGCGGTTGCCACCGGCAAGGACTTTTGCGCCCTCCGATTTTCCGATCTCAACGTACTTTGTGGTGGTCTCAATCTGCTGGCTGTTGATCTGCGGGCCCATGTCACTCGATTCATCCAGGCCTGCGCCCACTTTCAGCGATTTCGCGTGCTGCGCAAACTTCGACACGAACTCGTCATACGCGCCTTTTTGCACCACCATGCGGCTTGCCGCAGTGCAACGTTGTCCTGTAGTGCCGAAGGCTCCCCAGACCGCGCCGTCGACGGCGAGATCGATGTTGGCGTCGTCGAGGACGATGATGGCGTTCTTTCCACCCATCTCCAAAGAACAGGGCTTAAATGTGCGTGCGGCGGCTTCTCCGATAATGCGTCCGACTTCGGACGATCCCGTGAACGAGATGGCGCGAACATCGGGATGATTGACGATGGGAGCGCCGGCTTCGGGGCCGAATCCAGTAACGATGTTGACGACACCCTTGGGAAGTCCAGCGTCAATCAATGCGCGAACAAGATTGAGGGTCGAGAGCGGAGTATCTTCCGCAGGTTTGATGACGCAGGTGTCGCCGCAAACTAAAGCGGGAAGGATTTTCCAGGAGGGAATCGCCATGGGAAAATTCCAAGGCGCAATCATTCCGACCACACCGATAGGAACGCGGAGTGCCATCGCGAATTTGTTGGGCAGTTCCGAAGGAACTGTTGCGCCGAAGAGTCGTCGACCTTCGCCGGCCATGAAATATGCCGTGTCGATGGCTTCCTGCACATCGCCGCGCGTTTCTTTGAGGACTTTGCCCATCTCGCGCGTCATGTCACGCGCGTAATCCTCTTTGCGTTCGGTAAGGATCTCGCCGGCGCGGAAGATGATCTCGGCGCGCTTGGGAGCAGGGACTAATCTCCATTTTTCGAAGGCAGTTTTCGCGGCGGCGACGGCATCCTCTACATCCTCTTTGCCGGACGCCTGGAAGATGCCGACGACATCGCGGGTGTCTGCGGGATTAAGGTTCTCAAATGTCTTCCCTGTACGGGATTCCACCCATTCGCCGCCGATGTAATTCTTGTAAACTTTCGCAGGAGCCATGCTGATAGGAAGTCCTTGTGCTAAGTATGAAAACTCTCAATCGTACAGGATTTCTGGAGAGATTTCACCTTTCGCACGACGGTAACTCACGGACGGCGCGCTTCGAATTCGACGCGCTGAACCGAGATACCAAAGTGGTTACTTTTAAGGTAATTACCTATTTTGTCAGCCCGAACAGGTGTGGTACTCTCTTTAGCATTCAACAACTTGCAAGAGAGTTGTGCGGGTGAAAGTGACGCCGACTAAATCAAAAAAAAGAGTAGCAGAGAGCGCGATCGGCTGGATCACCGTCAGCTATCGCAGCGTGATTCTTTCCGTCATCGGAGTTCTCGTCCTGGCCGCAGTCGGATTTAATTTCGCTTTCCCCAAGGCCAGCGACAGCATTGTCACGGCTGGCGGCAATCTTCTGTCTTCACTGCTTGGAAAGATTGGCGGAACTTCAAATCTGAGGCCCCCACCAAGAGTGGGCGACCAGAAGGCTTCATTCACGATGCTCGATGGCAGCGTGAAGGTGAAGAAAAAAAGCAGCAACACTTGGGTGAACGCAGCATACGACGTTCCTTTGGAAAAAGGCGACGTTGTTCAAACTGGCGCGGAAGGAATGGCAAAGATCGTCTTTGCTGACCTCACGAATTACACCGTCAAGCAGGATTCGCTGATCGTCATTGAAGAAAACTCCACTAACGCCGAACAGCAGACGCGCGTGGCTGTTGAAGTGACCACCGGCACGGTGGATCTTTCCACCGCGACTTACTCGCACGGATCGAAATCAGAAGTGATCATGGCCGGTAGCAAGGCATCACTCGCACCTGAGAGCACCGCAGTGGTACGCAACGATCCACGCACTGATTCACATGAGATCTTGTTGAAGAAAGGTTCTGGCGACGTCGAGCGTAATGGCGAAGTGGTCAGCCTTTCGAACTATGAAAAAGTTTCGTTCAAATCCGATTCGACGCAGATGGTGAAAGACCGCGAAGTCGGTCCTCCGACGCTCATTGACCCATCGAACATGATGCCGATATTCTCCAATGCTGGCGCTGGTTCCAGCCCTGTCAGATTTACTTGGACGCCTGTCGACGGAGTAAAGGGATATCACGTCCGCATCGCTAAGAACCCGTATTTCACCCAACTAGTCATGGAAAAGAACGTCCCTACAGCTGAGTTGCAGGTGGGTGACATTCGCGAGGGCGCATATTACTGGTCAGTGCAGTCGGTAGATGATCGCGGACGCGAGTCTCTGGAAAGCGAACGAAATCGTTTTACAGTCATTCCCAAGAACACGGATGCGGGCTTGAATTTGGAGTTGGAGCCTTTTGTGCAGCATGGGCGCATCATCGAAGTCCGTGGCAAGACCGATTCCACCGCACGAGTGATGGTGAATGGCGGGGAAGTGCCGGTGATCGGCGGAGACGGGCGGTTCCGTTACTTGACGCCACCGCTGCCGAACGGGGAGAACGTGATCACGATCACTGCGCAGAATTCGCGCGGAGGAGTGAGCACGCAGACGAAGAAGGTTGTGATTCAGTAGCATTTGCAGCAGCACGGGTTCTGGCCGAATCTCCCGTGTCCAGTGGTTCCGCTTTGTCGCGTGCCTTTGATATCGAGAGAGATCAATCGTACGCACTTGTAAACCTTTAATCACCCTATAGTGACTGGTGCAGTTTCGGCAGGCAAACGAACGCCGCTCTGTTGCGTGCCCAAAAGTGTGCAGAAGAGTTGTAATGGTAATTCAGTCAAGGAAGTGAACTTTTAAATATATGTCGTCTAACGGCACGCAGAACAAGGGCTTTCATAATCTCCGCTCGCTCTTCAGCATGTTTTCCAGCGATCTGGCCATCGACTTGGGGACCGCTAACACTCTTGTTTTTGCCAAGGGCAAAGGCATTGTGGTGAATGAGCCGTCGATCATTGCGGTAAACAAGAACACCAATGAAGTGGAAGCCGTTGGCAAGGAAGCCAAGGAGATGCTGGGACGCACTCCGGGCAACATCGTGGCCATCAAGCCGATGAAGGACGGCGTCATCGCAGACTTCCGGCACACGGAGAAGATGTTGAACTACTTCATCCAGAAGGCGCACAACCGCAAAATGCTGGTGCATCCGCGCATCGTGATCGGAGTGCCTTCAGAGATCACGCAAGTGGAAAAGCGCGCGGTCATGGATTCCGCCTATCGCGCGAAGGCCAGTGAAGTCTATCTGGTGGAGCAGGCGATGGTCGCGGCTATCGGCGCCGGGCTTCCCATCACGGAGCCCAGCGGAAACATGGTGGTCGATATCGGCGGCGGGACCACTGACATCGCGGTTATTTCATTGAGCGGCATCGTGTATTCGCGATCGGTGAGAATGGCCGGCAATCAAGCCGACGAAGCCATCATGAATTATCTGAAGCGCAAGTACAACTTGCTCATCGGTGAGCGTACTGCCGAGCAGATCAAGATGGAGATCGGCTCAGCGTTCCCGCTCGACAAGCCGCTGACCATGGAGATCAAAGGTCGCAACCTTATTGAGGGCGTTCCTAAGACGATCACCGTGGACGACAGCGAGATCCGCGAAGCGCTCAGCGAATGCGTCGGCACCATCATGAATGCGATTCGCGTTGCGCTAGAGCGAACACCGCCTGAGTTGAGCGCGGACATCAGCGATCGCGGGATCGTCCTCACCGGTGGCGGCGCTCTGCTGAAAAATCTCGACAAGCGTATTCGCGAGGAGACCGGGTTGCCGGTTTCAATCGCAGACGATCCGCTGGCCAGCGTGGTGCTCGGTACCGGGAAGATGCTCAGCGATTTCAAGTTGCTGCGCAAGATCTCGATCGATTACGCGTAAGCCAAGACATGAACTAACCAAATACCAATGCCTGTGCGATGGAAAACTTCTTCACTAGATATCGGAATGAGACGGTGCTCTTCGGAGTCCTTTTCATCCAGATCATCGCATTAGCCACGCAGGTGCGCGTTGCCGACACCGGTGTTAATGGCAGGGAAGTGAACGCTGGCGCCCACGCCGGTTCCTCGCGCCTGATCCGCGTCTGGGCAGTCAGTCTGATCTCTCCTTTTCAGAAGCTTTCTGTGAACAGCGGCGCAGGTGTGCGCCATCTCTGGGGCAATTACTTCGCGCTGCTGCATGTGCGCCAGGAGAATGAAAAACTACAGCAGCAGATCAATCTCATGCGACTGGAACAGAGCCGTCTGCAGCAGGATGCAGACCAGGCGCAGCGACTTCAGGCATTGCTCGGTTTCAAAGAGCAGTACATCGACAAGACCATTGCCGCGCAGGTGGTGGGCACCAGCGGCACTGATTTGTCTCGCGTGATCTACATCGATCGAGGCACGCGCGATGGTGTCGAGGCAGGCATGGCGGTGATAACGCCGGACGGCATCGTCGGCAAGGTCAGTCGCGCAGACAAATCCGTTTCGCAGGTACTGCTGATCACCGATCCTCTCAGCGGTGCGGGAGTGCTGCTGGAGCGTCTCCGCGTGAATGGAATCCTTAAGGGCACGCAATCCGGACAGCCCGAAGTCATCAACGTGATGGCGGATGAAAAGATTGAGATCGGTGACAGACTGATCACAACCGGCGGAGATCGTGTATATCCCAAGGGCCTGCCAGTGGGAACGGTGATCAACGTGTCACCGGACCGCGAACGGGATCCGTTTCTTTCCATACGCGTGAAGCCAGCCGTGAACATTGGACGATTGGAAGAAGTACTAGTGGTTACGCAACTAGCCGAACGACAGGGCACCACGGAAAATGCATCGGGTCCGATCCGTGCGGCGGACATGCTGGCGCAAAGATTGCCGTCCGCAAAAAAGAAAACGGAAGAGGGCAGTGCAGCCGCCGTCAATCCTGACGCTCCAGAGCCGCCGTCAGCGAAATCGCTGGCGCAGCAGGCACCTGCTAGTCCAACCGATTTGAAATCAATCAAGACGGCGAAGCCAAAAGCGCCCGAAAAGATTTCGGAAAGTCCCCGCTAACCGTGGCCCAACGTTCGATTTCTCGTGAAGGCATGGAGGTCCACCGGTTCAGCATTCTGGCGGCGATACTCGTCCCAGTGCTGGCGATATTCCTGCAAGCTTCATTGCCATTGCGGCTTTCTTTCTTTTCCGTTTTTGATCTGCCCCTGCTGGTTACTATTTTTTTCGCCGTGGCTAGAAGAAATCCGCTTGCAGGAACACTTACGGGCTGCCTCATCGGCTTGGCGCAGGACAGTCTGGCGTATCAACACCAGCCCATCGGATTATTTGGGATTTCGAAGACAGTGGTCGGATATCTGGCATCGTCTATTGGCGTGAAGATCGATGTCGAAAATCCTGGCTCGCGTTTGCTGATGACGTTCGGGTTTTATCTTTTGCATCGCGGCATTTATCAAGCGCTCCGCAACATGGCACGAATGCCGCTCGAATTCAATTGGGGACACGAGCTTGGGGCTGCGCTATCCAATGCCGTGCTCGCAGTTGGATTATTCATGATTCTGGACAGGTATAAGCAACGCAAATAAGCAATTTGCAGTGGATTTGTATTTTCAATATTTCAACTTCATACTGAAAGCAGCAACTCTGACCGCGATGTTGGCCAACCAGTAGATTATGCAATTCGGGCGGGAAGAAAAAGTTCCAACAAGCAAATTGTTGGCCGTGCAGTATGCGATCCTTGCGATCTTCGTTCTGCTTGCCCTCGGATTGTGGCGATTGCAGGTCATGGGTGGCGATCGCTACGAATCGCTGGCTGAAAAGAACCGCATCCGCACCATTCCCATCCTTGCACCGCGCGGCAAGATCCTCGACCGCGAAGGTCGAATCATCGTCGACAACTATCCGTCGTTCTCGGCGCTGCTCTTGCGGGAACAGCCGCGCGAACTAGAGCCCAAGATCCCGAAGATCGCTGCGGGCCTGAATATTTCAGCAGACGAGATCCATCAGCTTCTCCGGCGATATGCCGGCCGCCCGAAGTACGAACCGCTCGTCATCAAGCAGGACATCACGCCCGACGAACTCGCTTTCATCGAGGCAAATAAGAGCGAGATACCCGAGCTTGAGACCATCATGGTGCATCGCCGGCTTTATCCGAAGGACGGATTCGCTGCGCATCTGATCGGCTACGTCGGCGAAGTCAGCGAGGATGACCTCAACCGTCCGCAATTTGAGCTTTACAGCCAAGGCGATATCGTTGGCAAGTCCGGCGTTGAACAGCAATACAACGATATTCTCATCGGCAAAGATGGCGAGCGCCGGGCGCTCGTCGATAGCCACGGGAAAGAAGTAGGACGTCTGAGCAAGACGCCCGCCGAACCCGGCAAGCCGCTCAAGCTCACGATTGATCTGGATTTGCAGATCGCCGCCGAAGAGGCTCTCGAAGGGCACAATGGCGCGATGATCGCGATGGATCCCCGTACCGGAGACATCCTCGCTCTGGTCAGCCGTCCGACTTTTGACCCGAACCATTTTGCTGTGCGGATCTCACGCGATGAGTGGAACAAGTTGATCACTGATCCCGCGAAGCCGCTTTTGAATAAAGCTATCCAGGCCCAGCTTGCTCCCGGATCTGTCTTCAAAATCATTATGTCTGTGGCTGGCTGGGAGGAAGGTATTGCACAAAACCTCAATGTGCACTGCAATGGCGGTGCTACCTTTTACGGCCGGCGATTCGGTTGTTGGGTGAAAGGCGGCCATGGCTCGGTCGACCTGACGAAAGCGATCTATCAATCGTGCGACGTCTTTTTTTACACGCTGGCAGAGCGGCTCGGCATCGGACGCATCGCAAAATACGCGACTGCTTTGGGGCTGGGCCAAAAGACCGGTGTCGACCTGCCGCAAGAAGCTTCCGGCGTGATGCCTTCGGAAGAATGGAAGATCCGGAATTTCAAACAGAAATGGTTTGCCGGTGAAACCATTTCTGTTGGAATCGGCCAGGGAGCGGTAGCCACAACGCCGATGCAGCTGATGCGTGCCATTGCCGCAATCTCGATGGACGGCCAAATGGTTGTGCCGCATGTAGTGAACCCGACCGACATGCCGAAGGGCTACGTTGGAGTGAATCAACGTCCGGAAGTAAAGAACGTTTCGATCGACTCCACCGGGTGGAACGTCATTACCGACGCGATGGGAAGAGTACTCTTGCCGGAGGGCACGGCTCCATCGGCGCACGTTCCCGGAGTGGATATCGCCGGAAAGACGGGTTCGGCACAAGTCGTCTCGCTGGATACTCGCGCAAAACACGGCAACAATGATTCTTTTGCTCAGAATGGATGGTTTGTAGGATTCACGCCCAGGCGCAATCCGGAGATCATCGTAGCTGTGCTTTTCGAAGGGGGCGAGCACGGCAGGCTGGCAGCGCGGCTGGCAACGCAGGTCATCAAGGCATATGCCGAAAAGCAGCGTCGAATCGGCGTGAAATCAGCGAGCGCGATGAAGGACAGCAAGGAAGTTGATGTCTCGGCGCTATGGAACCGCCGGGATGAACACGACGACAAGGATGCCCCTCCGGATGGAATACAGGGCGGGCGCTTCAGGGTTGCGATCCCAGCGAAGCCTTCACCATCGAAAATTCCGGCGTACATGGCTTCGCATATCGAGGTGCGGTAGTGGGCAAGAATCTTTCGTTCCGCGACTTCGATTGGGCATTGTTCGGATTCATCATGGCGATATCGGCATTGGGCGTTTTACAGATATATAGCGCCAGCATCAACACCAAGTTCGCAGACACTGCGGCGGGAACTCCGGTGCACATCAAGCAGGTTTATTGGCTGCTGGCGGGAATCGGGGTCATGTTCATCGTCAGCCGCATCGATTACCACCTTCTTTTGGAGCATATCCATTGGGCGTATGCGGCATCGATCGTCGCCCTGCTTGCGGTTACGGCATTTGGCTACACGGCGCTGGGCGCCAAACGATGGATACGCATCCCAGGGTTGGGGCTCTTTCAGCCGTCCGAGTGGGTGAAACTAGTCCTGATCATCGCACTGGCCAGATACATCAGTTCACTCAACCAGAAGGACGTTACCTGGCTGGACATCCTCAAAGCTGGAGCGATTGCCGGGGTGCCTTTCCTGCTCGTGATCAAACAACCCGATCTCGGTACCTCACTCACCTACCTTCCAGCGTTGATTGTAGGGCTATTCCTTGGAGGAATACGATTCAAGCACGTGGCTGTGATCCTTGTGGCGGTTGCGCTGGTGGTTCCGGTGGCATGGAAGAAAGCCCTGAAACCCTACCAAAAGGAGCGTCTAGTCAACTTTATGCATCCGGAAAACGATCCCAAGGGGTCGGGGTACCAGATTCAGCAATCCCTGATTGCGGTGGGGAATGGAGGCATTTTCGGGAAGGGAGTAGCGGGCGGGACGCAGACCCAGGGCATGTTTCTGCCAGTTACGCACACGGATTTCATCTTTGCCGCCTTCGCCGAGGAACATGGATTCGTAGGCGCGACGGCGGTCCTGCTGCTATACTTCATTGTGCTTATGCGCTTGATCCAGAATGCCCAAACGGCGCCGGATCGCGCTGGCACAATGCTTGTCATGGGAGTGGTTGCCATACTGGTTTTCCACATCCTGGTCAACATTGGAATGGTGGTCGGCATGATGCCGGTCACAGGAATCCCTTTACCATTGATGAGTTATGGCGGCTCCTCAGTGATGTTCACGTTTCTGGCGCTTGGGATTGTTATGAACGTCCGCATGCGCCGCTTCGTGAATTGAGATCGCCAGAACTGCCCGACATAGGGCAGGAGTAAAGAATAGAAAATTACGTTCGCCCTCTCGTTATAAAAGGGCAAACCGGCGACAGAGCGAAGTGCCTGACCGGAAAGGATTTACAGAGAAAGCCCATGCCCGGGTGGATAACGGCCCCCTCCAGCAGGTTCTGGGGAGTGCGGCCACACCAGGCAGAGCCTTTGCGAAAAAGGTGCAAAGAATTTGAAATTGCAAAATCAAAATCAGATTCGTATTCGGGCGGTGCCAATACTATTGGTACAGCCTTGCCTTGCTCGCGCACTGAAATCCCTTCCTCAGTCTCGCCTCCGCTAAGCCGGTCTGTCACGGCGAAATGAAAGACGCCGTGTACCGGAGTTAGCATGTCAAAAGAATTATTTGTCACTTCAACACCGCATGAGACAAAACTTGCGGTGGTGGAAGATGATCAGGTTGTAGAAGTATTTTTCGAACGCGAGAACGAGTACACCCTCGCAGGTTCCATATACAAAGGCAGAGTCACCCGCGTGCTTCCCGGCATGCAGTCGGCCTTTGTCGATATCGGATTGGAACGCGATGCCTTCCTCTACGTAACAGATTTCCTTGAAGAAGTAGAAGACCAGGACGATCTTGACGTTGTTCTACCCGCAAAGGCAACTGAACAACAATCAGAAGAGCGTCCTGAGAAGCCTTCCGGGAGGCGTCATGAACATCGTGGGCGTCGTTCCGAGCAACAGCGCGCCGCAAGCGCGTCCGCGTTGCAGCGTCCTCCGACCGAGGCAGCGGAAGTAGAAGAACTAACAGCCGAGCCTGCTGAGGAATCCGTATCGACCGAGGCGGCGACATCAGAGACACTGCCGACGCAAGCCGCAGGAGACGGAACGGATCGTGGGCCCCGCAGATGGCGTGGACGTCGCGGACGCCGCCGCGGAAGAGGTGGTCTCAGCGAATCGAAATTTGCACAGCCCGCAGAGACGCCGGCAGGCGAAGAGCACGAACAAGTTGCCGATTTTTCGGAAGCTGACCAGCACGAGCAAGAGCAGCCGGAGTATAAATCGCACGTTGAAGAAATAGCTGACGAGCAGGAAGAAATTGTAGGAACCGCTACTGCGCCAGCCGCAGAACCTGAGCCTCGACGCGAACGTCCTCCAGTGCGGGAAAAGCAGCAGCCTCATCAGCAACAGAAAACAGAGCAGCAACAGAAGCCGCAGCGGATCTTGTTGCCCGGTGAAAGCCTGGCAAAATACAACCCGCAAGCTGAGGCGAAGTCGCCGAAGACCGAGCCGACTGAGACCCGCACCTATTCGCGGTTTGAGAAGCCAGCTCCGCGCCCGTCGACGGAGGTTTCTGTTCCGACCGGAGCGCTGTCCGCGAGTCATGGCATCCTTGCTGGTGAATCGCTGGCCAAGTACCGCAATCGCCCCGCGCCAACGGAAGCTGCGCCAGTCTCCGCGACAAAGATCGACGAAGCGCATGAACGTTCCGCCGCGACGGAAGCACGATATGACGATCAGACTATTGCTGCTCCGTTTGAGTCAGTGACGCCTGAGCCGCAAAATGTTGCAGAGCAGCACGCACATCTTGAGGAGAGATCGCCTCAGGCAGAAGAGATTTCCGAACCCGAACAGCGTGGCACCGGGGATTACAACTTCAGTCCCGGACAAGGTGTGATCGAAGAAGAAGTCATCACCGAAGAGGAGCACGATGCCTCTCCGCTGGCCGAGCATTTCGATGAAGCCGAATACGAAGACCTCGAAGAGCAGACCCTTGACGTCGCTGATCACCGTGAAGACGAGGTCATCGCCGCCGGTGAAGGACTGGCCGCAGCGTTGGCCGAGAGCCGTGAGCAGACCAAGTCTGATGGCTATTTGTCGGAAGTCGAGCCGGAGGAATCCGAGGAATCTGAAGAGGACGATGAGGAAGACGACTTCGCCGAAGCAGAAGACGAATCCGAAGAGTTCGAACATGCCGAGATGTTGGCCGATGCCGATGGCGCACAGGACCGCGCGGAGCAAGGTGATCCGGATGATCCCAATTACGCAGGTCGCGCCGAATTGCGAGCGCCTGCAGGCACTGCGGGGTTCCAGCAAAAGACTGAGCGGGGCCGTTACGAACGCGGACGCGGGGGCCGAAAAGGCCATAATCAGCGCCGTCCTATGCGATCCGGCGGAGGCCCGCGCCGGAATGTTCCCCGCGGCCCCATGCCGCAGATCAATGATCTATTGAAAGAAGGCCAGGAGATACTGGTGCAGATCGCCAAAGAACCGATGGCGAAAAAGGGCGCGCGCATCACCAGTCATATCGCGCTGCCTGGGCGTTTTCTAGTATTCATGCCCACGGTGAACCACACCGGGGTCTCGCGAAAGATCGGATCGGAAGAAGAGCGCCAGCGCCTAAAGCGCATCCTGATCAGCGAGAAGGGCCAGTCGCACGGAGGGTTCATCGTTCGCACCGCAGCTGCGGGGGCGAGCGAAGAAGACTTGCGTGCCGACATTCGATTCCTCATCAACTTGTGGAATGAGATTAAGCAGCGCGCGGAAACCTCCAAAGCGCCGGCGTTGATCTATCACGATCTGAATCTGGTGGAGAGAATCCTGCGTGATCAAGTCACCACCACGTTCTCGCAGATCTGGGTCGACAGCGAACAGGAATACGAGCGCATCCTGCGTTTCGCCAGCCGGTTCCAGCCTTCATTGGTGCGGCGCGTGAAGCTGTACACGAAAGAGACTCCGCTTTTCGAACAGTTCAATGTGCAGGATGAGATCAACAAGGCGTTGAAGTCAAAAGTATGGCTGAAAAGCGGCGGTTACATCGTCATCAACCAGACGGAAGCGCTCGTCGCCATTGACATCAACACCGGCAAATATGTCGGCAAGACGGCGCGTCTTGAAGACACCATCGTGAAGACGAACGTCGATGCCATCAAGGAGATCGTGCGCCAGATCCGGTTGCGCGACCTCGGCGGAATCATCGTCATCGACTTCATTGACATGGACGAGCGCAAGAACCGGCAGAAAGTGATGCAGGCGCTCGAAGAGGCGTTGAAGGCTGATCGTTCGCCGTCGAAGGTGCTTCAGTTTAACGACTTCGGTCTGGTCGCTATCACCCGAAAACGCGTGAAGCAGTCGCTGGAACGCACTCTGGGAACGCAGTGCAACTACTGCACCGGCACTGGCATGATCAAGAGTGTGGCCACCGTGTGCAATGAGATTTATGTGGAGCTGCGCAAGATGTCGAGACATCTCGACGGCTCGCAGGTCACATTGCGCGTGAATCCAGAAGTGGGCAAGGCATTGAAAGAGAGTGGCGGCAAGTGGCTGTTGGAAATGGAAGAAGTCGTCAAGAAGACGGTTATCGTGAAGAGCGATCCATTACAGCACCAGGAGCAGTTCGACATCCTCTAGTTTGCAAGTCGACATCGATCAATAAAAAAGCCTCCCGCTTGGGAGGCTTTTTTAGTTGGTGAAAACTAGGCTTTCGCCACGCTCTTCCGTTCGTCCTTGGAAACCTTGCCGTCCTTGATGTGGATGACCCGGTGCGCATACTCGGCGATGTCGTGCTCGTGCGTGACCAGCACGATGGTATTGCCTTTGCGATGCAGATTATCCAGCAGCGCCATGATCTCTATTCCGGTCTGCGAATCCAGGTTTCCCGTGGGTTCGTCAGCCAGGATGATGGAGGGATCATTGACCAGTGCGCGCGCGATGGCGACACGCTGACGTTGTCCGCCAGAGAGTTCATTCGGCTTGTGAGACATGCGGGATTCCAGGTCCACCTGTCGCAAGGCTTCTTTGGCGCGCTCGATGCGGACATCCGCCGGAGTGCCGTTGTAGATCAGCGGCAATTCGACATTATGCAATGCAGTGGCGCGAGCGAGGAGATTGAATGTCTGAAATACGAAGCCGATCTCCTTGTTACGGATGCGAGCAAGTTCGTCGTCGTCGAGCTCGCTGACGAGATGTCCGTTGAGCCAGTATTTGCCTTGGGTGGGCGTATCCAGGCAGCCGATAAGGTTCATCAACGTGGACTTGCCTGAGCCCGAAGGTCCCATGATGGCTACATACTCGTTGCGGTCGATCTGCAGATCAACGCCGCGCAGTGCATGTACCTGTTCAGAACCCATTTCATAGGTCTTCCATAGGTCCTGAACACTGATCATGCAGTCGCTGGATGGTGTCATCGATGGTTCCTCGCGTAATTCAGGGGCAAAACTTACCATTGCGGCTCTCCTACTCTATAGGCCAAAAGTTGGGAAGGATCTCCCGGACTGCGCCCTTTCTATGAAACGAAGGCCCCGCCCGATTTGTTCCCAACTTTTAGACTCGCTGAAGACCGGATGGTTAGGATTTCTCTTCGTCTTTCTTCTGAACACTATTATCGATTTTAACCGTTGCGCCGTTCTTCAGGGTACGCAGAATCTTGTAGCTGCCGGTGACTATCTGGTCGTCCTTCGACAATCCGTCTAGAACCTCGATGTCCGTGCTGCCGGTGATACCAGTCTTGACGGGAACGAACTTTACTTTCGTCGATCCGCCTTCTCTCGAGATCTTGAAGACGCCCTGGATCTCCTCGTCCTTTTTACCTGGGGAAACGGGAGCAGCTGCTTGGGCTGAGCCCTTGTTGGCGGCCTTTTCAAGATCTTTTGTGCTGCGGATGGTGAGTGCCTGGATCGGAATCGCTAGCACGTTTGCTTTGGAAGCCGTGGTGATCTTTGCCGTCGTAGAGAGGCCGGGACGCAAATTGTCAGGAGGATTATCGAGCGTCACGACTACCTTAAAATCCTTGGCTTCCTGGCTGCCCGTGGTGGTCTGAGTGGTGGCTAATCCACTGGAGCGCAGCACCGCGTTGTTGCCGATCTCAGTGACGTGTCCCTTGAAGATCTTTCCAGGGATGGCGTCAATGGTCACGTCCGCCGCCTGCCCTAGCCGAAGATTCACAATGTCAGTTTCGTCCACTTTTACTTCCGCGGTAATCACGGACAAATCAGCCAGCGTCATCAGCAAACTGCCGGGTGAATTCTGGATGCCCATGACAACGGTCTCGCCCTCGCGAACAGGAAGGTTGGTGATCACGCCATCAAAAGGGGCGGTGTAAGTAGTCTTGTCCAGCCGATCAGCGGCACTAGATAAATTGGCGCGAGCTTGTGCAATGTGCCCCTGAGCGGAGTCCATCTGCGCCTTTGATTGATTAATTCGAGCCTGCGCTTGCGCAACTTGGGCATCAGCAACTTCGAATGCCGCCTTCTTGCTGTCATATTCAGACTTGGCAATCAGCTGTGCTTTGTAAAGGCCTTCTGCGCGGTCGAAATCAAGCTTGGCCCTGGCGGCATCGGCTTTCGCACGATTCCAATCAGCGACGTTGGTCCTCATCGCGGCTTCAGCAGCTACGGCATCTGTCTGATTGGCATTGACACCCGCCTTCTGGGCGGCGACTTCAGCAGCAGGTTGCACGCTCTCTAATTGCGCCAGCAACTGGCCCTGCTTAACGTGCTCGCCTTCCTTGACGTGCAATTTCATGATTCTGCCCATCGCGTTTGCGCCAACATTGACGTAAGTCTTGGGCTTGATCTCGCCCGAAGCACTAACCACCGTGGCCAAATCCTGCGGCGCGACCGGTCCGGTCTGCACGGCCACAGCATTGCGCTGGCTTTGAGTGACGGTGAACGCAACAATGCCGATCACGACCACAACGATTACCACGATTATCACTATCTTCTTCATGAGCAGTTAAATCCTATTCTTCTGAGAGCAGGTCTAGAAGTTTTGTACACAAGGGAACTAGAGTTCACGAAATGCTGTATGTTGTACGTCAAAGAACCGGCATAAGTTTCAAAAACTATATCTATGGATCTGGGTTTTCAGGTTCAAGTGCCCATCCACCTGGTAAGGAAGAGATCTTCCCATTTGAATGAAATTGAATTGCGGAATTGAGAGAAGATTATAGCTTGTTTGTTCGATTGCGTGAGCGGTTTGAGGGTTTCCGTCTGGCGGGACTTGGCAAAAGGATACGACAACTTGTGCCACCCGGTCGACTATCGTGGTACTAGGATTAAGTATGTAGAAAATGAGCAATTTGCAGGCTTGGCGGAGCTGGAAGGCAAGAGCGGATTACCTTGCTTTCTGCTCAGCAAAATCTTACAATTAAACACCCAAAAGTGTATTCGTATTGGGTCGTTGAGGAGCAGTTTGAAAATGTCCTTTTATCCCCGATCTCGTTATGCAATTTTAGCCCTTATAGCATTCGGCTCCTTTACAGCTTTAGGCCAATCCTCAGACGAGCAAAAATCCGGTACATCCAAAAAGACCCCTTCCGCCCAGGAAGTCGATCCGCTGAAGCGCGACATTTCTCCTGAACAGCAAAAGAAGAATGCCAAGGCATTCAAAAAAGAGGTTGGGCAGGAATATAAGAAGTGGCTTGAGAACGATGTGAAGTGGATCATCACTCCCGAAGAACTCTCCGCCTTTAAGCAGCTGTCCAATGACGAAGAGCGCGACCAGTTCATCGAAGCGTTCTGGCAACGTCGCGATCCCACTCCAGATACAGTCGAGAACGAATTCAAGGAAGAGCACTACCGTCGCATCGCATATGCCAACGAGCACTTTGCATCCGGTGTGCAAGGGTGGAGGACCGATCGCGGACGGATTTATGTAGTCTTCGGGCCTGCAGATACGATCGATTCTCACCCCAGCGGTGGCAGCTATCAGCGTCCGCAAGAAGAAGGTGGCGGATCGACCTCTACTTATCCGTTTGAGACTTGGCGTTATCGCTACATCGAAGGCATTGGCAATGAAGTTGAGATCGAGTTTGTCGATGACTGCATGTGCGGTAAGTATGAAATGACGATGGACCGCTCAAAGAAGGACGCGTTGCTCAACGTCCCGGGAGCGGGCCTCACTGATTATGAAGCCATGGGATTGGCAAGCAAGACCGACCGCTTTACTGGCGGCATGGAAAGACTTGGCCGGGGCGCTTTCAATAGCGACATTCAGGCAAAGCAGTTTGACCGGTTGGAACAGTTTGCGAAGTTGAGCCGTTCTCCTACCGTCAAGTTCAAGGACTTGGAAGAGGTTGTTTCCACCAAGATTCGTTACAACTTGATGCCGTTTGATGTGCGCGTGGATTTCGTAAAAGTCACAGAAGATACGGTGCTGGTCCCGATCACGATCCAGATCAAGAACAAGGATGTAACGTTCGTCGAAAAAGAGGGCGTCTCGCACGGCCTGGTAAACATCTTCGGCAGAGTAACGACCTTGACGGGAAGAGTGGCGCAAACGTTTGAGGACACAGTCACCATTGATGTCCCTAAAGAACTTCTGCCCAACGCGGTCCAGAAGTCTTCCGTGTACTGGAAGGCGCTGCCGCTTCGAAGCGGCCGTTATCGCGTGGACGTGGTGGTGAAGGACGTTGCCAACGGTGAAGGACGGCTAGGGACGTGGCGCACCGGCATTCTAGTACCCAACATGGGTGAAGATCGTGGCCTGGTTGCGAGCACCCTGATCCTGGCCGACAAGATGGAAAAAGTGCCGACGCGTGATGTTGGCACCGGCAGCTTTGTGATTGGCACCACCAAAGTGCGGCCTCGCGTGAATTCTGCCGATGGCAAGCCCACCATTTTCAAGAAGACTGAGAAAATCAATTTCTGGATGCAGGTTTATAACCTGGGCGTAGACCAGAAAACAAACAAGTCATCTGCAACAATTGAATATGAGATCGTGAACACCGCGACGAACCAGCCCGTCGTGCATACGACCGAGAACAGCGGAGAGAGTGGTAACACCGGCGATCAATTCACTGTTGAGAAATCGCTTTCATTGGCGAGTGTGCCGCCGGGCGTTTATCAGCTCAACATCAAAGTGAATGACAATATTTCGAAGCAGACGATTAACCCGATTCCATCGGCAAAATTTGCGGTGGAATAGTTTTTGCCCCTGGAACGATTGTTTTATGTGAGGCGCTTGCCATGGCCAGCAAAATTCGACGTCTAGCAATGCTCATCTCCTTCGCCGCGGCGTTTACTTTGCCTGCGGCTGCTGCGGGGTCTGGTGATGCAACCATCTCGGGACACATAAGCGATTCACTCGGCAAACCACAAATGGGCGTCGTGGTTGAGATATTCACCTCCGCTTTGGCGCAACCGGTAAAAGCGTACACCGATGCAAAAGGTTTCTACACCGCCAATGGACTGTTGCCTGGTGTTTATCTGATCAAGGCGACTGCAAATTCCTTTCTGCCCTCGTTGCGCGAAAATGTGGATCTTCACTCCGGTTCACAGGTCATGGTCAACATGACTTTGAACACACTGGTGGAGGCGTTCAAGCTTGTTCCAGCGATTCGCCACACGGACAAAAAAGACGATGACTGGCGTTGGACACTGCGCTCCGCTGCGAACCGACCGATCTTGCGCGCTCTCGAAAACGATGGCCCGCTCGTGGTGGTTTCAAAATCAGACAAAGCTGATGATCGTGTTTTGAAGGCGCGAGTCGCATTTATCGCCGGTTCTGACGGGGAAGCGTTCAATAGTTCCGACGTGAACACCGCTTTCAAGGTAGAGCAATCACTCTTCAATTCCGGAGTGAGTTCCGGAACACTTTCATTCAATGGAAACGTGGCATCAGGCGATGGCCAGCCCAACGGCGTCGTGCGCGCGGCTTATAAGCAGGAGACGGTCGGCGGATTTCATCCGGAAATCGCATTGACCGCCCGACGCTATGCGACTGCAGCAACTGTTGCCCACCATGCGGCGCTGAATGCCGTGGCGCTTTCTCTGTCTGATGGATTCAGCATGGGAGACCGGCTTGAGCTCAATTACGGCGGAGAACTGCAAAGCGTGCAGTTCCGCGGCCGCGTCACTGCTTTCCGTCCCTACGGCTCGGTTAAGGCGCATTTGACCCCGGATACTCTAGTGGAATATCGCTTCGCGAGTTCAGAGCCCACTACCCGGGAGGAGAAGGGATTTGACACCTCTCCCGCAGACTTGAGCGAAACCAATCCGCGTGTTTCCTTGAAGGACTCGGCGCCGCAATTGGAGCGGGCACGTCATCAAGAGCTTTCGCTATCGCACCGCATGGGCAAGAGCAATTTGCAGGCGGCATATTATTCTGACGTCGTACGTCGGGTCGCTCTTACCGGCGTGGGAGATCTCGAGTCTGACATCGAAGTCGCGAATCTCCTTCCGGATGTGTACGCCAGCACCTTCAACATGACGGGTGGGACTTTGGCCACTCAAGGAGTGCGCCTGGTGGCGCAGCGCCAGCTTTCAGATGCTTTGACGGCGACCCTCGATTACGGCTTTGGCGGCGCCATCTCTGTCGATCAAGCCAATTCTGCCATTGACTCAGCCACCTTCTCGCAAAACAATCACCAATCTGTGGCTGCGAAATTTTCCGGTGAGGTCCCCGGAACCAGGACCCGGTGGATCGCTTCTTATAAATGGACAGGCGGAAGAGGCGTGGTCACGCCCGTGGATATGTTCAATGCCTCGACCGGCCAATCTGATCCTTATCTGAACGTCTTTATCCGGCAACCCATTCCCGGCACTTCGTTCCTTCCTGGCAAGATTGAGGCGCTGGTGGACGTGAGAAATCTCTTATCTCAGGGCTATGTCCCCATGGTGGCTCAGGACGGACGCACTCTATATCTGGTTCAATCCGCCCGCGCTATTCGCGGCGGCGTCGCCTTCAACTTCTAGCATCGCAGTCATCCCCATCCGCCCACCGCAGTGGCAACCTCGTCCTTTATTACCTAGTCCAACGAAATCAGCTCAAATTGGCGGAACTCGGCAGACCGCCTCGTCCGACTTAGCTAATAAGATATTGAGTGTTCCGGTTAAGGGCGTCCCGCCTTAACCAGACAAGGCCAGATGCGGATGAGTAAAAATAGTGCACACCAAAAGATTTCCGTCCTAATTTCCGACTCCAGTCGAATGGGTTGTCAGTTATTGTCAAACGTACTGAAGGCTTCTCGCTACAGATTCAGTATCGCTGCTTTTGTTACCTCGTCGCGGGAGCTCTCCGCTGCGGTCGGTGAAAGTGACCCGGATGTCGCGGTCATCTCCGCCACTCTGCAAGATGGTTCACTGAGTGGTCTGCGTGTTATGCGTGAACTCCATGCCACTCATCCCGATGTGGTGCTGATCGTTCTCTTGGATACATGCGACAGGGACCAGGTGGTGGATGCGTTTCGTTCTGGAGCGACGGGGATTTTCTGCCGCGCGAGTTCGCCCGAAGAACTTTGCAAGTGCATCTACGCCGTTCATCAAGGCCAGATCTGGGCCAGCAGCGAAGAACTGCGCTTTTTGCTGGAAGCTTTCAGGAGCGCTGTTCCCATGAGACCTGCCGACGCCAATGGCAATCGACTGCTGACCCGGCGCGAAGAACAGGTCGTGACGCTGGTTGCGGAAGGCATGTCTAACCGCGAGATATCGAGCCAATTAAAACTGAGCGAACATACAGTCAAGAATTACATGTTCCGGATCTTCAATAAGCTCGGCATTTCAAGCCGGGTTGAATTGATCCTGTATGCGCTGAACCACAATGGAACGCATACCATCACCAATACCGAAACCACATTCAAAGCGCCTCCGGCAAAATCTCAAGTAGCCGCATAGTCTCGTTTAGGTCCACTGAAGCACAGCGAAATGCGACCCCCTCAATGCTTAACCAGCTTCAACACTGATTGAACACTGGTTTTCGCACCACCGCTTGTGAGACGTTTTTCCAGTCCTCCTTAGTTTCGGTGTAGCCCGTTGGAGGAGATGCATGGGTTATCAAGTGGGGAGCTTTTCCACTTCTTGTGCAGACACCATGAAAGAGTTAACTTTGCTTTCGGATTCGTGACGAAGATTTTTACGGATCCCATCACGCCGCTTCACTAGTGATGTTTCAATTTAGAACTGGGCAATGTAACCCAGAATGGCGAAGCCCCGCAATGGCCACCACCCAGACCCTCACTTATCCTTCTTCAATCCCACCAGAACCTGCGCTGATCTTACGACGATGGTATGCGGCCTACACCCTTCCTAGACATGAGAAGTTGGTCACGCATCAATTGGCGCAAAAGTCTGTGGAGTGTTACCTGCCTTTGTATGAAGCCATCCATCGCTGGAAAGACCGCCGAGCCCGTGTCCAAATGCCGTTATTTCCGGGTTATGTCTTTGTTC
This sequence comes from Candidatus Angelobacter sp., assembly GCA_025462835.1. Lineage (GTDB taxonomy): Bacteria > Acidobacteriota > Terriglobia > Terriglobales > Acidobacteriaceae > JAICLA01. The sequence continues at coordinate 22,354 of JAOAPH010000060.1, read as the reverse complement.
AAATCCCTTTATCCGAACGGCTAAAAGTGCTGGAGATTGCAAGCGTTCTAAACATCGTCTCGTTCAAAGGACAAGCCGCGCCATTGCCGGAGGGTGAGATCGAAGCGCTGAGAAATGCTTTGGGGTATCGCAAGGCCGAGCCATATCCATACCTCGCAGTCGGCAGGCGTGTCCACGTCAATGCTGGGCCGCTTCAGGGACTGGAAGGTATCGTCGTCCGACGCAAGGGAGATTGGCGCATTGTGGTAACACTCGACTCGATCATGCAATCAGTGGCGCTGGAAGTGGACAGCAGTGATGTTGAACTGACGCGAGAATGAGATGAGCTTTCACTCGTCTCGCCAATCTCTCAACCGCGTCCTCTAAGAATTACAGCTCCTTATCTATCCTGATCTATTTCTCCTATGTCCCAATCTGAGGCAACATCAATGCTTTTGCGCAACCGTTGGGGTGTCGTCACAAGGAGTCGTCCGTGAATGCACAGTTGAAGAAAACCATTGACCGATATATGACGGGAGCCAGGATGTTTCCCTGGCGTGAGGCAATTCCCCGCATGTTCGCCGATCTGTTGATGGTAAATTTATCGGCTGTTTTGGCGATGGCTATGTATTACGCCATGTCGGTTGGGCCTCTACACCGAGACCCGACGGAAATCACAACAGCTCTCCGTGCCTGCGTCGCGCGATATTGGTGGATGTGGTCATTGTTCGCACTCATAAGCTTCCATTTGGCGGGATTTTATACGCGGACTCGAGGCTACATTGGGAAACATAAGAATCAGGTGATCCTTCGGGCAGTCAGTATTTTCATTGTCGGCTTAATGCTTGTCGATTACTTTCTTTCCAGCGGCAGATCGATCTCCGGATGGGTCGCACTGCTGAGCTGGATCATGACCCTGGCCACTGTCGGCGGAAGCCGTCTGGCGAAAGACATATTCCTGGAATTTTATGATCTCAAACCCAAAGACCGTATGGGCCGGCGAAAAGTCGAGCGGGTTCTCGTTGTGGGTGGCGCCGGTTATCTAGGCTCAACACTGGTGCCTTTACTGTTAAATCGCAATTACCGGGTACGCGTTCTTGATTCATTGATGTTCGGCGATGCTTCGCTCAAGGCCGTGCGGCATCATCCCAACTTCGAGCTCAGGATCGGAGATGTGCGCGACATCGAGGCTGTTGTGGGCGCTATGAAGTCGTGTGACGCAGTGATTCATCTTGCCGCGATCGTTGGCGACCCAGCGTGCGACGAGAACAAGCCTTTGGCTGCAGAAATCAACCGCGCAGCTACAAGGATGCTGATCGACATTGCACGTGGATTCGGTGTGCAACGCTTTCTGTTTGCTTCTACATGCAGTGTCTATGGAGCTTGCGATTATTTAGTGGACGAGCACACTGCTCCAGCACCGCTCTCCGTATACGCTCACACAAAGGTGGACTCCGAGAATCTGCTTTTAGAGTCGGCGGACGATAATTTCACTACCTGCATCCTGCGCATGGGCACCCTATTTGGGCTGTCCCCCCGGCTTCGATTCGATCTAGTGGTAAATCTTCTCACTGGGCGAGCAGCTACTATCGGCAAGATCACTGTATTTAACGGCCAACAATGGCGTCCTTTCGTACACGTGAAGGACGCGGCCAGGGCCTTTATTCTTGCGCTGGAAACGAACCCCGCAGTCGTCTCGAAACAGATATTCAACGTCGGCGACTACAACCTGAATTACCAGCTCTCTCAAGTGTCAGAGACAATCGCCCAGATCGTTCCCACGGTGGAAGTGCAGCACGTTGAAAATAGCGATCACCGGAATTACCGAGTTTCATTCGACAAGATTCACACGCGATTGGGATTCGTGAGCGAGATGACTCTCGAAAACGGCATTCGGGAAATATATGAAGCGATACTTTCAGATGGCATACACGACGTGAGCGCGACGGAGTTCAGTAATCTTGCCGTCGTGAAAGCTCTTAGTCAGAACGGAATATCGAAACATTCCAAGTTGCAGCGATTGCATTTGCTTGCTGAGTTGGATGGAGCGGCGTAAGCAGAGCGTGCACCGATGAGACAGTCCCAATCATTCCGGCAATGAGCCAGGCAGATATCACGATCATCGGTGCCGGCATCATCGGACTTGCAGTTGCGAAAGAGGTGCTGAAGCGGTTTCCGTCTTTAAAGGTACTTGTTCTCGAAAAGGAGAGCCGCGCCGGCCTGCATCAAAGCGGGCACAACAGCGGTGTTATTCATTCAGGGATTTACTATGCCCCCCGCTCCTCCAAAGCTGAGCTGTGTCGGGCCGGCTACAAACTCTTGATCGCGTTCTGCCGCGAGCATGGCATCGCGTTTGAAGTCTGCGGGAAAATTATTGTTGCAACGGACGAAAGGGAACTGCCTCGACTCAACGACTTGCTGAAGCGGGGACAAGCTAACGGACTGTCCAACCTGCGAATGGCGGGGCCCGAAGAACTCCGGGAACGTGAGCCGAATGTGACCGGAATCGCCGGATTGCGCATTCCGGAAACCGGCATAACCGACTATCGTGCGATTACGGCAAGACTTGCCGACGTTTGTGTGAAACATGGTGGAGAGATTCGTCTCCTGACAAGAGTGATTGGCCTGCGCAATCGCAAAGGTGAAATCGTCGTGGAGACTACAACCGGTGAATTTGAAACGAAATTGCTGATCAATGCGGCGGGCCTGTACAGCGACACCATCAGCCAGATGGCAGGTCTTCGCTCCGACATCAGCATCGTTCCATTCCGCGGAGAGTATTACAAGATCAGATGGGCGAAAACTGAATTAGTGCGCGGCTTGGTGTACGCCGTCCCGAATCCGGAGCTCCCGTTCTTGGGCGTCCATTTCACTAGAAAGCTGAATGGTGACATTGAAGCCGGTCCCAATGCGGTGCTTGCGCTTAGGCGGGAAGGTTATCGTCGAACTGATTTGAAGGCCTCCGAGCTCTTTCAAGCTTTGAAGCAGCCAGGGTTCTGGCGAATGTCCGCGCGGTTCTGGAAAACTGGATTTGCGGAATTGCGCCGGTCGTGGAGCAAGCAGGCGTTCTGCAAATCTCTGCAGCGCCTGGTTCCAGAACTAACGGCTTCTGACCTGCAATACGCCGGGGCAGGTGTTAGAGCGCAGGCCATCAACAAACATGGCATGCTGCTGGATGATTTTGAGTTTGTCCTTGGCGATCGTGCCATTCACGTCTTGAATGTTCCTTCGCCGGCCGCCACCGCATCCTTAGCCATTGCGGAACACATCGTCAACAAAGCTGAGCAGACGTTTTCAATATCGAACAGGAGATGTTTTGCCGTCCCTTCGTAGACACGAGCACGGTTCTGTGGTGATTTCCCTGGGCCTTACCGCCGCTAGGAGTTTTTCATGGCAACAGTTCCGATAAGAACGAACGAAAACCGAGATACGCTACCGGTCGAGGCTCCATTCCTCCCCTTTTCAGCTCCTTGTTTCGGCATTGAGGAAGAACAAGAACTGCTTCAGGCGTTAAAGTCGGACTGGATCACAACCGGACCACGCTGCAAAACCTTCGAGTCTGTTTTCGCGGAATACACCGGAAGCAAATACGCGATTGCGCTGAACTCATGCACTGCTGCATTACATCTGGCTCTCGCCTCCCAAAATATCGGGGTTGGTAATGCGGTCATCACCAGTCCGCTGACCTTCACTGCGACCGCGAATGTGATTGTCCATCAGGGCGCACAGCCACTGTTCGTAGATGTGGATCCCGACACCTACAATCTTGATCCTGTCCAGCTGCACAAATTCATCGACTCACAATGCGTGTGGAATGCGAAAGAGAATATTCTTCGTGTTCGCGCGACCCAAAACGCAGTAAGAGCGATTATCGCGGTGCATTATGGAGGCCATCCCTGCGCGATAGATGAAATTAACGAAATGGCAGCGCGGTTCGGCCTCAGCGTCATTGAGGATGCTGCCCATGCATTGGGCGGCGTTTATCGGGGACGCAACGTCGGTACCCTGGGAGACGTCGCCTGCTTCAGTTTCTATCCCACAAAGAACATCAGCACTGGCGAAGGCGGAATGCTGACTACCAATGATCCGGATCTGGCACAGCGAGCTCGCGTCCTTAGTCTGCACGGAATCACAAAGGACGCGTGGAAGCGCTACAGCAAAGAAGGAAGCTGGCAATATGACGTGACCGAAGCGGGGTTCAAGTACAACATGACCGATCTAGCTGCCGCCCTGGGATTGCAGCAGATGCACAGACTCCCATCTCTGCTTAGCCGGAGGGCAGAGATTGCGCAGCTGTATGCCGCAATGCTTGCCGACCTGCCTTTGCAACATCCCACCGTTATGCCCGATGTGACAAGTGCATGGCACCTATATCCTGTCCAAATTCTTTCCAGCTCAGTGACTCGCGAAGATGTTATTCAGCAACTCCGGAAGCAGAACATTGGCGCCAGCGTCCACTTTATACCTGTCCATCTCATGTCTTTTTATCAGCAGCAGTTCGGGTTTAAGAGAGGCGATTTCCCAGTCGCTGAGCAAGTCTTTGACAAGATTGTTTCACTGCCATTCTTTCCGCGGATGTCAGACGACGATGTTGCGCGTGTGGCTGGGGCAATGTCGTCGATCCTGGAAAGATGGGAGCCGGCACTGGCGAGTTGATCGATGTTGGATTTCTCAAGCGTCGCGGAGAGGCGCACCGAGCCTGCTATCGGTTTCGGTCAGACGATTTCGCCGTGGTGCAACAGCAAGTCGAAGCGTGCCTTTGACATTGTTACGGCTAGCGCGTTGTTGTTTGCTGCATTGCCAGTGATGTTGTTTGCGGCATTGCTGGTTCGTTTCACCTCTCGCGGGCCGATTCTTTTCAGTCACACGCGGCTCGGCAAGTCTGGCGATCAGATCTCTGTGTTGAAATTTCGAACCATGGTTGACCGCAAATCCATTCAGGGGCCAGAGGTTACTCAATGCGGCGATTCCCGTGTGACCCCAGTGGGGCGATACTTGCGTAAGTGGAAGATCGATGAGCTCCCGCAACTCTTCAATGTGCTGTGCGGTGAAATGAGCATGGTGGGTCCTCGGCCTGATTTAGCGAAATACCTACAGCAGGTTCCACGTGAATATTTGCGGATCTTACTCGTGAGACCTGGGATCACCAGTCCGGCAACCATTGCATTTCGAAACGAAGAGCAAATGCTTTCCGGCATTCCTGCCGATGCTGTCGAAGCATTTTATTGTTCGGAACTCTTGCCCCAGAAAATACATATCGACCTGGAGTATGCCGAGCACGCAGGATTGTTGTCCGACTTGAAAATGTTGCTGCGAACCGCTGCAATCGTCGTTTGCTCATCTAAGGCGGATGTCTTTGCGCCGACTCAGAATCCTGAGAAAGTGATGCAGAGCTAGGTGCCGGAACCTGTCGCTGGCCGTCGTCGTTCATGAAAGTCACCTTCGCAACGCCGTATTTCCCTCCGGAAGTTGGAGCGGCGCAGACACGCATCCAGGAACTTGCATGGCGCTTAAGTCAATTGGGCCACCACGTTTCGGTGTTGACTACTTTCCCTAGCTATCCCTCCGGAATAGTTCCGGTGGAATGGCGCGGCCAGATTTACTGGAAGGGACAGGCAGCCGGCGTCACCATTTACCGGGTATGGTCGTACGCGGCGCCGAACAGAGGATTTTTCAAGCGCGTGATCTCTCACCTGACTTATGCATTCTCAGCCTCATTGTTTGGCCTGTTCCTGACGCGACAGGACGTCTTGATCGTCGAATCGCCGCCTTTGTTTGACGGGTTTATTGGCGTTCTAATCCGGCTCCTCAGGCGAACCCCGTATTTATTTAACGTCTCGGATCTATGGCCGGAATCGGCGATTCAAATGGGAATGCTCAAGAACCGAATCCTGATCTGGGTTTCAAGGCAGATCGAGCAACTCTTCTATCGCCAAGCGGCAGCGGTGCTGGCAATGACGCGAGGAATTCAACGTCGGATCGTCGCCGACGGAATCGACAAATCAAAAGTCGTAAGCTTCCGCAACTCCGTGGATTGCGAGTTCTTCAGCCCTAGCTTGAATGTCTCCAGAATCCGTGAGGAGATCGGAGTGGACGACTCAGAGTTCATTGCTCTGTACGCCGGCACATTCGGACTTGCGCAAAACCTGTCGACTGTACTGAAAGCGGCTGCGCTCGCGCAAGCAGAGCCTGGGTGTCGAGTTCGGTTTGTGCTCGCAGGGACAGGGCCCGAATCAGACGCGCTGCAACAGATTGCGCGCGAGTGGCGGCTCAGCAATGTGACCTTTCTCAGCCCATTGCCAAAGGCACGCATACCGGAGCTGATCAACTCTGCGGATTGCATCCTTGTTCCACTCCGGGATCTCCAGATATTCCGCGGCGCGTTGCCCACTAAGATGTTCGAAGCAATGGCTTGTGCAAAGCCGGTAGTGTTGAGTATTGAAGGTGAAGCCGCCGATCTGCTGTGCGAAGCCAAAGCTGGTCTTTGCGTTGCGCCTGAAGATCCAACGGCCATCCTTGACGCCATTACGACCCTGATTCGTGATCCCAACCGCGCCCAAGAATTGGGCTGCAGCGGACGGAGGTACGTGATGCAAAACTTTAGTCGTGCCAGCCGTGCCCGGCAATTAGACGAGATCATTTCAACAAGTTGCGGCGCAGCCTCCTCGCCGGACTCCCAGAGCATCAGAGATTCGGAGCCGATTCACGAGCAGGTTGCCTCTTGATGCCTCTGCGTGTTGAGTTCAAACACCATTGCTAGCCAAACCCACACCGCATGTCAGCTGGTGAACAAATGAAGATCATCTCCGTCGTAGGCGCCAGGCCCCAATTCATCAAGGCTGCCATGGTTTCTAGCGCACTGCGTGAGCACCCCGAGTTGACCGAGGTATTGATACACACCGGCCAACATTACGACCGAAATATGTCGCAGGTGTTCCTGGATGAACTGCGTTTGCCAGAACCGGCATACAACCTGCGTATTGGTTCTGGTGATCACGGTTCGCAGACCGGCCGCATGATGGAAGCAATCGAGGACGTGTTGGTCAATGAAGGACCCGACTGGGTACTGGTCTATGGAGATACTAACTCGACCCTGGCGGGCGCTTTGGCGGCTTGCAAGTTAGGAATTCCCGTAGCACATATTGAGGCGGGTGTGCGCTCCTTCGACCGGCGAATGCCTGAAGAGATCAACCGGGTTGTCACGGATCACGTCTCTGATCTGCTGCTCGCTCCTACCGCAGTTGCCGTTGAGAACCTTCGCCGCGAGGGTATTAGCGGTAAGTCCGTTCGAATCGTAGGCGACGTAATGTATGACGCAGTATTGCATTTCGGATGCCGTGCGGAATCGGACAACGACATTCTTCAACGGCTCGGGCTGGAAAGGGGGAAATACATTTTGTTCACACTGCACCGCGCTGAAAACACTGATGACGTTGAACGATTTGAACTCGTAATGGATGCGGTGCAACAGATATCAAAGTCGGTGACAGTTGTTTTCCCTGTCCACCCCCGGACTCGAAACGCCTTTGGGCAGAGCCATCTCCAATATCTGGATAAGCGGCACCTGCTCTTGCTGGAACCTGTCTCATACATTGAAATGCTCAGGCTGGAAAGGAATGCTCGAGTTATCGCCACGGATTCGGGTGGAGTTCAGAAGGAAGCCTTCTTCTATCAAGTTCCATGCGTCACATTGCGCGAGCAGACGGAATGGGTTGAGCTCGTGGAAATGGGGTGGAATCGGCTGGCACCTCCGCTTGACGTTGAGTCAATCGTTTCCGCCGTGCAGCAGTCATTCGGCAGGACTGGAGATACTGCGCGACAGCCTTATGGGAACGGCCGTGCAGCTCAACAGATCGTGAAGGCCATTCTCGAACCGCGCGCGTTGGGCCAGCTCTCGCAGCAGGCAGTTGAACCCGGAACAGATCGCGCGAGCCTCGTCGCCTGAACATTCAAGCGGATTGCATCATTGATTAGAAAGGAACCATCGATGGGAGACATTCCAAGAGTAGCGGTTATCGGGAACGGCTACTGGGGCAAAAATCTTGTCCGAAATTTTCAGAAGCTAAAGGCTCTCGAATGCGTGTGTGACATGCGCGCCGAGGCATTGGCTGAGGCCGAGGACAAATATGGTGTGCGTACTTGCGCAACACTGCGTGAAGCGATTGCCGATCCGCGTGTGCAGGCGATCGCAATCGCAGCTCCCGCCACCAAACACTTTGAGATTGCCCGCGAATCGCTGCTCGCAGGGAAAGATGTCTATGTTGAAAAACCGCTTGCGCTCCACGCCTCGGAAGGGCGCGAACTGGTGGAACTGGCACACCGCAAGGGCCGGGTCCTAATGGTCGGCCACATCCTTCAATATCATCCGGCGGTTCTTGCATTGAAACAGCTGATCGAATCGGGCGAACTAGGCCGCATTCAGTACATTCACTCATCGCGTCTGAATCTGGGCAAACTACGTACGGAGGAAAATATATTGTGGAGCTTCGCTCCCCATGATATTTCCGCGATCCTGTACCTTCTCGATGAGGCGCCGATCCGCATAACCAGCAACGGCGGTACGTACCTGAATTCGGGTATTCCGGACACGACACTTACCACTTGTGAATTCAAGAGCGGTGTGAGGGCGCACATCTTCGTAAGCTGGCTGTATCCCTTTAAAGAGCAGAAGCTTGCGATCATAGGCGGGCGCAAAATGGCGGTATTCGATGATGTCGAAACGGACCGCAAGCTGGTGCTTTATTCCCATCGGATCGATTGGGTAAATCGTATTCCCGTGGCCCGCAAGGACGAGGGACAAGTAATCGCACTTCCTTCTCTGGAACCTCTAGAGGAGGAGTGCGCGCACTTTCTGGAGTGCGTGCGAACGCGACAGAAGCCACGGACCGACGGCGAAAATGGCGTCCGCGTACTCGAGGTGCTTGAGACGTGCGAAGAGTCGCTGAAGAAGAACGGAGCTCCTGTTGAGGTGAGACTAGCAGGAAAGGTTTCCGCCAAGTTCTTTTCGCACCCAAGCGCCTACATTGACGAAGGATGCCAGGTCGGGGACGGCACAAATATCTGGCACTTTTCACACATCATGCGTGGAGCGCAATTGGGCAAGAACTGTAACCTGGGGCAAAACGTAGTTGTCAGCCCCGGATGCCGCATCGGCAACAACGTCAAGATCCAAAACAATGTTTCTATCTACACCGGGGTGGAACTGGAGGATGACGTGTTTTGCGGACCCTCGATGGTCTTTACAAACGTCATCAACCCTCGCAGCCACATTGTCCGAAGGCATGAATACCAGCGCACCTTAGTGCGCAAGGGTGCTTCCATCGGCGCAAACGCCACTATCGTGTGCGGTTCGACGATCGGCGAATATGCATTCATTGGCGCCGGCGCAGTGGTTACACATGATGTTCCGGATCATGCATTGATGTTAGGTGTGCCTGCGCAACAAGTCGGATGGATGTGTTACTGCGGCATTCGCCTGCCCGAATCGGATGTTCCGGTCTGTGCAGCGTGCGGGCGACGGTATCAGATCGCAGATGGAGTCTGTGGCTTTGTCAAGGACCACGCTACAGAGGGAGTGGAGCAAGTAGCTGCGTAAGCTTCTTCTGCGCGACTCTGGAGTTGTGACAATGGGTTGGGTTTATTGAGGTAAGCGATGAGTAAGAATTTTGAACTAGTCCGAGGTGTCGGTAGCCGAGAAATGTCAGAACCCGTAGTAAGTGTCTCGTCGAATGGGAGGCCCACACTGACTGACCATCGCTCCGACGCGACGCCGAATAAGCATGAGGAGGAAGACTGGTCGCGGCTGCTTCGCGCTCTTCAGAGACACTGGCGGCAATCGCTAATCATCGCTGCGGCAGTGTCGCTTTGTGCGGCGATTGCCGTGCTGCTGATAAAACCTGAGTACGAACCCACTGCGCGGATCGAGGTCGACTCACCGGGAAATGAACTGTTTTCTTTGGAGCGGGGTCAGGGCGCCGACTCGATCGCGTACGCTGAGACCCAAGCCAAAAGCCTGGAAACAGACCAACTAGCTATTGCAGTCATCCGCAAGCTGCATCTTGACCGCAATCCCGAGTTCTCAGTTGGGCAGAACCAGTCGAATGGTGCCGACCCACAAGGACAGCCTGCTAAGGACGATGGACTAAATGTCACGGCCGCCGAGCACGATGCACTGAGGACGTTTCGTCGTTCTCTTGAGGTGAAGCGTGACCCCTCCAGCTGGTTGATCAACGTAAGCTTCGCGGCTCACGACCCCAAGCTCGCCGCGCTGGTCAGCAACACTATTATTGAGGAATTCATAAGGACGAGCTACCAAAACCGCCATGACGCGATCATGGAATCCACCCAGTGGTTATCACACCAGTTGGACGACATTCGATCACGAAAAGAGGACTCGAACCGGACGCTAGCTGATTTTCAGAAGAGTTCTGGGATCACTCCGCTTGGCAACGCGCAGAGCACGTTCGGAGAGAAGTTGGTCGAGCTCAACCGCCAGTTGACGATAGCGCAGGCGGACCGCATCCAGATGGAAGCCCTACTGCAGAAGATCAGCGCGATGAACACAGACGCCCTGCCACAACTAAAAGCAGATCCCGTGGTCCAGGAGATCTCGAAGAAACTAAGTGCTTCCCGTGCCGAATTGAATCGCTCCGGCATCGTTTACGGCAAGAATCACCCCAAGACCAAGGAATTGCAGGCTGAGATAGACGAGCTCCAGACTCAGCTGAAGGCGCAGCAGAATAGCGCGTTTTCAAACCTGAAGACCAGTTATGCAGCCGCTCACGCTCGTGAAGGGCTTCTCAATTCGCAAATGAAAAGCGCCTCCAAGGAAATGGGGCAAATGGCACAGTACGAAGCGCTGAAGAAGGAGGCTGAGGCCAACGAGACTTTGTACAACGCACTCTACACAAAAGTTAAAGAGGCGGGTATATCTGCTGAATCGAAGTCGAGCAACATTCGATGGATCGACCGGGCCCACGTATTGGATAGTCCCACACGTCCACGCCGCGCAAGAGATATTGGTTTTGGCATTCTTGCCGGAATCGTGTGTGGAATCCTGTTCGCGTTCGTGCGCGAAGGAATGGACAACAAGATCCATAGTCTCGAAGATGTGAGAACGGTCACTGGCGTCTCCAGCATCTCACTGGTCCCCATCATCGCCGCGGCCAATCCGGAGCTCAATGGCGCGCGTAAACCTTCGCTGCGCCAGTCAAATGGTGGGGCAGAATTGTTTCTTCTCGACCGTCCCGGCTCAGCGGAGTCTGAAGCCCTCCGTGGCTTATTCACCTCCCTCTGTCTCGCTCGGCCAAGGCGATCATCCCAGGTGTTGCTGGTTGCTTCGGCGATGGCGTCGGAGGGCAAGACTACGATTGCCACCAATTTGAGCATTGCTCTGGCACGCCAAGGCAGCACTTGTATCTTGGACGCCGATCTTCGCAAGACGCGTGTGGCAAACATCTTCGGTTTCCAATCACAGCACGGACTGTCTGACGTTTTGACTGGTCATTCCTTGCTTCAAGAAGTGTTGGTGCCAGCCCCGGGTGTCCCGAATCTCACTTTGCTCCCTTGCGGTTCTCTCCATGCAAACGCAGGGGAGCTAATCTGTTCGGACCGGATGGGGGAAGTGCTAAACCAATTACGGCAGCAGTTTCAATTCGTAGTTGTGGATTCTTCGCCAATTCTTCCATATGCGGACGCTCGCGCGATTTCGAGACTCGTTGATGGCGTCATCTTTGTTGGCCGGTTCGGCGTCAGCACGCGCCCAGCCATCCAGCGAAGCTTAGAACTGCTTGAGCAAGTGCAGTCAGCCCCCGTTTTGGAACTTGTGCTCAACGCAGTTGACCTTACCTCCTCTGAGTACGGTTATAACTACGGATACGCCTACGACTGTAAATAGGGAACATCGCCATCTAGGTTGACGATCTATGATCTCTGACGCCGGACCCGGGACCGGGACGAATTCTGGGAAGCCCATTCGAGTGCTCTACGTGATTCCTGCAGCGCCATCCAAGTCCTCAATGATTTTCGCTCGAAGACAGGTAACATCTCTAGAGCAAGCAGGCGTTACTTGTCAGACTTTTTTACTGGCCTCAAGAACCTCACCGCGAATCCTCATTAAAGAATGGCGCCGCATTCGAGAAGGAATCCGCTCGTTCAGGCCTGACCTGATTCACGCCCATTACGGTGTGATCACCGCGATGTTCTCTGCACTCGCAGCCAGAATTCCTCTCGTAATAACCTACCGCGGCAGTGACTTGAATCCTGACCCGGGCGTTTCCTTTGTTTCGTCATCTGCGCGAAAACTGATTTCGCAGATCGCAGCGTTGCGTGCCAGTAGGATCATCTGCGTCAGTGAAGAACTTAAGAACCGGCTATGGTGGAAAAGAGACTGCGCAACCGTGGTACCAACCGGAGTGGATACGAGTATCTTCTTTCCGCGTCCCCGAAATGAAGCTCGAGCTCAGCTCGGCTGGGACAATACAGAACCCGTGGCTTTGTTTAACGCTACCGGACACCACAAGGTCAAGCGTCCAGACCTGGCTCAGGCCGCGATCCAACTGGCAAGGAATTTCGGGGTGAACATAAAGCTTGTTGTCCTTGATGGCGAGACAGCGCCGGAAACTGTTCCGCTGATGATGTGCGCAGCCGATTGTCTTATTTTGACCAGCCAGCGCGAGGGCTCTCCCACAGTGGTGCAAGAGGCGATCGCCTGCAATCTCCCCGTAGTAGCAGTCGATGTAGGCGATGTGCGTACTCGACTAACGGGGCTATCCCCCTCGCGAATTGTGGATAGGCACCCTGACCAGATAGGCAAAGCCGTAGTTGAGATATTGGCCCAAGCTCAACGGTCAAACGGAGCCAGCCGGGTGCGGGAGTTTTCTCATGCAGCAACAGCCGAACGTATTATCGCAATCTATCGCGCCGCTCTGAACGACAGGCAATCCTCGCTGCTCGGCATCACCTCGATTGACACTAGCAGTACTGCGACAACGAGCTGATTCGAGGAACGTAACAGCCCCAGCAATATCTCAGGACAAGAAGTGTGGATTCGCTTCCTATAGCTACTGCCGTAATTGGCTCGCTGGTTGTACTGTTGCTGGTGCGCAGGCCTGTCAGCGCGTCATTGGGTCTATTTGCGTTTCTTCTTCCTTTTGATTCCATCTTGATTCCCGGTCAGATCGGGCAAATCCACATTCATTTGACATGGCTCGCTGGCGCTACGGCGATAGCCGTACTGCTGACAACAGGCGTCCTGGCAAGACGGTTTGGGCGACCGCCAAGGGCCGCGATCTGGTGGAGCTTGGCAGTTTTTTGGGCAGGCATCAGTTCGTTGTGGGCGGTAGACCCGGACGCAGCGCTGTTCAGGGTGCCTTTGCTTGCATTATTGCTGCTTCTCTATCTTATTGTCGCTTCAATCCGCACTACTGAGAAAGAACTGCAGACGGTGGTTTGGTTGGCGGTTTCAGGCGGCGCTGCTGCTGCGGCAGTCAGCCTTTACGCATTCGCCCGCGGAGAATGGTGGGCGCTCGCTGCTTTCCAGCACGCTCGCCTTCTATATGGAAGAGAAACATTGTCGGCGGGCGACAAAGTTACAGACCCAAACATTCTCGGTGCCACTCTGATACTGCCCTTGTCCTTAGCAATTGGACAACTGTTGTCCAGCCGCACTCGGGCCCGTTCACTGCTGTTAATGGGTCTGGTGGCAGTGATCGGTGCCAGCATGTGCGCAACCATGTCTCGCGGCACTTTTGTTGCTATGGTGGCTGTATTTGTTGTGTATCTCTGGCGTGCCCGGGCCAAATGGCGCTTACTGATTTGTATACCGCTGGTTAGCATTCTGGTGCTGATCATGCCGCGGGCATTTTTTGGGCGCCTCGATGCTGTGCTCGTGGATCGCGGTGCCGGGCGGTTTGACATCTGGCAAGTCGGACTCCGCGCCTTTACGCATTACCCGATCATTGGCGCAGGCCTGGATTGCTTTCCAAATGCCTACAATGAGTTCGTGCATACGGGCTCCAATTTTGAAGGCTTTTCCCGGGCTCCTCACAATGTCTTTTTAGGTGTCTCCGTCGAACTTGGGCTCATCGGTTTTTTCTTGCTGCTGGGTGCGCTCAGGGAACATTTCCGGTTGCTTGCGCGGGCGCTTCGGACGGATTCGGACGAGAGGCGGCGGATGCGGTTCATTGCTTACGAAGCTGCCTGCTGGGGCTTGCTTGCTTGTGGTTTTTTCCTCGATATTCTCTGGGAACAATACTTCTGGCTCACCTTGATGTTGATGGTTGCGGCGGTGCAAGCGCGCGTACCTTCGGCCGTTGCAACCAACCTGCGACTCTGGCCTGACCGTTATCGGCATCAAGTGCCGAGTCCCCTGAACGTCAATGCGCCGTCAATCTAGATCTTAGCCACATGGACGAACACTGTCTTGAAGAGCCTGCCTCTGGTTCCACATTGTCGGACCAATCTTTTTCAAATTCGTTTAGGGCCTATGTCAATGGAGGAATCGGGTTACGCCTCCAGCTCTCATCCCTGACGGCGCTGCAGATACTGTTCTCATTCGGGATTCAAGCGTACGCGGTCATTCGGCTCGGTGCTGGTGTTCAGACAGACGCGCTGGCCGCCGGGTACACGGTACCGCAGGTTGCGATGCTGGTAACGACCGAGGTGCTGGGTTTTGTCCTGGTTCCAGTGTTAGCCGGAAAACCCGAACGCGATCTGAGACAAAATGGTTGGGAACTCTTCATCGGTTTAGGGTTCTTCTCCACTCTAATCGCGTTGGCCCTGTATCTCGCCATTCCGATGCTGATCCCAGTGCTGGTGCCTGGTCTCGGCACGTACGGTAAACATCTCGCGATGACGCTAGCGCGGATTCAGGTGTTCAGTTTCATTGGTGCCACCTTATATGCAGTTCTAACTTCTTTGTATCAGGTCAGGTGCCGCTTCATTCGGCCCGCGGCGACATTCTTCTTCGCTCATGTGGTCAGCATGGGCATCCTTCTGTGGAAGCTGCCACAGTTGGGCGTCTCATTGGTGGCATGGATTCAACTGGTGATCGCCTTTGTTCCCGCAATCTTGTTGTTGCCCATCCTGGGAACGGTGAGGAACATAACCTTTGATTTTTCAGTAGTACGACAAGTGCTTCGAAACATGAGGCCACTTTCGTTGGGGGCGGCATACTTCAAAACCTCTGTCCTTCCTGATCGCCTGCTCGGATCTTTTCTCGCACCTGGGAGCATTATTATTCTGGATCTGGCAGGGCGAACATGCGGTGCCATCGAACGGGTTCTAAACCAGGGCATCGTCACCCCGATAGTGCCACGGCTGGTGACCCTCGCAAAATCAGGAGAATGGAGCAGCTTCCAGAGGCTCTATCAAAAGAAACTGGTCGAAATATTTTGTATCAACGCGGCAATCCTCGCGTTTGTTGTTTTGATATATTTCGGGCTCTCCAGTAACCGAGGGATGAACCTCGTCGGGCGGATGCCCGGCAGTCTCGGCCACAGTGGCATCAAGGCGATTTTGGCAGTTTTCTTGTATATGTCCGGGAGGCTACTCCTTTCGGGCCTAAACCATACACTTGCCAATGCTTTTTATGCCACCGGAGACTGGACGACTCCAACAAAAATAAATGCCTATACCTACACTGTGGGTCTGCTTGCGAAAGTTGTGGGCTTCTTAATCTCAGGATTGCAAGGTATCGCTCTAGCGACGTCATTTTGGGCACTCATAAACTTTATCGCACTGTATTTCTGCATCACGGCTCGATTCGTTCGACAAAATCCTGATGCCATGCGCAGCCGAGCCGTGGTAGCAGACTGATTCACTATCGTTTTCTAATTGCGCTTGATCGCCAGCATCAGCGCAATCCAGGAGAGTCATGGAACATAGCACCCTTGAAGTAACCCCATCAATTACTGCAAAAGAAGCAGATATCAATTGCGCCGGCATCGGCCGCCCTTCGGATAAGCCGCACTTTCCGTTTCTGGATCTCAAGGCCCAGCACGCAACTATTCGCGATGAAATCAAAACGGCGGTCGAGGCGGTGTTGGAATCGCAACACTTCATCCTTGGGCCGGAGGTCGCGGCTTTCGAACAGGAGATCAAGCCGCACGTGGCGTGTGAATTTGTAACAGGCTGCGCGTCCGGTTCGGATGCTCTGCTGTTGGCACTTATGGCGCTACAGATCGGCCCTGGGGATGAAGTCATTGCGCCGCCGTTCACGTTCGTTGCCACGGCCGGCTCTATCGCTCGACTCGGCGCACGTCCCGTGTTCATTGACATAGACCCAGATACCTACAATCTGGATCCCAGCAAACTGGAGCAGCTGATCACGAAGAAGACCAAAGCCATCGTTTGCGTGCACCTCTTTGGCTTGCCAGCAGAAATGGACACGATCATGTCCGTTGCGCGGGCTCACAAGATTCCTGTTATCGAGGACGCGGCTCAGGCGATCGGAGCGCGTTACAAAGGAAAACCTGTCGGAAGCATGGGAGCCATCGGCTGCTTTAGCTTTTTTCCTTCTAAGAATCTGGGAGGTGCCGGCGACGGCGGATTGGTAACTACGAACGATCCATCATTGGCTGATCGGTTAAGAGTCCTGCGCACCAATGGAAGCCGTGGAAAATACCAATACGACCTGCTCGGCATGAACAGTCGACTTGACTCGCTGCAAGCGGCTGTCCTTCGAGTCAAGCTTCGATACTTAGATCATTGGACAACGGCTCGTCAACAGAATGCAAGGTTATATCGGCGACTGTTCGCCGAGAGTGGGCTCGATCAGTTTGTTTCTGCACCCACCGAACTGCCGGACTCTGTTCATGTTTACAACCAGTTCACGATCCGCACTCGAGAGCGGGATAAACTCAAGTCCCATCTAAGCAATACCGGGGTTCCTACTGAGATTTATTATCCATATCCGCTGCATTTGCAACCTGCTTTTGCGGATCTCGGCCACAATCCTGGCGATTTTCCCGTTTCCGAAACTGCATCCCTGGAAGTGCTGTCACTTCCGATCTTTCCAGAACTGACTGGAGAACAGATGGCAGCCGTTCTCGACGGCATCGCGGATTTTATGGAAGTGAGACAGCAGCATGCCAACAGTTGAACAATGATTGAAGCAACCTGAAAGACGCACTATATCCGGTCTTACATTGAGCAAGAGATCCTAATTGAAGGTAATGGTCGATTGATTCCCCCCCTGGTTTTGCTCTATCACGGTATCTCGAGAACAGAACATCCAAGCGTTCTGAACGCCAGATCGTTTGAGCAGCAAATCTTGTTCCTGAAACGTCATTGCACCTTCATCCGGCCAGAAGAACTCGGAAATGCGCACGGCTCGGTTCGCCGCCCCGTTCTCTTGACCTTTGACGATGGATTTCGCGATAACGCCGAAATCGTCGTACCGATTCTCCGACGTCATGCTGTGCCAGGCCTATTCTTTGTCGCATCCCGGCACTGCAATCCTGGCCAATATCTATGGTTCAGCTACCTGAGAATGTTGGAAAGGTGGTTCACAGGGAAAGGGGTGACCCTCAACGGCAACTACATTCCCCTAGACGGGCCGAACCGGAGAGAGGGGATCCAAGAACTTACTTCCAGGCTTCTCGCGCTTGAACCCCATCCTCGTGCGATGTACGCGGCGATTCGCGGACAACTGCCATCCGTCGACTCCTTCCAGCCGGCGGACGGAGCAGCGGATGAATTTGCGGGAATGACTGTCGAACAGATCCAAGAGATTGGTAACGATCCCTTATTCACGATCGGCGCACATACTGTGGATCATCCATACCTGACACGGTGCGACCCCGAAGAAGCCGAATGCCAGATCTTGGAAAACAAGCTGTGGTTGGAGCGCATAACTGGAAAGACATGCGACTTTTTCGCCTACCCAATCGGAGACTTTGGTGGGACCACTATCACCCTCTGCATCCGGGCTGGATTCAAGAAAGCATTCTCTGTAGTGCGGAAAAGTGAATCGCATCCGCAATTCGCGGTGCGACGCATTGGAGTGTATTCGCCATCATTGCTGCCCCTTGCCGCCAAACTCTTTTGTGGAAACTGGTTCCCGTCAAGATTGATTCAAGCGCTGCGTGCGTCCAAGAGTCCGGTCGATCTAGCGCCCGAGGCAGGTAGCCAATGGTCACAAGATGCATGCCCAGAAAAACTCAAGATGCCGAAAAAAGATCTCAGGCATGACAACAGGCGCTCCGAAACATCAACTTTGCCATGACGCTAAAATTTGCTGCGCGCAAAGCCGTGCTCTTTGTTGGGGCATTGGCACTCACAACTCCCCCGGTCAATGCCAATCAGTTTTATGTTTCCCCTGCCGGCTCAGATCTCAATCCAGGTACGGACACTCGACCTTTTCGAACTATCCAGACAGCCGCGAACATCGTCAACCCTGGCGATGTGGTGATCGTCGAGGATGGAACCTACAGTAACGCGACGCAGTCCGGAGTTGGGAGTTCGCTCGTAAATGTAGCCCGAAGCGGGACGCGTGAAAATTACATCACCTTCAAAGCTCGACACAGATGGAGTGCTGTCCTCGACGGGTTGAGTAACAATACCGCGGAGGGTTGGGCGTTTTCTGGCAGCTACATTCGCGTGAAAGATTTCGAGATCAAAAACTTCAGCGATGATGCATTCAGCAATTACAGAGGCGGACAATACATAGAAATAGCCGGCAACCACATACATGACATAGGAAGATATTGCACCGACACCAAGATCGGCAGGGACGGCGTATTCATCAGCAACGGCAATGTCATCATCGAAAAGAACCTCATGCACGATATCGGCAGGTTTTCACCGGGAGAAAAGGGCTGTGCTCCGAGTACAACTACCTATCAGAATAATGACCACGGGATCTACATCTCCGGTGGGGCGAACAACGCCACCATTCGCAACAACATTTTCTATGACATTTCGCACGGCTGGAGTATTCATGTTTATCCCGACCCTGTGAACAACTTGTCGATCCTAAACAACACATTCGCTTTTCCTAATCCGGCATACACCGGACACATCGTTCTTGCGGCTCCAGCAACGAATTCGCGCATTGAAAATAACATCTTTTATCAGCCAAATACCGCCGCTATCTATTTCGATCCTGCCGGTGGTACTGTGCCGGCCGATAACACTCTAAGCATCAAGAACAACATCAGCAGTAATAAGATCTCGCAGTTATGGGCGCGCTTGAGCCAACAATCGAGTATGGATGCGAATATGCCGGGTGTTATTTATTCGAATAACAAGGAGAATACCGATCCGCAGCTCGTGAGTCCTTCAACGCACGACTTTCATCTTCGAAGCGGAAGCCCTGCAATCGGCTTCGGAGCGGCTCAAAACGGCATCGTCGACGATTTCGACGGTCTTTCCCGCCACGCCGCACCGTCTGTGGGCGCCTGTGAGATCTCCCGCTAACCACTGGCGGCAGAAAGATTGTGGTCATGGGGTGGAGTCGCCGAGAAGAATGTTAGACGCAAATGTATTAGCGACTGCGAAGGAAGAGGAGCGAATTCGCGGTGCGTATGCGCGGCGTGAGGGAGATGTTCCGCCGCAACGGTATTCTCCATTCAGCGTTGCTAACCTTCTTCGGACGCAGGAAGTGGAACGATGTCTTCTCCGACTGATGCGGAAGCACGGCCACTCGAATTTGGGATCTCAGAAAATATTGGAAATCGGCTGCGGATCAGGTTACTGGCTGCGCAAGTTCATTGAATGGGGTGCACGCCCTGAAAACCTCTATGGCATAGACCTGATACATGAGCGTGTAGCGCAAGGTCGTGAGCTGTTACCTGCTGCCGTGCAACTTCATTGCGGAAATGCATCCGAACTCAAGTTCCCCGATAAAGAGTTCGATCTTGTCTGCCAGTTTACTGTCTTCACTTCTATTCTTGAGCGCGATCTTCAGGCACGAATCGCAAGCGAGATGCTGCGTGTGAAAAGGGAGGACGGCCTGATCCTTTGGTATGACTTCTGTGTCGACAATCCCTGGAATCCTGATGTCAAGGGTGTGAACCGAAAACAAATTGAGCATCTGTTCGCAGGATCGCACTTGGACTTATGCCGGATAACTTTGGCGCCACCACTGGCCAGACCGATCGGCCGATTCTCTCCTTTGCTATATCAAGCAGCCTCCAGTGCAAAACTGTTCTGCACCCATTTTGCCGGAGTCATCGAGAAGTGATCTGCCGTTCGTAGCCTTGCCCCTGCATTGCTATTCATAGCGATGGTCGGGGAACAAGAAAATGCGGGGCATGCCAAGGGCACACCCCGCAGTCCAGGCTCTTAGTTACGGTTTGTACTCAAACGCTCCGATCGATGGTGGATTCGGACGAACTACGCTCTCGTGATCGTTAGTCACATCGGCGAGAGCGATTCCAGCCCAAATCGCAACACTACCGGTCAGCAAATGGGCATCTGGGACGGAAGTACTGTCAGTGATAGAGCTGCCGACAGAAACCAGTTGCGGGTTCGTATTATCACGATTTCCGGACATCGTAACGCCGCTAGGTGAGGCATCACTCGCCGTGCCATTCTGCGTTATGTTGCGCGCGATCGTGCCCGTATAACCACTAGTATTTACGAAGTGCACCAGGTTGCCGGGTGCGTTGTAGCCGATATTATCTTCGATCCGGAAGTTGGTGGACCCTCCGCCCCCGTTATCGAAAATAATGAATCCGGTGTACCCATAAGCATTGCCGTAGACAAACGTGTTGTTTAGTACGGCAAGGTTGTTCACTCCGCTAGGATAGACGTGAACACTCCATCCCTGCTTAATGCGATAGAACAGGTTGTTCCTGATGGTCACGTTACTGGCACCGGCAATGTAGATTGCATGATCGTTGTGGTCGTAGAAGCCCGCGCCTGAACAGCCATTCTCCCCGGGAACGTATCTGCCGATGTCATGAATCGTGTTCTGTTCGACAATCGCGTTGTTCGAGGAAAGAAAAATGCCATCCCGGCCGATTCCCGTATTTGTGCAATAACGTCCCATGTCGTGAATGTGGTTTCCAACAATGCTTATGAACTGCCCACCCCCGTACGTGGTGAACGCATCATCCGAGAATCCCTTAACTTCAAAGTCTTGCACCCGGATGTAGTTCGCTGCAAATGACCAGCCCTCTGCGGTTGCATTATTCAGACCGTCGATGACAGCGAGCCACTTGTGTTCGGCCTTGAATGTAATGGGAGCACTGGCGGTTCCGCTTCGAGATACGGTGATCAGTTTGCTGCCAACGCCGGCTTTTGTTGAGTCATTGTAAGTGCCGTCTCTCACAATCACTGTATTGCCAGGGTTGACGATGTTTGCCGCGTGCTGGATGGTGCGGAACGGACTCGTACTCGTGCCCGGGTTGGAATCAGAGCCGTTCGTTGCAACGTAATAGCAAGTCCCCGTGCAGCTTGTTGTAGTTGTTGTAGTCACGGTTACAGCGGCGCTGGCCGATTTCGTGGAATCAGCAACACTCCGTGCGGTGACAGTCACGGGGTTCGCCCCGGGAGCCACGGCCGGTGCGGTGTAGAGTCCCGCAGTTGAGATCGTCCCTAGGGTCGAGTTGCCACCTTGGACGCCTGAAACTAACCAGGTAACCGTGGTGTTAGTTGTGCCAGTAACAGACGCGGTGAATTGGGCAGAAGCGCTTGTTTTGACGGTGGAACTGCTCGGAGAGATTGAGACCGACACCGTCGAAGTGGATGTTGGCACCTTCAGAGTCACTTGTGCTGATGAATATGCCCCGGTGCTGTTCCAAGCACGGACGAGCACAGTGTGCGAACCACCGGAAATGGAAATGCTGGGACTAATGCTCGGAGTTGCGCCGGTGCTCCAGACTCCCGCGCCGTCAACATATACCCACCATCCTGTGATCCTGTGTGCTGAACTGGCCTGAGCGCTGATTCTTACTGGCGATGAAACTGTACTCCCCGAACTCGGGCTTGTGATTTGTACGGAAATGGCAGATGCGAAAGCGGAGAAGGCGAAAACGAATATGAATGCAAATAATGGATTTAACCTTTTCAAAATAACTCCTTAGTTTGTGTGCTTTTTGGGATCGCGCCGGATCGTTCTTATGGCGCAGAATTTGCTTCGACAAGGTAGGCGAACACCTTGCGCGTCAGATCGAGCTGTCGTTGCAATACCGCGGCTAGGGGAGATTTATGAAGTACTTATGTGCCCTTGGCGCGATGTGTTCGTGTAACCACGGTAAATGCGAGGTGCTCCGCTGACGATGAGGCAAACCCCCTAAGGAATATTCGTTTCTTGCACTACGTAGGCTTAACCGGCAAGGCAAACTCTGTGGCATCGTCGAATTACGTTTCATCTCCGAACCTGGCGACGGTTCAAAAGAAGAGGGTCATAGTTCGCGAGGCTTCTTTT
>JAOAPH010000040.1 GCA_025462835.1 Candidatus Angelobacter sp. | reverse complement strand
TCTACAGCTTAACCCGATGTCGCTAGTCGAGATCAAGGGTGCTTCGAAGCGCAAGAAAAGACCGCTTACATTGTCGTTCAGTCAATCTGCTCAGATCCTTGATCTACTCGCTGAACCATACCGAACCATGGCTGTGGTTGCCCTCTGTACTGGGTTGCGAGTCAGTGAGATTCTGGCTCTGAAATGGACTGATATCGACTTCGATGAATTGTCGATGCATGTGACCAGAGCGGTAGTGCGAGGCGTTGTGGATGATGTGAAGACGGAGTATTCGGAAGATGAGCTTCCGCTAGACCCTGATTTCGCAACGCAACTCCTGAACTGGAAACGGCAATGCCCAGTGTCGCAAGATGCTTGGGTGTTTCCGAGTCCGGTTACTGCTCGACCTTATGCACCGGGAACAATTCAGCAGAAGTGCTTCCGTGTAGTGGGAGCTACGGTGGGTTTGCCGAATCTTGGATGGCACAGCTTCAGACATACCTATCGTTCGCTCCTGGACGCCACTGGGGCTCCCGTTGGCGTGCAACAGAAGCTCATGAGGCATGCGCAGGTATCAACGACCATGAACGTGTACGGTAACGCGCAGATGGATTCCAAGCGCGATGCCAACAGCAGGGTCGTCCAAGGGGTACTTGCTCCTGCTGTGTAGGTAGCAAGGCAGTCGCAGTATCTGGTATTGTGGGGTTGTGTGGGGTTGTGCATCTTCAAGTCGATAACGATGCGCGAGTGTATCCCTCACATAGCCAACCATTTACCTCACGTGGCCCCGTAGCTCAGATGGATAGAGCAGCAGTTTCCTAAACTGTTGGTCGGAAGTTCGACTCTTCCCGGGGTCACCACACTCACATTCCCGCTTTTCTCTCAAGTGAAACCGCTAGGTACTTACTGACCTCTCGATACAGAGTTTTCATGTCTAACGGTTTCGTTATGTAGCCATCGAAGCCGGCAGCAAGCACTTTCTCGCGGTCGCCATCCATCGCATAAGCGGTAAGCGCAATCACCTTGAGGTTGCAGACCGATGAGTCATCACGGATCTTTTGCACCAATCCGTATCCATCCAAAACTGGCATTTGAATGTCTGCGAGCACAAGATCGGGTCTAAGTTCAACGATCTTCTCAAAGGCTTCCTGGCCATCTGATGCCTGTATTACACGATATCCACCAGCCTCCAGCATTTCGCGGATCAATTCGCGATTGGCAGAATAGTCTTCGGCAATAAGAATAGTTTTCATGCGGTACTCGCTGACCTTGCGGCGCTTTGGTTCTTCAAAACCTTTCGTATCTGTCGGAGTAGGTCTTCTTTCCACGGCCCTTCTTTTCGGAATACAGCGCCTGCCTCCTTGTTCAGCAAGGCAATTTCCTGGGCATTTAGATCTTTGGACGTGATAACAAAGACCGGTACTCCAATGAGGGCCTCATTTCGCCTAAGCTCGCGAAGAAGCTCAAAGCCGTCCATTTCAGGCATCAACAGGTCTAGCAGGATTGCGCTTGGCTGAATTTCACATAACACTTTCAGGGCAGCTTTGCCGTTCTCGGCGACATGTGGAATATAGCCCGCATCCTGCAGGCACTGGCTTAGGAGATCTCGTGTCTGTTGATCGTCATCGACGATCAGAATGTCACTGCAGCCGTCGATCTGCGATTTGACGTGCCGACTGATAGTCGCAAGCAGCAGTGACCTGTCAACAGGTTTGACTAGATAGTCGGCCGCGCCCAACGCAATGCCGAGATTCCTTTGGTCTACAACGGAAACAATCACCACTGGGATTGTGGCAGTCTCCGGTGTATTGCGTAAGTCGTAGAGTGTTCCAAACCCGCTGCCATTCGGCATGAGAATATCCAAGGTGATTGCGTCCGGCCTAAGGACTCGCGCGCTGTCCAAGGCCTCTTGTCCACTCTTGGCTGTGACTACGGTATAGCCTTCGCCATCCAGATAACTGCAGAGTAGCTCGCGGGCAACCGGGTCATCGTCTACAACCATGATTTGCGGCTTTGCCGGGTTGGCGGCGAAATGCCGTGTTGCAGAGACAACAGGATCACCTGGATTCATTACGGACTTTGGTATGGTAAAGCTGAATTGACTTCCGTTGCCCTGTTCGCTTACCACCCACAGTCGGCCTCCATGCTGTTGTACCAGCCGCCGCGTGATGGCCAGCCCCAGTCCTGTACCTTCTTTTACGCCTCTTGTTGTTTCACTTGCCTGACGGAATTCCTCAAAAATAAGTTCCTGATCTTCGCGGCGGATTCCAATGCCCGTGTCCGATACCACGATCCTGGAAAAATCGCCGTCAGACCAGCCCTCGATCCGAATCTTGCCGCCCTCCGGAGTGAACTTGATCGCGTTGCTGAGCAAGTTATACAGGACCTGTTTGAACCGCACGCGGTCCGCACTCGCAGTCAGGACACTTTCAATGCTTTGTGTCACTTCGATTCTTTTCACCATGGCCAGCGGGCGGATGGTAGAGAGCACTTCGGGAAGAACATCGCCGACATAGAAGTCTTCAAGATGTAGATCCATCTGTCCGGACTCGATCTTGGACAGATCGAGTATGTCGTTGATCAATTGCAGAAGGTGAGCTGATCCGGTCTTGATGTGTCCCACAAAACGTGATTGCTTCTCATTCAAATCGCCTGCTATTCGCTCTGCGAGCAGGTCAGAGAAGCCCACGATCGCATTCAAAGGGGTCCGCAGCTCATGACTCATGCTCGCCAGAAATTGGCTTTTCAATTGAGTGGCACGTTCCACTTCCCGGTTTCGCAGTTGCAACTCTGCATTCGCAGCCTCAAGCTGGAAGTTGAGTTTTAAAATCGCGTCGTGCGCTCGATTGCGCTCAGAGATGTCGCGAAGGAAGCAACTGAAAGTGACGCTCTTTCCATGCGGGATCGGAATGATCGACAACTCCACCGGGAACGGCCGACCATCTTTGTGTAGCGCGACGGTCTCAAATCGTTTTCCGGGTTCCCGGGTTTTTTTTGCGTTCTTGAACCCGTCGATCGCTTCCCGATAAAGTTCCTGCGCATGTCGCGGAAAGATGCTTTGCTCAATGTCTTGCCCGATGATCTCGGTGCTCGTCCATCCAAAAGTGCTCTCTGCTTGGGCGTTCCAGTCGCTGATCACTCCGTCGACATCTGTGGCGATGAACGCGTCATGGGCGCGATCGACGATCAATCTCGTGTGGTTTTCGCTGTCGCGAAGCTGCTTGTACAGTGAAGCTACAAATGCGCTGCCTCCCAGCGCCAGAAGACCAATGATCAACGCCAATATAACCAGGCTCTTTTCATAGGCCCAGAGCAACTCTTGTAGAGCTGCGATAGGCAACTGACGCACGATGCCCCATCCAACAGAG
>JAOAPH010000035.1 GCA_025462835.1 Candidatus Angelobacter sp. | reverse complement strand
CGCACGCAAAAATGATTTCTCGCCGCTATTAGAATTACGGACCACTTCCCATCCGTAGCTCGCCATGTCCGTCTTGTGAATCAGGATCACGCCAACAGCGCCTTTGCGCGCTGCTTCTTCGTACTTGTACGTCCAACGGCCGTAATAAGTCAGCGCCTTGCCCTTGAAGAAATTCTCGTCATTCGATGGAGGCTCATTCACCAGCATCAGCAACACTTTGCCGTGGACGTCCACATCCTTGTAGTCATTCCACTTGTATTCCGGCGCTTCAATCCCGTAGCCTACGAAGACGATTGAAGCGTCGATGTCCACCTTTTCGGTGAGGTTCTGGTTGTAGGCAACGTACTCGTCTTTATATGCCAGCTTCATCGGTTCACCTTTCGCCGGTTGCAGGACGAAGCTGCTGGATTCGGGCACGGTGGTTACTCCCACAAGCGGCACCTTCTGCATATAGGAGCCGTTATCACCCATCGGCTTCAAGCCATCGAGCGCAAACTGTGTGGCAATGTATTCCGCTGCAATATCGCCGCCGCGCGTGCCTGTACCGCGGCCCTCAAGCAGATCATGTGAGAGGAAGCGAACATGCTGCCGGATATTCTCTGGATTCACATTCCGCAGCGCGATTTGTGCCGCGGGCGGAAGCGATGTGTCCGTCACCGAGGGTTTGTTTGCCGGTTTGTTCTGGGAAAAGACGAGCGTCGTAGTGAGAAGGACTGCAATCAGACCGGTTGCCTTACGCATTATTTATCTCTCCATTATTCGTTCGATAAACAACGGAAGTTAACAACGCTCGCTCACGCCGTAAGCACCAGGGGGATCCCACTGGTGATCACAATAGTGTGTTCAAAATGAGCGGAGCGTGCGTGATCGTCCGTCCGGATCGTCCATCCATCCGACAAAGTATGCACGGCGTCTCTTCCCGCTGTAATAATCGGTTCAATAGTGATTACCAGCCCTTCGCTGAGTCTCCGGTTTGCACTTGGATGATAGTAGTTCGGAACCAGGGGCTCCTCGTGTATCGTTCGACCAACTCCATGACCGCATAACTCCCGAACGACATTGAAGCCTTCGCCGCGCACCGTTCTTTCCACCACTGCGCCGATCTCATTTATCCGACGCCCCGCGCTGGCGGTCTTCATTGCCTCATCAAAAGCACGCTCCGCGCAACTGATCAGTCGCCGTGTGATTGCGTCAGCTGGCTCCACCGCCACGCTGATACAAGCATCGGCGACGTAGCCGTCCTTTTGGGCAGTGACGTCAAGTTTCACAATGTCGCCGGCATTCAGCTTGCGTTTGCCCGGGACACCGTGAACAACCTCATCGTTCACGCTGATGCAGGTCTCACCGGGGAATCCATAGACTTCCTTAGGCGAGCTTAGCGCACCATGGCGGACCAGTTCGTCGGCCGCGATCGCATCCAACTCTGTCGTCGTGATGCCCGGCCGCACCGCTCTGCGCATACTGCTCAAGACCTGCGCGACGATCCTGCCAATCGCCTTCAATCCCTTAAGATCCTGCTCCGATTCAATCGACATAACTCTTATTGTTGCCTGCGACCGCAGGCTAATTCCTGGACCCTCAACCAGCTTTGTAGTCCACCACTTGCTCGCCCGGCTTGAAAATCTCTGCGACGGGAACGCCGGCGGCATCGGCCACCAACTTGTTCAAACGCTCGATTTCCGGTTTTACCCATCCCACCGTGCTGAATTCTATCTTGCTCGAGGGTGAGACAAGAAAAACGGAAGGCACATTGGTCAAACCGTAGGCATTCGAAGCAGGGTACTGCTTGGTGTCATCCAGCAGCACCGGGAAGGTCACGCCATATTGCCTGGTGAACTCCGTGGTCTCGTCCTTCGGGTTTTGCGACACCCCAACAAACGTCACTTTGTCTTTGGGATACGCCTTGTAGATCCGTTCGAGATACGGGAATGCGTACTGGCACGTTGGACAGCTCACCTTGAAGAATGCCGCGACCACCGGCGTGCTTCTGGTGTTGCCGTTCAGCGAGAATTGCTTTCCTTCAACAGTTCTGAGAGAAATTTTTGGCGCCGTTGCGCCTTCGGATAATGGCTGCATATACAAATCTCCAGTAGGAACTACGTTTTTGGATGTAACAACAGGCCCATTCGACGCAGGATTTTCCGCGTCAGTCCCGTGAGTGGAAGCTCCTCTATTCGCGACAATTGTATCCGAGCCGAGCTTGTTGGCTGCGCGCTTTTCCACACTCGGACATCGTAATCGGTAGTGGTGATGGAATGCTTCAGCCGCATCGCCGGACTCGGAGTTTTTCTCGCTGTGGTCTCCGGCAGCTCCCACATACCAGCCATCAGTCGCGAATGGGCAGCGCGCTGAACCAGCGCCACGCTCTTGCGATCTAAAGCCAGCACGTAATCGAGCCGGGCTTTTCTGCGCGAGACGGATTTTATGGTGGCGTGTTCTCCTCTTGTCGCGCACCAGTTTTCCACGGGGCATTTCTTACAATCGGGGGCTCTTGGCAGGCACACGATGGCGCCCAGTTCCATCATGGCCTGGTTGAAATCGCCGGGGCGGTTCGTGTCAATCAGTTGTTGTGCGCTCGACCAAAAATCCAGCGACTCACTCTCGCCATAGCCGCCGAGCCTAAGTAGAACGCGCTCTACATTTCCATCGACCACAGCCGTAGGCTCGCCATAGGCAATGCTGGCGATGGCCGCTGCTGTGTATCGCCCAATACCGGGCATGTCGCGCAGCCCTTCTGAAGTGCGCGGAAAATCCTGACTGTCGGTTGCAAGTTGCTTTGCCGCAGCATGCATCATGCGCGCGCGACGGTAATACCCCAGTCCGCTCCACTGTGCCAGCACATCCTGCTCATCGGCGCGGGCAAGCGCGCGAAGATTCGGAAACGCGCGAAGGAATCGTTTGTAGTATTCCAGAACTGCCGAGACCCGAGTCTGCTGCAACATGATCTCTGACACCCAAATGCGATACGGATCTTTTGTCCGCCGCCAGGGCAGGTCACGTTTCGTCCGGTCAAACCAATCCAGCAAACTCGACTGGAACTTGTGCGGATGGGCCAATTGCAGCACTGTTTTTTCGCGTCGCTTTTTCATCAGCAGGGTGCAGCGATTCTAAGTGTCGCATCGCCTTTTCACAATCCAGCACGACCCCGTCCATCAAAGGACAACAGCAAATTGCGCGCAAGCATCAATTCTGCAGGCGGGAACAGAATTGCTTATCCACAGAGACTACAGCTTTCGCAGTCTGGCACTGGTCAGCTTCACGGCCATAGGCTTATTCATTTCGGGTTGCGGAGGCGGAAGCTCAACGCCAGCACCCGCACCGGGGCCAACTACTTCCGTCAGTAATCCAGTTCCTACTCCTGCTCCCACTCCGGCTCCAACCGGGGGGGGAACAACCCCGGCTAGCCCGTCGGGGGTAGTCTCGGTTGCCGCAGGGCAGACGCTCACCGGCGTTGACGTCAACGTCGTTGCCCCCGCCGTCTCACCTCCTGAAAATGCAGAGGTTCTGGGCGTCACGGACGTGAACTCCGGCGGAACCGCCAGCAACAGCGGAGCAACTATCCATGTGGGCAGCACCATGAAAGTGCTGCTATTCGGACATGGACTCAGCGGCAACATGACCGTCACTATCTCCGGTCCCGGCGACATCGCCGTCAGCAATATCCGCGCCATCTCTTCCACCACTGGAACTGCAGGCATTGCATTTGACGCTGGCGTTTCAGGCAGTGCCGCACTTGGCGCTCGGACTGTTTACTTGAAAAGCACAAACGGCGACATAACCACGTTTACCGGTGGTCTCGAGGTGATCCCATGAAAATATCGATGCCGATGTCGAAGCCGCGATTTGTGATTTTAATAGCGCTCGCTTTCGTCCTTTGCGCTTCGGCCACAACCGTGGTTCCGATGTCCGTGGAGCGACTGACGCACGCTTCCACCCATATCATGCTGGGCCAGGCTGAGGAATCCCAGACCCAGTGGAACGCTGACCATACTTTGATCTTCACACTCACTAAGTTTCGCGTCTTGCGCGCGTTAAAAGGACAGCCCGGGAATGAAGTGGTCGTAAAACAGATGGGAGGACGCAGCGGCGCATACCAGCAAAAAGTTGCAGGCGTCCGTCATTGGCAGAATGGCGACCAGGCCATGCTGTTCCTTCATCCTTCTCAGGCAGGCGATGGCACACTGGTCGTCACCGGATTGATGCAAGGGAATTTCCGCGTTCTCTCCGGGACGGGCGGGGAACCGATGGTGACTAACGGCGTGATGGGAGTGGAAGAGTTGAATACGGGAAATCAGACAGTGCAGCATTTCGCGGGTTCCAAGATGCCCCTTAGCAGCTTGGAAGCAATCGTTCGCGACGCAACGGCGCATGAGGTCGCCAAATGAAGCGTACCTTTCTGACCACCTCCGCAATCGCCTTGGCAGCGATCATCGCCATGATCCTGTATCGGCCACTGCCGGCATCTTCACATCTCAACGATTTCACCGCATCCAGCGCCGGGCCGCAGCCCGATCATTGGGCTGCTATGCCCGTCCAGTGGAATTTGAACCCGGCGCGCGGCGGAAATATTCAAGGCTCCCGCTCCGTGGCAGACGTGATCCAAGCCAGTTTCAATACTTGGATAGGTGCGCCCAACACCGCTCTTTCAGCGGTTCGCGGTGCGGACTCCACTCAGACTGCGGCAGGATTCGACAGCACCAACTTGATCTGCTTCGTTTGCAGCGGCGACTTCAGTTCTGAGGCTGAGACCCTTGCCGTGACCATCACTACGACTGCCACTTCTGTTGGAGATTCTGACGGACGCGGCGGTAAAACGCAATTCGTGGGACAGATATTAGACGCCGACCTCCTCTTCAATCCCACTAAGAACTTCACCTCAGATATTGGCGGGGCTAATCAGGACTTGCAAACGGTTGCCACGCATGAGATCGGACATTTTTTCGGACTCGACCACTCTGCTATTGTCCGCGCAATTATGTTCCCATTCACGCCTGACACGGCCAACACGACTCTTAGTTATGACGATGTGGGCGGGATCTCCGCCGCTTATCCCAAAGGCACACCCGACGTTGCGACTGGCGTGATCTCGGGTGCCGTTCGGCTCAGCGGCAGCCCGGTCTTCGGAGCGCACGTTTTCGCGGATTCGCAGACCGCGGCGCAGTCATTTGCCGGATTCAATTTGCGCAAGAGCCCGATCGGTGCCGTGAGTCTCCCGGATGGAACCTATAGCATCACGGGTGTGCCTGCGGACTCTTACCTCGTGACCGCCGAACCGCTGGATCTGCCCGTTACAAACGCCGACGTTTCAGATTTTCCCAAGGCATTTAACAAAACCGCAGTGCAGACAAATTTCAACACCCGCTCCCACTAACTCTCTGCGAAACAAAAAAAGCCGGCAATCAATGCCGGCTTTCTTACTTTTCAGAAACTCAAACTGACTACTGGCTACTGCTTCTTCGGGTTCTTGAGCTTATTGAGATCGTCTTCAGCTGTTTGGCGTTTCTTCTGTGTGTCCGCAAGATTGTCTTTTTGATGTTGCAGAGTGTCCGCCATCATGTTCTTGCGGAAGTCGTCACCATTGGCGATCAAATCTTCTATCTTTTTTACGCCATTGGTCATCACTTCTTCGTTATGCTTGAGGTCATTCAGTTTTGACTCTGCCGCCGCCACGACTTCGGGGTCGGCTGCTTTCTCGCCCTTAGTCTTCCCCTTACCGGTCTTCTCATCTTTAGTGGCGCCGCTGTCTGAAGCGGCTGAGGCGGAACCTCCCGTCCCCCCTCCACTTCCGGCCGATGACGTCGTGTCCGCTGGACGCTCAGGAATGTCCTCGTTTGTGATTACTTTCTTAGCCTTTGCCTTCTTCTGCTTGGCTGCCAGGTCCGCCAATGAGGGTTGGTCGTCCGTTGGCGTGGGGGACTGCCCCATTGCCGCTCCCAGCATCAGTGCCGCGCTAAATCCTATCAATACTGCTCGTCGCATATTCACCTCTAGTACTCGATTTCCCGCGTACTGATCAACCGTGGTGGCGCAGGAGTAGAACTGCCTGCCAGCGCGCACTGGTCATACCTGATTGCTGCGCTGCCGCCCAGTACTGTGTCATCCACTGAACTTACACCGGCCAGCACGGAACCGAAGATATTGGTTTTGTCCGAGCCGCCGCCACTGAATTTGATGATGCCCTTCACAATGATCAATCCATAGAATTGGAGGCCACCATTGATTTCCAAATCCCCGTCCACCACCAGCACCCCATTGCCGATCGACCCTGCAGTTATTTTCAAGTTGCCCGGCGCATAGGTAATCTGCTGTTGCTGATGATGCGCAGGGAGGTACGCTGGATCGTCAAGTGGAGGATCGGGTGGCGGGCTGCCATCAGCCGGGAACAGTGGAGGATAGCCATAAGTCTGGCCGGAATGCGTCCCGCAATCTGGATTGCAGGTGTAGTTGTAAGGCGCCTGCGTTACGTTTTGGGTTGACGCCTGACTCTTGTACCGGTTAATCAGCGCGGTAATGTCCGTCTTTTTCGCTTGGTTATCCGCGATGATGGGGTTTGTACCTCCGGTCGCCGTCTCTTGTGCTCCTGCGAGTTTATCCACAGTGGAGTTCGAATAGATGGCGTACTTGTCCTTGAGACACGTCTTTCCCGGAACGCTGGTGCACCGATACGTGGTTGGATCAGTCTTCTTCTTGGGGTCATCCCAAGCGCAGCTACAGCTGCATCCGTCATAACCGTCCACAGTGAGTGCGCCATTCAGCGTCACATGGTCCTGAGAGTTGACGGCCGAGTTGTTATAGAACGGCGGGTCATCCGCAACTTCTATGCTCAATGTGCGCTCGGAGCCACTAGGCATCTTGCCCAGGGCTGTGATCAAAAATACCGGGTTCATAATGCTGCCAGCGCCTGCAGGCGTCGAACAGTTCACGTACCCCGGGGGAAGCAATACCTGCTGCGTGCCGTCCCAGCAGACCATTCGGGTATCAGTCGTACCCGCAGTATTGTCTACTTGATAGGGAAACGCTCCACCGGTATTGGGCGAACCGGAACGGTCACCCTTCAAGGTGATCCGCACCCATTTGTAGTTCAGGGCGGAGGCTGTGTTTTGATCTTTCGAGTTGCTCGCGACCGTCGTGTACCAAGGGGCAGTCGTGGACTGGCCGGCGATGGTCCTTGAGCAGCGGATATTTTGCTGCCCATAGTTGATATTCAGTTGGGTCGGCTGGTCAAAATTCGCCTTGCAGATGGTGTCGTCAAAAAACTGATTAGTCGCGTCCCACGGGACTACTGCCGCGTCGCCAGGGGCGCGGTTGATGATGTATATCCCGCCTGCCGTGGTCAACTTGTTGGGCATTGTGAGCGCTTGCGCGACAGCATACAGGTCGCCCGCCGGCGAGCCTTTCGTGATTCTGACGCGCCCTTCCTGCAGTCCCGCACGCGCGGCAAAGTATGCCTGCTGGCCAGACCTGTAGTTCGCGTTCACCGCAGTCTCTGTGTTTGACAGGTACATGAAGCCTGCTGCAATCGCAGAGAGCAGCATCAGCGCGAAGATAGCCATGAATAAGGCGATTCCGCGTTCGTTGCCGTGTTTAGAATTGCTTTGGTTTTTCATATTGTCCTTCTATTTGTTCGCGATTCTGGCCGATGCCGTCATCGAACTCGCTGGAAAATTTCCGCTTACCGGGTCAATGACCGCGGAAAGCGTATTAACAGTGATCCGGACAGCACGCACGTCCGCAACTGTCTTAGGGGCGGCGAGACAACTCGCCGTTACGACGATGTTGAAAGCGGCATTGCCTGCTGCTGTGGCTGCCGGTGATAGTTCACAGCCAAATTGGTCGTAATAGCGA
Organism: Candidatus Angelobacter sp.; assembly: GCA_025462835.1. GTDB lineage: Bacteria > Acidobacteriota > Terriglobia > Terriglobales > Acidobacteriaceae > JAICLA01. Next base: position 75,716 of record JAOAPH010000035.1, on the reverse strand, counting down.
AAGATCGGATCAGTCTTGTAGGAAGCGTAGCGGGCATCATGTGCCACTGCCCCTGTGGCTCCTGAAATGACCCAGGCGTTGTTGCCTCCGGCACTGTTGATCACGCTGTCTACTTCCTGGTTGAATTGCGGTTGGGGTTGGGCTGTTGGCACTGCTGCGACTTTGCCACCAATTGACGCACCGCGCTGCAAAATGCACGGGCATTGCCCGGCTGGGGAAGTGGGGGCGCTGATGAGGTTATATTGCACCACGTCCACTTGGCCATCCCCGTCCACATCCCCCTCGAACCAGATACTTGTCGTCGATGCTCCCACCAGGCCCGCCGCGTATTTGATGTCGGTGGGCAATGGCGCTGCCGCGTACATACTGGCGGTGGGATATCCCGACTGATGCAGATCGCGCACCGCCTGCTCCACGAACTCACGCGATTCCTGCGTCAAGTCGACTTTCGACTCTTCCACGCGCGAGCGTTTTTGTACATCGTTGATCGCGGTCATAGTCACGGCCAGCACCAGTGACAAGATGCCGAGTACCAGTGTCAATTCCAGCAATGAGAATCCGCGATCGGTAGTTCCAGTATTCCGCTTCATCTTGTCCTCTTAATTTCCTAGAACCGTCTTCAATTGCACTGGAAGCGCAAATGTCTGCAATTGATTACTCACTGCGCCCCTGCTCCGCGTGGCCACCGTCACAGTCTTGGTGAAGTTCTGTGCATCAGTCCTGATATTCCAGCGCACGTCGTAAACGATCTGTTGGTCGGCATTGATCCCGCACGTGGTATACGCCATCCCATAACCGTTGCCCGGAGCCGCGCCGTACGAAGCCGCGACATTGAAGTCAATGTCCGTTGAGACCCAGATCGGCGCATTATCACTTGGCTCCAATGTTGCGCCCAGGCCCGCAGCGGTATTTGCTCCGGTTGTATTCACGTTCCACACCGTGCCTTTGCAATCAGTGAGTGTAAAAATAGTGTTTGTGCTCGCCGGTACGTTCGCCATCTGCTCGATGACCATTTGCGAGAGCAGAGTCCCGGTTGTGTCATTGCGATTGCGCCCGTTCGAAGCCAATGCCGTAACGATCATCGCCATGATTCCGGACAGTCCCACCGCCAGCACCAGCATCGCGATCAGCAACTCGATCAGGGTCATTCCCGCTTCGTGATTGCGGGCCCGCTCTCTGCGTTCAATTCTCGCGTTCGTCATAAGTAAGGTCCAATCCTGTTGTACTCGCGATCTAATACCAATTCGGAGGTGAATAGATGAATGCCTTGACTCGGCCCGCTGGCGTGACGGTTATCGCTGACCATGCCGGCACGGCTAACGGCCGAGTCTGGCGCATGTAAATGATGTAAGGAGCGATCGTGTTGCACGCCGGCGGATTGCTGCACGGCAGTCCCCGCTCATTGAATGTCATCAGGCCATTCGTGGCAAATTTGATGTAAGGGGGAAAGAGCACGGCCGCAGTTGGATTTGTCGCGGGACCGCCTGTTCCATCGCTGATGATTGTGTCAGCAGGAATCGCTACCGACGGTTCGCCCGCATCGTATGCGCCATTGGGAAGGGTGTTGGGGGTAGCAGGGAGTATTGAATCGATGTAGAGCGTTGTCAGTCCACCCACCACTGCAATCCGCATGGTGTAGGCACGGTTGTCCCTGACAGCCTGCATCCGCAACTGTTGGATCAAACCGTTCACACTCGTCGCCGTGGCGCGAAGGCGCATGTTGGCGATCGCGTTGTTGATAGAAGGCAACGCAAATGCGCTGATCACCGCTATGATCGCCACCACTACCAGCAACTCGACCAGCGTGAATCCGTTCTGTTTTTGCTTGGTGCTCATGTGCATCCGTCTCCTGCGCACTCAGCGAACTCGGCGCCTGAAGATCCGACCGAATCCGCGGAATGACAATTTGGCGCAGCGATACTACCACTAGAGCATCCTGAGTTCCACCTGATTGTTTTGGGAGTATCTGCTTTAGAAACTTGGATTTAGACCTTACAGTCGCGATTCTCCAGCGTCTTAGTAAGCTGAAGAATGTAACATTTTGTTACATTTTAGGAAGCTGCGATGATTACAGTTTCGGACATGGCAACCAGCACCCACCCACTTTTCTGCTGTTGCCAGACCGACATTACCCGGACGCCGGGAATGTCCCGGCTGGCGCTCTTTCGTGAAAGCGTGTAGGTGACGATGGCATCGGTGCCTTGGGCGGTCACATTAATGTCGTCGATTTTAAGATCATTGAGTTCCATCGACTTCAGATCCGCCACCCGTTGCGCTTTGTCTTTCGTTCCCGTCGAGTCCATGTAAACGAAGTTCGACGAGATATGAGACTCCACCGCAAGCCAGTCCTTGTCTTTGACCGCGCGCCAAAGCAGCTGCTCATACTGCTCAGCGCCTGTAGCCGTCTTCCAGCTGGGGTTCTTGGATTCTTTCCAGATGGATTGGGCAGAGAGAGAGCTGGACAACAACGCTGCAGCGAACATAAACAGGAATACTTTCCGCAGATTCATGCGCGAAAGTCTAGCAGCGGAAACAGGCGCGTGGCTAGTGCAACAAAAAGCCCAGCCATTAGGCCGGGCTCTTGATTTGCTGACTACTGACTACTAGCTACTGACTACTGCTCTTAATCTCCCATCACCGGTTCTTCTTTTTCCGTCTTTGCCGGTGCAGGCTTGATTCCGCCCAACTGGTCGATGCTGACGAAGCCACCCTCGGGCGCTTTTTCGCCCAGGACATTCTCGCGATATAGCTTCGCCATGCGCGCATTCTCGGCGTCATTCTTGATCTTGGCATCACGTGCGCGAAGCTTTTCTTCGCGCGCCGTCTTGGCGATGCCCTTATCGTCGAGATCGTGCTGCAGGCCGCCCTGGACGTGTTCCTGGTTCAGCTTCAACCGCAATTCCGCTTCGCCGATCCCGACTTTCTTTCCGCCCGCAAAGATTTCATGCCGACCGTGTTCCTCATACCACTTGGTAAGCGTGGCCGTCATGTGCATCTTCTCGATGATATTTCTCCAGCCCACACCGGTGTTGTATGCGCAAAAGCTGATCTCGCCTTCCTGCGTGGCGTAAGGAATGATGCACTGCTCGGTACGACGGAAATCGTAATTGAACAAATCCTGGAACCACATGCCTGCGATGAACAGGAAGTTCCAACGGTCCGCGCGACGCTTGTTGATGTCATCCATCGTGCGGTCGCCGGTAACGCTGCCGTAGTTGCGGCCCGTCGCTCCGAAGCACTTATCGAACTTCGCCAGCAACGAGAAGATGCTGAAGTGCGTAGGCGCGTTGAACGGATTGTAGTTCCGCAGCAGCGCCATCGTCACGCCGACTACCGACAGGAACTTTCCCCGGCCTGCATCGTTGACGCGGGCAACGTCTTTCGCCAAACGCTCGGCGTTCAGGAAAGCTGTGACCGGCGCCGATTCCTTCGTTTCTTTGTCGATCATCAGCGCCATGCCGATACCGCAATTCGGGTGGCAGCCGCAGCTCAGTTGTCCCCAATCCGCGTTAGGACCGTGTACCTGGTCGGCCCAATCGGAGAAGGTGCTCATAAAGCTGATAGGGAACCAGTCGCGGACAGGCTCTCCCAATCCCGTCTGGTTCTTCACATCGTGCGCCAAGTGGCTCAACGTATAACGTTGCGCAACGCGGCGTTCATCGGTGACTTCTTCGTCGCGTCCAGTGAATGACACCGGCTGGAAGCTCAAGAAGCTGATGATCTTCGGATTATCCAGCGCGAACTGGATGATCTTTCCCACCTGCTCGTTATTGATTCCGTTGACGATCGTCGTCACCGGAACAATATCGACGCCGGCTGCATGCAGGTTCTGGATGGCGCGAACCTTCACGTCAAACATGTTGCCCACTTTGCGATGGGCATTGGCGGCATTTCCGATTCCGTCGAATTGCAGGTACGCATAGCGCAGACCCGCTTCCGCAGCCTGTTTGCAGAACTCAGGGCTCTTCGCGAATTCGATTCCGTTGGTCGCAGCCTGCACCGAGTTGTAACCAACTTTGCGCGAGTATCGGACAGCGTCCAGGAAGTAAGGCGACAGCGTCGGCTCACCACCAGAGAACTGGACAGACATCTGCCGACGCGGCTTGATGGTGATCGCGTTGTCCAGCATCGTTTTGATTTCGTCCCAAGTCAGTTCGTGGACGAACCCAACCTGGTTCGCGTCCATGAAGCAGGGATCGCACATCATGTTGCAGCGGTTCGTAAGATCGATCGTCAGCACTGACCCGCGACCGTGCTTCACCGTCGACGTGCCGTGGTTGTGCAGCTTTTCGTCATTGTGCGCGCGGATGTCGCGGCCCGGGAAGACCTCTTCCAGGTGCTTGAAGAATTCGGTGTCCATGGCCATCACGTCTTCGAAGTGGCCATGCTTGGGGCAGTCCTTCACCATCAGGATCTGGCCGTCACGCTCAATGATCTGCGCCTTGATCTCGCCGACCTTCTCGTTGAGCAGGACTTCATGCGGCAACTTGCCGTCGAGGATCTGCGACCGGATCTCCGGCACGCATCGCGGGCACAGCGAATCCGTTGTGCGAGGCCAGCCCAGCGGCGGCTTCTGCTTCTCGTATGATTTCAACAAAGGTTTGTCTGACCACTTCGGAGTGAAGGAGGGCTTCTGGTTGATCTGGTTCAGCGAATCGAAAACAGTCCACGCGCCATTGGCGGCGATCGCTAAGGCCTTCTCGGCGTACTTAATCGGTTTATGCATTTCTAGGTCTTCATCTCCTCAAGTAGTCTCGTCACTGCTGACAAAACAAAAAGAACAAACACCGGCGACTGCGAATCCTGTTCGCGTTGGCCGAAGTCCCGCATCTATAAACAGATACAGTAAATCCACTCTAGGTTATTGGCTATCCCCTTGAACCTAAACAGGTAACCCCCAAACGGAGCAAAATGGTCAGTGAATGGGGATTAAGGGCAGGGAATGGGATGGCAGTTCTTCTTCTCACCTCACCTGTGGTGTCATCCCGTAGCGCAGCGAAGGGATCTGCTTTTGCATTTGATTTTAACGAGAAACTAGAAACGAGAAACCAAAAACCGCTCCCTGTCATCCCGACCGAAGCGCAAAGAAGTGGAGGGACAATGCACTTGCCGTTGCTCTTGAATTGTGTGGCACAGGTTTATAGCCTGCCCTGAGCGAAGCCGAAGGGCCCTCGGCTGTGGCCTTGCAACTATTTCTTGTCAGGAATGTTTCGCTTGAGCATCTCGCGAAGCTCCTCGACTTGCTCAGGGCCGAATGCTCGTTTTGGCAGCACGTGGAAAACATAAGGAGAAGTATGAAGAACGAAAACTGATCGTTCTTCCCGCCATTTGGGAAATGCCGCCCATAAGGTTGTGCTGTTCCCAAATTTTGTCGGAACTGGACACCGTTGTCGGAAAAATCCGCAGCTATGGCAGAAGTTGCACACGGCATCCCTTGGAACTGTTTTCGGGCGGACCAAAGTGGCACCCCCCGGATGAGTACAAACCAAAAAGCGACGACACTGCAGAATGGCACGAGGTTTTGCAGTATCCGCAGTTTCAGATCGATGAACCAAAATGTGATACCAGTGGCAAGCGTTACAAGCAAAATCGTAAGCACGATCCACGAAGCGATTCTCAGCCGACCGTAACCTTTGATCGCTTCGCGAAAGTCTTTCTCGATTAATTGATAGGTCACCTGCAATGCATTCTTCTCCGTGCTGCTCCGCGTTCATCCGTGAAATCCGTGGCTGCCTTTGCCTTTGCAACTGTGATCCTGAACGCTATCGCGGAGTTTTGATATCCAAAATAAGTCCCGCAGTCGCAGCGGCTTTTTCTATCTGCGCAATTTCGGCACTGTGTCGCTCTCGTTCCATTTTGGTCATGACGCTCGAGAGGTGAGTTCCGGCCGGAAGCCGTGACACTTTTTGCTGCAATCTCTCCAAGCTCTGCCCGGAGATATAGCCAAGGTTGTAGCTAAAATCTCCGTCTGGCCACCAACTCAGGTTCAATCCTAATTCCGGCGCTTGCCAGGTCCTTAACATTCCATCAACCTCGGATTGCCTCATCGGCAGAACCAAGCTTTTCAATCGTTGCAACTTGTCTGCGCCGCAATCCCATGATTGACCGTTCGCAATAGCGTGCAGGAGCGCGTATTCGATCATCTCTTCTGCCGCCACCTCTGGCTTGGATCCAGACCGATACCCCAATTCCTCAGCTTTGTCCTTCCAGCGTTCGTGGAATTGTTCCAGTCGTCGCCAAAGCGCAGGTTCCGCTCTCAGCGAACCATACTTCTGCAAAGCTTCTGCGGCAGACCGAACCACTTCAGGAGACCTATCTTCTAATGCATCAATCGCGATTCTCTCGATCGCCGGATTGCTGATGGCTTCACCAATACCCGTGAACAGCATCTGGTAGCAGCTGGTGTCCTTTCGATAACTGAGCGCAGATTTAATTTGGGATACACCGTATTCCGGGTTCGTACGTAAGAAATATTTCAACAGGGCGTTTTGCGGCACGCAAGCCCATTTCCCAGCGTTCTTTTCATACAGCTTCTTGATCTCTGGCAGTGCACGTTTGCTGGCATATCGCTCAATCAGCTCATAATCAATATCGTTTCCGTTACCAACACGGAACTTGGCCAAGATAGGCTCTTCGACCTGTGGCAATTCACGGTCGGGCAGGAGACCCAGGACTCGCATTCCGATATCACCCTTGTTGTCGTGCATCTCGCGCAATATCAACTCGCGCCCTTCCGTGGTTGATAGTTCGTAGATGTGACGCAGTGCTGGCCCTCGCTCGGGTTGGTCCAAGCCGTGCCCTACATTAGGTGGCGAGTTGACGATATCGCGCAGTATGGGGAGCAGCTCCGGCCCTCCCACTTGTTCCCATCGGTACTGGATCAACTCATTTCGCGTGCGCATGGGTAGAGAATCCCAGGAACTTACAAGCAGTTGCCGTAGGCGTTGTGTCCCGGCACTTGTTGCCCCTGCACTGTCCATCAGCAAAGTGTTGACGCTTACTGCTCGGGCTTTGCCGCTCTTTGTGTTAAGCAAATGAGTGAGCTCGCGCAGGTATTCGCTCATTAACGCTTTGTGAGCTGCGGTCTTTTCATCTCTCTGCTTTAGCCACTCTTCTTTGTGCTTCTCATCGTAAGGCGGGAGCTGATACTGCGGGTTTGACTGCACCTCTAGTAAAGCAAGAGTCTGCACAAACTCGCTCGTGATCGGGTGTTCGGGATCTGCGATGGCCGCTTTCATCGCGGAGAGCGTAGCAACGCGATGCGGTGATCCCACCAAACCAAACATCAGGTCCCATCCATAAGGCTGCTCGTTTAAGGCCCAGAATCGGCGTGCTATCTCGCGGCTAGCGGATTCTGAGCCTAGGAATCGTAGGACCCTCGCTGCATGTCTCGCTCCCTCGTCGGGAACTTGCACGGAATCGATTACGGAGAGAGCCGCTGCAAGTTGCTCGGCTTGCCATTCCGGATTTGCGGGAATGACTTCGAACTCCACAACATTCGACCACACCGGAACTGACACTCTTCCAATTCCCGGTTCATCGTTTCGGGCACCGCGCATAATGCGATTGCTCTGCAATTGCAACCGGTACTTGCCGGGCGGAAGGGATTTCCACTCATTAAGTTCAAGCGCGATTGAATAAGGTTTCTGGTCCAGAGGGTTTTCGCCACCGAGCCCGCCGCCCATAAACGCAAAGAGACCAGAGCTGAAATAATCCGCGAGAGGATCGCGTGCTGTGTCTGGATCGACACAGAATGTTTCGGAATTGAGCCGTCCACTGCGATCGTAATTGCGCGTGTTTATGTAGTATTTGTCAGGAGTGCTACTGGAAAAAGCAAGCTTAAGCCCAATGATTTCGCCTTCGCGAAAAGTGGTGTGCCCGTTTTCAAGGGATAGTTCTAACGAAACATCGGAGGGATTCGTTCGAGAAGTAGAGCAGGGATCTGTAGGCGATTGCCCCACCAGCAGACCTGCCGTAAACAAGAACAACGACATCCATTTTAAAAACCATGCGGCACACCAGACTTGGGCATTGGACACACTCACCTCCAACCCAGACCACTTAATATTAGACACCAGTGATTGACGTAGCTGGCTGTATTTCTTATTGACAGAATAATCGTAATGTGAATATCATTTAGCAATGTCCCTCCGCACCTGCATCCACATCAAATCCAACGGAGTCCAATGCGGTTCCGCCGCGCTTCGCAATTCCACCAAGTGCTACTTCCACCACAAGCATCGCCGACGCCTCAAGCGCGACGTCATCCTTCAATCCCTCAACACCAAGCGCGGACGACTCACCGCCATCGACCAAATCCTCCATGCTGCTTTGACTGACCGCATCGATCCTGAAGTCGCGCGGACCTTGCTCTACGGCATCCAGACCACGCCTAACTCTTAGTGGCTCAATAATTTGAACGAAAGTGCAATCGAATGACGATCTTACAAGCCGAAAATCCGTAACTTGAACAAAACAGCAATTTTACGAAGGGCATACCCTTCGCCGGGGACTATACTTGCATCGCTGAAACCACGCGGTACCAACTATGCTGGACCAAAGCGTTTCGCACTACAGAATCACCGGAAAGCTCGGCGCTGGCGGCATGGGCGAGGTCTATCGCGCATCCGACTCCAAGCTGAACCGCGAAGTCGCGCTGAAAGTTTTGCCGCAGGAGTTTGCCCGCGACTCCGAGCGCATGGCGCGATTCAAGCGTGAAGCCCAACTACTCGCGTCGCTGAATCATCCGAACATCGCCACCATCTTCGGATTGGAAGAGACCAACGGCAGCTTCGCCCTGATCATGGAATTGGTGGAAGGCGAAACGCTCGCCGAGCGCATTGCCCAAGGCCCGATTCCACTCGATGACGCGCTTCCCATCGCCAAGCAGATCGCCGACGCTTTGGAATGCGCGCACGAAAAGGGAATCATCCATCGCGACCTGAAACCCGCGAATGTAAAGATCAATCCCGATGGCGTCGTGAAAGTCCTCGACTTCGGTCTGGCGAAGGCGCTCGACGGACAAGGTTCGAGTTCGGATTTGGCCAAGTCGCCGACCATCAGCATCGCGGCAACGCAAGCCGGAATCATTCTGGGCACCGCCGCATACATGAGTCCGGAACAAGCGAAAGGCAAGGGCGCCGATCGCCGCGCCGACATCTGGGCCTTCGGTGTTGTGCTCTTTGAGATGCTCACCGGCAAGCAAGCATTCATCGGCGAGACGGTTTCGGACACGCTCGCCGGTGTGCTGCGCGCCGAACCGGAATGGAATCTGCTCCCTTCCGATGTCCCACCCGGAATCGTGGGACTGCTGCACCGCTGTTTTACAAAGGATCCGAAGCATCGTCTGCAATCGATCGGCGACGCGCGTATTGAGATTGAAGAGTACTTCGCCAATCCGAGCGCGAAGGCCGCATCGCCGAATATCGTGGCAGTCGCGGCACCGTCGTCGGCTTGGATGAAATGGGCGAGCATCGCCATAGCAGCAGCGCTGCTGATCTCGGTTGCGTTCCTATGGCGCGCTACTCGACCGGCCGAGAAGGTCGTTTCCCGTTATTCAATCACGTTGCCCGAGAAGCTATCGCTGAATCTGATTACCCACTCTGTGCTTACCATCTCCCCTGACGGCTCCAAGATTGTGTTGTCGTTGGTGTCGCAAAGCGCGAATCATCTTTATTTGCGTAAGCGCAGCGATTTTCAGCTAACTGAGCTTCCAGGTACGGAAAATGCGCAGGATCCGTCATTCTCGCCGGACGGCGAATCGGTTGCCTTCTTCGCTAACGGGAAGCTTTTGAAGGTAGCGATGTCTGGCGGACCGCCTGTCGTAGTTGCGGAGTTTACCGCAAACCGGGTTGCTAATGATGGTCGCGGAATCACGTGGCCTTCATCTGAAAGCATTGTTTACACTCCTAACGCCACTGATGGTCTGTATCAGGTGTCTTCGTCGGGCGGAACTCCCAAACAGATCTCCACTCCGGATGCGAATAAGGGAGAGCGAACGCATCGATGGCCTGAGGCTCTGCCTGGCGGCAAAGTAGTCCTGTTTACCGTAGGCACCATCGCGAGCCCTGACAATTACGACGCTGCCGAAATTGATGCCGTCGTCCTGAATACTGGCGAGCGCCGAATGCTATTCAAGAATGCCAGCATGGCCAAGTATGTCTCTTCCGGGCATCTGGTCTTTGCCAGAGGCGGCAATCTGTATGCGGTGGGGTTCGATCCTGACACGCTCAAGGTGAGTGGCTCGCCCGTGCCGGTCTTGCAGGGCGTTAGCGGTGACACTACTACCGGCGCTGCCCACTTTGCGATTGCTGCGGATGGCACGCTAGTCTGTGTGCCGGGGGATGAACAAGGCCTTTACAAACTGATGCGGGTAAACCGCAAAGGCGAGACCGAGCCTCTCGATGTTCCGGTGGGGAACTATTGGGACCCAAAGCTTTCCCCTGACGGAAAACGCTTGGCAACGATTCAGGGAAATGGGACGGGCACAGACTCCGATATATGGATCTACGATATGGTCCGCAAGAGTTTCGGCCGGTTCACTTTCGGTGGGGGCCACTCCACACCTCTCTGGTCGCCTGACGGTAGCACCATTTATTACAGCAGCAGGCAGGGTGCGCATTGGGGAGTGTGGCGCAAACCATCTGATGGCAGTCGTGAAGCAGAGCTGTTGGCTGAGATGGCAGGCGATTATCGGATTCTGCTGGACAGCATTAGCAGCGATGGCAAGAGTTTATACGCAGCTGTCACCACCGCCCAGAACGGCAGCGATATTGCTCGGCTGGCAATAGCAAAGGATGCAAAGCTGGAACCGATTGTCACTTCTGCATTCGACGATTTCGGGTCAGAACCTTCTCCGAACGGTGATTTTTTAGCCTACGAATCATTGGAGACAGGAAGCCCGGAGATTTACGTTAAGGGCATCGCTGCTTCAGGCGGCAAATGGCAGATTTCAACGGCTGGCGGCGAAGAGCCGCGATGGTCGCATGATGGTCGCGAATTGTACTTCCGAAACAATAATCAAATGATGGTGGTTCCCGTCGAGTTCCATCCGACATTTCAAGCGGGCACACCGCGCGTTCTCTTTGATAACGTTTTCAACCTCCGCACCGATTCGGGCGTGAGTTACTCAGTGGCGCCTGAAGGAGATTTCGTGATGGTCAGGCATGCCGTCCAGCAGAATTCATCTCACGACTTGCATCTAGTTTTGAATTTCACGGAAGAACTTCGCCGTCTGGCCCTATCGAAATAAAATGCCAGATCATTACCACAATATATTTTCTCGATTGACCACTCATGCGAGTGAAAGTACCTTATAGATGCCCTTCCTCAGCAACCAATTTAGACCGCAAAAGGCTTTCGGAAATCCTACATGGTTAGACCCTCGCTCCTTATAGTCGGCGCCGACTCAGACCTTAAGGCGATCATCGTCGCCGAACTCGCCAATCGTGACATCGAATTGTTCTGGGCCGCTGATCTCGACAACGCCCGACAGTTGATGTCAGGCATTCGTCCCAATGCTGCTCTCATAGATTTCGAAGCTGTCGGTGTCAGTTCACTGCCCTTTATCTCGGAGCTTGCGAATGCTTCTCCGTCGATCGCCGTACTGACCGTCTTGACCGTCGATGATTTGAAGATCAAAGTTGAAGCCGCCCGGCAGGGAACTCGCGTCTTATTACAGAAACCCCTCCACAGCGCCGACCTTGGCGAATCCATCGACCGCATTTTCAGTCAGGAATCCGCGCTGCTGGCCCGAGTACTGGTGATGTCGCACATTCCGAAGGTGCTTAAAGCCGCGAAAGAAGCTATCCAATCAGATCGCGTTCGCGTTTCCACTTTGCAGGATCCCATGCGATTCTGGGAGACGCTGGAAGATCAGTCGCCCAATCTCCTGGTCCTCGATGTCGACATGCCGCAATTCTCGGGACTTGATCTTTGCCGCGTCATCCGCGTGGACAACCGATGGAATTGGTTGCCGGTGATCCTTGTCAGCTCCAAGACAGACGTGGACACGATTCACAGCATTTTCGCGGCCGGCGCTGATGACTTCGTTCCGAGTGAGTTCACAGCAGCCGAATTGTCGGAAAGAGTTTGGAACCGGCTGGAGCGGAACTACTTCAACAAAAGCACTTTTGAATCGGACATGCTCACTGGCCTGACCACGCGCCGGCAGAGCAACAAGACGTTGAGTCAATTCTTGAAGATCGCCGAGCGACAGCGACAGCCGTTCACCTTTTGCATCCTGGATCTCGACAACTTCAAGCTCGTCAATGATGAATTCGGCCATGCCGCCGGAGATATGGTGCTGCAGCGTTTCGGAAAAATGCTTTCCCGCTCGCTACGCTCAGAAGACGTTATAGCGCGATGGGGCGGCGAAGAATTTGTGGTTGGCATGTACGGTGTAGCGCGCGAAGCCGGAACACAGCGATTGGAAAGGCTGCTGGAGAGTTGGAGGATGGAAGCCTTCAAAGCTCCGTCCGGACAGGGCTTCCATACTACGTTCAGTGCGGGCATCGCCGAATTTCCCCAGGACGGTATCGGGTTGCAGCAACTGTATCGAGCGGCTGACGAAGCCTTATATGCGGCAAAAATGACAGGCCGCAATCGCGTTCGCTCCGCCGGAAATCAGACAGATGCCATGCCCGATTTGCCCACCGTCGCGCTGTACGACGTGGAGGAAAACAGCGCCGCAATTCTACGCTCATGTTTTAAGCAATTCGGGATTCTCACCAAGAATGTGTCCCACGACGAGATCAGCCGATTGCGCAGTGAGTCATTTACCGGTGCGGTTGTCCCCATCCACAAGGGTAAAAATCACTTGTCGGTTCTCATGGACGGAAAGCTTCGGAGCGAACTCGTCCTATACGGAGTTTATGAAAAACCTGAGCAGATCGGTAACTTTCCCCTGATGTTGAGTGGCGCTTTTGGACTACCGCTCGATAGACCCAGCGTCGTCCGGGGAATTCGCACTACCTTCCTGCTGCTGAAAAAAGAGCTTAGACGCCATGTGCGAATCCCGATCGTCACTCGGGCCGAGGTGGAAATTGCCGGGAAGAAAGTCCCCGCGCTCACGCAGGAATTAAGCGCGGGCGGCATGTCACTGAATTGTGACTTGGAAGTTTCGTCGGGTAAGGAGATCAAGGTTACGGTTGCTCCTCCAGGCGGGAAGGAAGTCACCATTGACGGCGTGGTTTCTTGGGTGAGAAGAGAAAATAAAGTCTTCGGCTTGTGCTTCGCCCGGCTTGATGACGGACGTGAACAGCTTCAAGATTGGATCGACGACTATCTTGATGGCAAATTGGCTGGACTAGGCGGGCGCTCGGCCCGGTTGGGAAATTAGGAACCAAAGCCCGCGGCGGTATTGCCAACTTAGGTGCGCGCAAATTCCTCATCCATTGACCCACCCGCAGCCACATTCCATAATCAAAGTTGTATGTTCAAGATGAATTCGAATTTTTCACACCTCGCGCTATTGCTTATGCTGTGCGCCGCGGTTGTGGGATGCGGCGGAAAGAAACCTCAGCAAGCGCGCGTTCCTGCGCCACCTGTGATCGACGGCAGCAGCCAGACGGCTGACTCCGACACATCGACAGCTGACGGCAAGATCACAGTCCCGAAGAACGCCAAACCCATTTACGTTGAGACTGGAATCGCGAGTTGGTACGGTTCGGCATACCACAATCGCAAGGCGGCAAACGGTGAAGTCTTTGACATGAACCAGCCAACCGCCGCGCACAAGACTTTGCCGTTGAACTCGATCGTGCGGGTCACGAACTTGAAGACAGGAAAGTCGATCGTTCTCCGGATCAATGATCGCGGCCCGTTTATCGGTGATCGCATTCTCGATCTGTCCATGCAAGCGGCCAAGGAGATCGATGTCTATCGCATGGGTCTAGCGCCGGTGAAGATGGAGGTTCTGCAATCGCCGGCGCCGCTGGATCAAGGCGGCAGGTGGGCAGTCCAGATCGGCGCGTTCACCGATCACGATGAAGCTGCGAAACTAAAGGATAAATTGACGCGCAAATATACGGCTTCGAAGGTCATCCAATTTACAGGGCCGACCGGCGAATGGGTTCGAATCCGTCCCCCGCAGGATGACCGCAAGCGCGCGCTTGAAGTCGCGCACGACACTAAAGCCACTGAAGGCGGTGTGTTTCTGGTACGTCTGGATTGAAGAGGGAACGAACGTGGATTGCCTTTTTTGCAACATCATCGCCGGAAAGATTCCCGCCAAAAAGGTTTATGAAGACGAGAAGGTGATTGCATTTGAGGACATCACTCCGCAAGCCCCGACGCATTTGCTTATCATCCCCAAGCAACACATCAAAGGATTGAAGGAAGCCCGCCCAGAAGATGCCGAGATCCTGGGATATTGCCAATTGGTTGCGGCAAAGCTAGGCCGCGAGCGAAATATAGAAGATGGATACAGGACCGTGTACAACGTCGGCCCTCGCTCAGGGCAGTCAGTCTTCCACTTGCATTTACACTTGCTCGGCGGACGCGATCTGAAGTGGCCGCCGGGATAAAACAGTTCTACAGAAACACTATTCTGTGACTTCGTGCAGGTCTTCCGGCGCGCCGTGTCGGCGCAGCAACTGCGCCAGGTTCTGTGAAAATGCGGAACGCGGCATTACCATGTCGCATCCAGCCTCCTGCGCTTTCATCTTCAGGTCACCTTGGAGGTGCGAGACGAACCCGATTATCGATGCCGTTTTTTTCAACTTCGCACGAAGCTTGGGAATGAGCGTTAATGGCTTGATCCCGAGATTGTTCAGGTCAAAAACGACGAGCGACGGACGGTCGTTTTCAGGGATCTCATCCTGGACACGGTCGAGGATGGGCTCCACTGCCTTCACGAACTCTACTTTGACGTTGATCTTCCGCGCCGTCTCCTGAATCTTAGCGAGAAAGAACAGATCATCAACGAAGCAGAAGATGCGCGGAGGCGCGTCTGCGCGCGCAGTAACCGGGGTCATGTCAGGCTGGGGAAAGCGCGATACATGATATCCGCCACCGCGGTTTCCAGCATCGCTTACATTCCCATTCTGGGTTTGGCCATTGCGATAACTGTGGTCCATTGGCCCAACAAAGGCGGGTCCACCGCGACGTCCGCGATTGCTGCGTCGACCACCTTGGGGCCGCGCGGTTTGAGAGTTGTTGCTGGGCTGATTTGACTGCTTAGGCTGCCCGGCGTGCTGTTTCTTGCCCGATGCTCCACGGCGGCGACGACGACGGCGTTGACCCCCGCCGGGTGATTGTGGTTGGTTCGGTCCTTTTTCCATTTTTCCTTGCTGTTACTGCGCAGTGTGTTTTTGTCTTGGAGAGCCGACAGGCGTGGCCAGAGCCATACGCTTGCGAAATGCAGTACTCAGTTAATTGTCGCTACGCGTTTCGTTCTGTTTAAGAGTACCCGTCTCAGCAGTGCTCTGAAGCAATCGCAACGGCTGAGTCGAAAGTTGAACTAAGTTTCTCGTCCGTCTAGCGCCGGAACCTGGGGGCGCGCGGACGATGCCAGCACTCGAGTGTGCGGCTAGTCGAAGACAAATTGAATGGTATATCCAGGCTGTGAAACATGCAACAAAGAAAATCCTTGAGACCAGTCCACCTGTCTTGAACAGCCATATTGATGCTGCAGCGGGAACTCAGGTTGCGGAGAATCAACCAGGACGGTATTAGAAGACAGATCACTCTAAAAAAAATTGGGGAAAGGCGCGAAAACCGCCTTTCCCCCAAGGCTAACAGAGTAGCAAGATTCAGCTAGAAGCTGAACTTCACACCAAACCGCCACTGCGACGGCGACTGAACCAGAAGCGCCGATCCGTAGTAGGGGTTGTTGACCGGAGGAACACCCGTGACGCCACTATTGAGCGAGAACGTTTGATCAAGAGTGACGGCGCGCTGCACGTTGAACACGTTGAACCAGTCCGCTGACAACTTGAATTCCTTGCTTTCGCCGATCTTGATCGGATATGCAAACCCGAGATCGACGTTCGTTGTAAACGGCGTACGGGTAGCCCCGATGCTGTCCACAAGGTTGGGGAATCCAGCTTGGCTTGCAGTCAAGGTAGGAACGATTGCTGTTCCTCTTTGAACCGCGAACCCTTCGTTGTTTCCGTAAACCGGATGCGGAATCAACTGGTTGAACGGCGAGCCCGATTGAGCGTAGAAGTTTCCGCTGACCAGGAGCTTCCACGGTGTCTGGTAAGAGCCGTTGAACTTGAACTGGTGCGGACGATCGTTGGGCAAGCGACCGTAGGTGTTGCCCAAGAGGCTGACCAGATCGAACAGCGAAGTGATGTTCGGATCTGACTGGCCGTTATCGTTGCGGAACAGTCCTTCGTAGTTACCCACGAGGCTCGAGAACGTGTAGGAAGCGATGAACTGATAGTTGTTCGAAAACCGCTTCGTTGCCGTGAACTCAAGACCACGATAGTAACGGCGGGCAGGTCCGAAACAACCGATGGTTGGATCGGCGCAAGCCTTGTCTTCTGTGGTCTCGCCGTTGCCACGGCGGCCCGGGTTGAAGAGGAAGTACGTGTTGCCATCATCGAAAGAGCCGTCTTCAATGATGTTCACGTAGTTGCGATAGACTCCGCGAACTCCCAGGACGATGTTCTGTGCCGGGGAGAATTCCACTCCCGCGGTGTACTCTTCCACGGTCTGCGGCCGTAGGCCTGGATCGATCGGAGTAGCTTCCGCGCCGAGGTTGGCAGCGCCGAGGCCGTTGACGCAGCAAACAATTTTGGCTGTGGCCGGACCATTCAAGGTATCGACGTTCATGTTCTTGTCGGTCTGGCTGTTGCCACCACCCGCACGAACGTTTACGTCAAGCGGAATCGGCGTTTCGATGAATCTCGCGTAGCTGACGTTGAACTTGCCCTTGCCATTGCCGGTGAAATCCCAGATCAAACCGAGCCGTGGCTGCATGTCATGCCAGAACTGGTTCAACTTGATGTAGGGCTTTCCGTCTGTGTCATAGCCCTGTTGGAAGTCCCAACGCAAACCGAGATTGAGCTGGACGTTCTTGAGAACCTTCCAGTCATCCTGAATGTAGTTGGAGTAAACCTGCGTGTACGTGTTCGCGTGGAGCTCAAAATCGCGAACGCGCGTGCTGGTGCGGACCATGAACGGGTTGCCGAATGCTTCGGCTTGGGTGATCGTGCCCTTCACTACCGACGTGATGCCTGTCGGCAAGCTAGTTACGGGCAGCGACTGAAGGATAGCTGTGGCGACACCGCTTGGGCAAACGATCGTGCTTGTTCGAACCGTGCAGACGCTAAAGCTGTTGGAAATACGCTGATTGATGGTTTGCGCGCTATCCGGCGTGGCCAGCCCATAACCATTGGGATTTGCGTAGGTTAGGGGACCGCCACTGGAGGTGTTGATGTTGTTGTAGATGTTCTTGCCCCATTCAAATCCATACTTCAAGCTGTGCTTGCTGAAGGTATTCTGGAGGTGAGCGCTGAAATCGTAGCGGTTGCGATCGCTATTCTGATATAGCCCGAATCCAGGACCACGCAGGTAGGCGCGCTGCAGCGAACCGCCGCGTCCATCCACATAATCAACGAACCCAGTCTTGGTTTTGCCATCCGCAGCATTCAAGTTTCCGGTGTCCGTAATGCCAGTCTGCGTCACGCCCAGAATCGTGTTAGCTGCGCTCAACACCGCGAAATTGTCTGAGATGGAGGGTGCGGCAAGTGAGGTAGAGACGGGGATGATGTTGGCCCGTTGGAAGTGGAGCCCGGAGGAGATCTCAGCGATAAACCGCGGAGTGATCACCGAGTTGAGGCGGAATGAATAGTTCTGCCCGCCCGTTTGTTGGATTCCCTGGAAAGCGTCCGGGCTGGAGCCGAATCCTGAAACGTTCGTCAGGGCGCCGGTAGCCAGGAATCCGTCTACTTTCGTGAAATCTCCAAAGGTGGAACCCGTGAAGGTATTCTTGTCATTGATGGCCCAGGTTATCTTGCCCGCGTAGAACGGAATGGTGACTTTGTTTTCGGCTGGGGCGTGGAATGTCTGAGTCAGATAATGGTTCGTCCGCCACTGAGGATTGCCGGCGACGAAGAACCAGAGCTTGTCTTTCTTGATAGGTCCGCCAAGGTCCGCGCCCAGATCCTGTTCAGAGAATCCGTTTGCGGCAGAACCGGTGAATGGAAAGTTCTTAACCGCGCGCACAGCAGCTGCTGGGGAGAAAAATGAAAAAACATCGCCGTGATAAGCGTTGCCGCCGCTCTTGGTGATGACGTTGAAGATACCGCCAGTGGACTTGCCGTATTCGGCGCCGTAGGCACCGGTCATGACTTGGACTTCCTGCACGAATTCGAAGGGCAGGTTAGCGCCGCTGCCGCCGAATGCAGGATCGGCCGTGTTCACGCCGTCCAAGATGTAGTTGTTTTCAGGTCCTGACGAGCCGGCGACGGAAGGATCGCGGTCGCGGCCGGATGCATCGCGTAAGCCCGAACGCGTAACTGCAGGTGCAATGTTGTAGAGGTTCTGCACCGTGCGCGCTGTTGGGAAGTAAGAGAACTGGTCCGAGCTGACGCTCGTGCCGGCTGTCGTGGTCCCAACATCAATCTGAGCAGCATTTGCACTGACCGTTACCTCTGTCTGTGATGCGGCTAAGTGCAGCTTGACGTCGCCCTGTGCCGTACTTCCGAGAGTGACGAAAACATTGGTTGCTTCGTATTTCGCGAAGCCTTTGCCCGGATCGGAAGTAATTGTGTACTTGCCGGGAGGCAGGTTGAGGATCGTGTAGCTGCCGTCGTTCGCCGACGTCGCAGACTGAGGCCGGATGAGGTTCGGGCTGGTCACCGTCACCGTCGCGCCGGGTACCGCAGCGCCGTTCTGATCCCTGACGACGCCAGTGATAGAACCGGTCGTTGACGTCTGGGCGAATGCGCATTGAGCCAGTATAGCGATCAAGCAGCAGACGACCAGGACGCGTGTCGTGTTGCGATTTATGAGACTCATTAAACTTCCTCCTACGGAAGGTTTTGCAATTCAACTATTGGGGTTACGGTTAAAAAGGAAATACCTGCTGATTCCACTACCCTGAAAGCAAGTTTTAGGCCAATGTAAGTTGTTGAAATTGCAAACCTTAGTAGCGGTTCAATACGGGATTCCGTAGTTCGGAGAAGTCGAAATATTAAAATTCATAGTTTCTGCCGGTTTCTAGCTCAACATACGCATTCCAGAACGGCTAGAGACGGTACAGCCCTAAATACTTCCATTTATCCCATTTCTTTCTAAACAAAACGTTGGAGAGAGTAGCGGCATCCTAGATGCAGACTGGCCGGGAATTCCGGCATGACTGGATCATCCATAATGAATTCGCATTTGCGGAAGTTCCTCAATGTTTTCGCGGTCGTTCTTGTTTGCTCTGCTGTCGTGTCACTTCCCGGGTGTGGGGGTGGTTCTGCTGCTTCGCCGAACTCAGCTGTTTCGCCCGTTCCAAACCCAAACCCAAACCCAACCCCAACCCCAAACCCAACCCCGGGTTCATCGGTTGCACACGATCACGTCCTGCTGGTGGTATTTGAGAACCATTCGTATTCAGCAGTCATTGGCAATCCATCGATGCCGTTCTTGAATAACCTTGCCCGGAGTTTTGGCCTGGCGACCAACTATTTCGCCAACGCGCACCCCTCGCTTCCTAACTACTTCGTCCTGACGGCAGGGAACACAATCGCCACTACTGACGATTTCCCCGGCCCGGTGTCAGATGACAATGTTGTCCGGGAGCTAACGGCGGCGGGAAAGACATGGCGAGCTTACGCGATGAGCCTGCCTTCGGTCGGCTATACAGGAGGAGATCAAGGCCCGTATATCAAGCACCACAACCCGTTCGCGTATTTTTCAGATGTGCTCAACAACAGCGCACAAGCCAATAACATTGTGCCGTTCACCCAATTCGCTTCCGATCTGCAGAGCAATTCACTTCCCAATTACTCGTACATCGTGCCGGACAACCAGCACAACGCCCACGATTGCCCGTCTGGCATGATCACCTGCAGCGACAACGACAAACTCGCCGCGGCCGACGCCTGGCTGTCAGCCAATATCGGGCCGCTGGTCTCCAATGCAAGCTTTCAAAGTAGTGGTCTGCTGATCATCACCTTCGACGAATCAGTGGTCTCGGATATTGCGTCCGGGGGCGGACAAGTGGCGACAGTGATCGTGAGCTCTAAGGCGAAGCCAGGATTTCAATCAAGCACTTTCTTTCAGCACCAGAGCACCTTGCGGCTTATGTTCAAGGCGCTGGGCGTCACAGCATTTCCCGGGGCTGCTGCATCGGCGCCAGACATGGACGAGTTTTTCAAATAGCAGAATCGCGCCACTATCGACTCGTGTTTCGCGGAAGGTGTTGCCGGTTTTAATTCCGGAATTCGTAACAGAAACTTGCGAATCGCTAGTAGGCGGAGTGGTGTGGCAGCTCTAGCGTGGAACTAATCTCCGGGTTTAACATCAAATGGCTATGGAAAAGACTGAGAACACACAAAAAGCAACGTTTGGTGCAGGATGTTTTTGGGGCGTAGAAGCGGCATTCCGACAGATCCCCGGAGTGAAAGCAACTGCCGTGGGATACATGGGAGGATCCACCAAGAACCCGACCTACCACGACGTCTGCACCGATGAGACCGGCCACGCAGAAGTTGTGGAAGTCACCTTCGACCCGAGTCAGGTCGGCTACGACCGGCTGCTCCAGGTCTTCTGGGAGAACCACAATCCCACAACTCTGAACAGGCAAGGCCCGGATATAGGCAGCCAGTATCGGTCCGCGATCTTTTATCAAAGTCCCGAGCAGGAATCCACGGCGAAGGCATCAAAGCAGGAACTGCAAGAGTCAGGGAAGTTTTCGAAGCCGATTGTGACCGAGATCACCCCCGCGAAGGAATTTTATCGCGCTGAGGACTATCACCAGCAATATTTGGAAAAACGCGGGTTGTCGCACTGCTCAATTGGCTAGTACGGCGGCGCTCCGATTCGTGGCTTTCAGATCGCCTTCCAGTTCTGTCCTGTTTTCGTAACAAAATAAAATCGTCGTTTCGGAATTCACGAATTCACTTAGGCTGCTTGCGATCGGGTTCCCCGTTGGTTGCCAACCCCAGACCGCACTGACGGCAGCCACGGGGAGCCTCGATTCAATATGTCTTCCCCCCGCCGATACTGAAGCGTATTGATTCAGCACGGAATTATGAGAGACAAAAAATGCGACCCTTGAGGTCGCATTTTTCTTGAAGGCAATGAGCTGGTAACGGCGCAGTCCTTGGCAAACCCTTTATGAATCAGTGGTCTCTCATAAAGCAGAAAGCCCGTTTCAACTTTCAACATTGTGAGGAATGATGACGGTTTCATTGTGGAAGCTGGGAGGGCTCACTCCTCTTCAGCTCGTGAAGAGAATTTGGAAACAGATGGACGAAGATGACGTAGCCATACGATCAGCCGCCCTCTCCTATTATTTCCTGTTGGCGCTATTTCCCCTCCTCTTGTTCCTGGTGACATTACTCGGCTTTTTAGCAGGGCCGGGTTCCCAGTTACGAAATACTCTGCTGACAGATCTGGGCCGGCTCATGCCCGGATCAGCGTCTGAATTGGTTTCGAAGACCTTGTCACAGGTAAGCAGTGCGGCAAGTGGGAGCAAACTGATCTTCGGTTTGCTGGCAGCGCTCTGGGCGGCTTCGAGCGGCATGAGTGCCATCGTCTCCACGTTGAATGTGGCTTATCGCGTCCGCGAGACGCGTTCCTGGTTGAAGTCAAGATTTGTGGTTGCCGTTGGTCTGACGATCTCGCTCTCACTTTTCGTGCTCGCGGCGCTCACCCTGGTGCTCTTCGGCGGACAGATCGGAGAAGCGGTTGCCATCAAGATGGGCTTGGGAGCGGCATTCACGCTGGCATGGAAGCTCGTTCAATGGCCGCTGATTATTTTTTTCATGCTGTTGGCGTTCGCGATGGTTTATTACTTTGCACCCAATCTGGAGGATCCAGCTTGGTACTGGATCAGCCCAGGAGCGGTCGTGGGACTGTTTCTATGGATCGTGGGTTCCCTGGGATTTCGCGTTTATCTCCACTATTTCAATAGCTACAACGCGACCTACGGCTCATTGGGCGCCGTGATCATCCTGATGCTGTGGTTCTATTTGACTGGTGCGGCAATCATCATCGGCGCGGAAGTGAACTCACAGATCGGCCACGCGACAGAGGAGAAAAAACAGCGAGAAGATCGGGCTCGCACTCTGCAATGGCGGCACCCAGCTGCGGCGTAGGCTTCAAGACTCGAGCTAATAGAAATCAGAACAACTGAGGAAGAACCCGCAAGTGGTGCACTTCAATTTGCAGTTCGAGTCTTTCAGCCGCGATCCGCATGTAGGGCAGTAGAGCATCACACATTCACCTTGCGCAGGGGTTGATTGCACCGGATCGGTATCGGTTGCCGTGGGTTTCCGCAATCGATCGCGTGGTTCCATGCTGTCCAGTATGCCTTGCAGGAACGGAAAATCAAAGGCTACTTTTAATGCGCCAGTCGCCATGGCTGCCAATCAATTGTCTCCGCTGTTATGCTTATTGACACATTTTGTGCAGGAGAAAACAAATGCAACGTAAGGGAAGCGCCGTCTGGAAAGGCGGATTGAAAGATGGAAAAGGCACCGTGTCCACTGACAGCGGTGTTTTGCGGGATTCTCAATACAGTTTCAGCACGCGATTTGAAAACGGTATAGGCACCAACCCCGAAGAATTGCTGGCTGCTGCTCATGCTGGTTGTTTTTCCATGGCACTGAGCGGTCAGTTGGGGGCGGCAAATCTCACAGCGGACAGCATCACCACCACGGCCGCCGTCACTCTGGAAAAAACAGACGGCGGATTCGCCATCACTAAGGTTCACTTGGATGTAGTCGCAAAAGTTCCCGGGGCAGACCAGGCGGCATTTGAGACGGCTACCAACAACGCGAAGGCGGGTTGTCCAGTGTCGAAACTTTTTAAAGCCGATATCACGATGTCCGCAAAATTGGAAAAATAGTTTTTCCAGGTAGTAGAACCGCGACTTAGAAAAGGCCCCGGCGCAAATCTCACGATTTCCAGCTGGGGCTTTGCATTTGCGGCAACAGCGTTTCCACTCTGGCCATCTCACTCGCAGTCTGAGCGTTCTTGGGAACCGTGCTGTGAGACTCACTATATTTGGACTGACCCTTTCTT
The DNA here is from genome assembly GCA_025462835.1 of Candidatus Angelobacter sp. GTDB lineage: Bacteria > Acidobacteriota > Terriglobia > Terriglobales > Acidobacteriaceae > JAICLA01. Next base: position 52,526 of record JAOAPH010000035.1, on the reverse strand, counting down.
CCTCCTGGGGCAACGGCCATGCAACCCCCTATCGCGCCATTCTCCGCGCGCTGCATCGCATGGGGCACCAAGTCACCTTTTTCGAAAAAGATGTTCCTTACTACGCAAAGCGTCGCGACTTCACCTCCTGCGACTACTGCGATCTCGTGATCTATCCCGATTGGGATGCGGTGCGCTCACGCGCGCTGCTGGCGGCATCCGAATCCGATGCTGTGATCACAGCGAGCTATCTGCCTCAGGGAGCGCAAATCTCAGACGAGGTGCTGGAGATCTCTCGTCCACTGCATGTCTTCTATGATTTGGACACGCCTATCACTCTGGGCCGACTGAAAGACGGAGATACGGATTACCTTCGTCGCGACCAGATTCCCGCTTTTGATCTTTATCTCTCATTCACCGGTGGACGTGCGCTTAATGAACTACGCGACGATTGGGGTGCGCGGGAAGTGAATGCACTTTACGGGTGCGTGGATCCGGAAATGCATTTCCGCATAGAAATCCCGAGACCCTACCACTGCAAGCTCAGTTATATGGGCACGCACGCGGCCGACCGGCAGAAGAAACTGGAGCAGCTTTTTATTGAACCGGCGAGAGCGCTTCCAGGAGAGGTATTCGTGCTCGCCGGGTCACTGTATCCCAAGAACGGAGAGGCCGGATTCCATTGTCCGCCAAATGTTCGCCGATACGAACATGTCGGCCCACAAGACCATTCAGCTTTGTATTCCTCGTCGGGTGCAACATTGAACATCACGAGGGCGGAAATGGCAGCTTACGGATACTGCCCATCCGGCAGATTGTTTGAAGCAGCAGCATGTGGGACTCCCATCCTTACCGATGAATGGGAAGGGCTCAACGAATTCTTTGGCGCAGACGAGATCTTTATCGTGAGGGACACCGAATCGGTGCTTCATGCCCTGACATCCGGCAATTCAGATCTGCAATCACGGGCGGAGAGGGCGCGGGAGCGGACCCTTGATCAGCACACGGGTGATCACCGCGCAAGTGAACTGGTGGGCGCGATCGAACGCGCGGGCAATAGGGCGACCGATTTCGACGAGCAACGAACCGAGTGGGGAGCGGAGTGGGTGAAATGATCGGCATTGTTCCTGCAGCGGGCATCGGGCAAAGGATTCAGCCACTGGGATATTCCAAGGAACTTCTGCCCGTGGGGTCGCGGGTGATCAATGGAGTCGAGCGACCTAAAGCTGTTTCTGAATATCTGGTGGAACGCATGATTGCCGCGGGAGCTGAGCAGATATGCATGGTCATCTCGGCTGAAAAAAGCGACATCGTCCGCTATTTCGCCGAGCGGGAATATGCTGCGCAAATCTTCTACGCTGTGCAGCCGAAAGCGCAAGGCCTCTGCGACGCGATCTTTCGCGCCGAGCCCTTTGCCCGGCATCACGACCGCGTATTGTTGGGACTTCCGGATACCATATGGTTCCCGGAGAACGCCTATCGGACAGTGTTAGCTCCGGAAAATTTCAGGAATGCCGATGCCAACCTGCTCTTGTTCCCGGTGGTGAACCCATCGCAATTTGATGCTGTGGTTTGTGATGCGCAGGGGTATGTCAGCTGCGTCGAAGTGAAGAAGCCGAATCCGCATTCGCATTGGGTCTGGGGAGCAGTGACCACGACGGGAAACGCTTTTCACGAATTGAAGTTGCTCTGGGAAGCCCGCCACCGCAGCGACGAATATCTCGGTGACTTGCTCAATGCCTACATCGCAGCGGGAAGCATCGTTCGAGGCGTGGCGGCAGGCGAACTGTATATGGACGTCGGGACGCTCGAGGGATATCGCAATGCTCAGGACTATCTTCGGCGTACTGAGAGGATCGTCCCTGAGGCGGCATAACGGTGCGGGCGTCCGGCGAATCTTAGCTGCGACTGCGCAGGATGTCGCGAATCTCCCGGTTGATCCGTGCCGAATCGCGGGAACCGGCATCGATCATGTCTGCCCATTTCTTCGTTTCGGGATCTAGTTTGGATTGATTTAGAAGGTAGCAGGCCTGCATGATGGTCTCGATCGAATTGCTCAGATCGTGGGCCAAGGTGCGCAGTTGCGTGCTGATGTCGGGCGGGATTTTTGTCTGTTGTTCCATTTTTGGCTGCGAAGGCAAGGGGGAATCCTCCGGTGCGGTTGAGTATATTACGTAAGCCTAGTTGCTGTTGGATGACAACTTTGGCCGACTGAGTTGTTTCAGCATCCAGATAATCTCTGGCCCACGCGTTTGACAGTCGTCGCGCAGTTTGTTTGAATAATAAAGAAGCGTAGTTCCTTTCGATTGACGAGCCTGCCGCTCGTCCTCATCGTAATCAATGTGCCGAAGTGGCGGAATTGGCAGACGCGCGTGGTTCAGGTCCACGTACTCGCAAGGGTGTGGGGGTTCGAGTCCCTTCTTCGGCACCAAGTATAAACAATATTGTTTTAGTCCCGATCAGTCGTCGGCTGGCGCTGGAATGCCGCGCGAGATGGAAACACTTGGCACAACAGCGTTGTCGCAACCAGCAGCAGCCACCCGCTGAACGGGAGCACGCTGAATAGCGGAAACAACGGCGAAAATGAATTCAATCGGTGCAAAATCTCTTCCTTTGACGATTAGACCCATACTTGCTGTGGATTGATTCGCCAAAGCAGTAAAAGAAATGTAAAGAAGATCTTGCAGAGCCGCCGCCGCAACTTATCTGCAATGACTGGGTAGCGGAAAATCCCCTCTTGCTCGTATGCTTATAGAATCCATGCCCACCGAACTTGATGAGATCCTGGCATCTACCCGGCGCAGAGTCGATGAGCGACAACGAGCACTCCCACTGCGTGAGATTGTTCGCGAGGTCGAACGGATCACAACAGCGCCTCGCGGTTTTCGCAAGTCATTGGAATCGGCTGCGGCCAATGGAGTCGCAATCATTGCGGAGTTGAAAAAAGCGTCACCTTCCAAAGGAGTTCTGCGCGGCACTTTTCATGTGGGTGGACTGGCCATGCAGTTTGAGAGAGCCGGTGCTGCCGCGCTGAGCGTGCTTACGGATGAAGATTACTTTCAGGGATCGCTCGCTTATCTCGTCGAAGCGTCCGCTGCCACAAATCTGCCGTGTCTGCGAAAAGACTTCATCATTGATGACTACCAGCTATACGAGGCACGGCTGAACCGCGCAGATGCAGTTCTGCTGATGGCATCGGTGCTGCCTGATCCGCAGTTGGGCAATCTGTACAAGAAAGCGCGTGAGCTTGGGCTGGACGTGTTGTGCGAAGTGCATGACGAGAAGGAATTAGCGCGCGCCGTGGCCATTGGCGCAGATATCGTTGGAGTGAACAGCCGCAATCTGCGCACGCTGGAAGTCGATCCCGAGGTGCATCATCGCCTGGCTAGCTTGTTGCCCAAGAATGTACTGCGCGTTGCCGAGAGCGGAATCCAAAGCGGCGCGGACATGCGTAAGCTGTTAGGCGCAGACGGTGCGTCTGCTTATCAGGCATTCCTGGTGGGAGAAACTTTGATGAGGGCCGATGATCCGGGCTTGATGCTGACGCAGTTGATGGCCCAGGCGAGCGAGCCTTCACCGCGATGAGGACTTGGATAAAGATCTGCGGGACTACCAATCTGGCGGATGCACTGGCAGCAGTGGACGCCGGAGCAGACGCGCTGGGTTTTTTGTTCGCGGACAGTCGCCGCCGTGTGGAGCCGGAAACCGTGAAGGCAATTGTTACCGAACTGCCCGCATCGACAGAGAAGATCGGCGTTTTCGTGAATGAGCCTGCTGAATTTGTAATGAAGGTGGCTCGCGAGACGGGCTTGACCGGAGTGCAGTTGCACGGGGACGAATCTCCACAATACGTTACTCAATTGCGCCAAATCAGCGGCGCAAATCGTATCAAGATCATGAAATCCATTTCAGCTGAAGCCGGCCAATCACAAGGGCTTGGTTTTTTCACCGGGCGCGAAGAATGCGTGGACGTCCTGATGGTGGATTCCGGGAGCGTGATCATGCGGGGCGGCACCGGCCAGGTGTTCGATTGGCTGCGAAGCAGCGATTTTGTGATGAGTCTGCAACAACGGTCCCCGGTAGTGATCGCCGGAGGGTTGGATCCGCAGAATGTCGTTGCTGCAATCTGTCTTTTCCGTCCGTGGGGCGTGGATGTAGTCACGGGTGTAGAAAAAGAGTTTGGCAAGAAAGACCACGCGAAGATCCGATCGTTCATCGCTGCTGTCCGCGCTGCCGATCAATTGCCAGTTGAGGACAAACATCTGTGAGTAAGAAAACGCTGACGAACAATGGCTCAAAGAGCGTGAGAGCGAAACAGGTTCCCGGACGCTTCGGCCTCTATGGCGGCCGATATGTTCCCGAGACGCTGATGGCAGCGCTCGAGGAACTCGAATCTGCCTACGCGAAAGCAAAGCTCGATTCGAAATTCCAGAAAGAGTTGCGCGGCTTGCTCACGCATTATGTCGGCCGTCCCACGCCCTTGTATTTCGCTCAGCGATTGTCGAAGCACCTGGGCGGCGCAAAGATTTATCTCAAGCGCGAAGATCTGCTGCACACCGGAGCGCACAAGATCAACAACAGCCTTGGCCAGGTGCTGCTCGCGCGCCGCATGGGTAAAAAACGCATCATCGCGGAGACTGGCGCCGGACAGCATGGAGTAGCCACGGCGACCGTCTGCGCTCTGTTCGGCCTCGAGTGTGTCGTCTACATGGGAACGGAAGACATGCGACGCCAGGAGCTGAACGTCTTCCGTATGCGCTTGCTGGGAGCGGAAGTGCACGGCGTGGATGCTGGTTCGCGCACGCTCAAAGACGCCATCAACGAAGCGATGCGCGATTGGGTCACGAATGTACGCAACTCGTACTATCTTTTAGGCAGTGCTCTTGGTGCGCATCCCTATCCCACGATGGTGCGCGATTTTCAATCGGTGATCGGACGCGAGGCACGGGCGCAAATCCTGAAAGCCGAAGGGAAATTGCCCACCGCGATTATCGCCTGTGTTGGCGGGGGTTCGAACGCCATCGGAATTTTTCACGAATTCTTAAAGGACAAAAAAGTAAAGCTGATCGGGGTCGAAGCCGGTGGCCGCGGGCTGGGGCTGGGCGATCACGCGGCGCGATTTGCCGGTGGCACTCCCGGAGTTCTCCAGGGTACTTATTCCTATCTGCTGCAGGATGAAGCCGGACAAGTTGCGACAACGCACTCAGTTTCCGCTGGACTCGATTATCCCTCGATCGGGCCGGAACACGCGGCTTTGCACGATACCGGTCGCGCCGAATACGTTTACGCCACTGACCAAGAAGCGCTCGAAGGTCTAAAGCTGCTCTCGCAACAAGAAGGCATCATCCCTGCACTCGAATCAGCGCACGCAGTAGTGGAAGCGGCAAAGCGCGCGCCGAAGATGAAGAAATCTGAAGTGATCATCGTCAATGTCTCTGGACGAGGAGATAAAGACATCGGCATACTGCGCGAGAACCTGACGTTAAGCTAACTATGCTCACATTTAAATCCAGACCCGGTTTAGTGGTGTACGTCACCTGTGGCGATCCTGATCTCGCCACCAGCCGCGCGGTGATTCTCGCCGCTATCGACGCCGGTGCGGATGTCATCGAACTCGGCGTGCCCTTCAGTGACCCCGTGGCCGATGGCCCAGTGATACAGCGGGCGAGTGAACGCGCACTGAAGAGCGGGACAACACTGCACGATGTCCTTGCGCTTGCTGGCGAGATTCGCAAAGCGCGTCCCTCCGCCGGAGTTATCGTCTTCTCTTATTTGAATCCGATCTTGCGTTTCGGAATGGAACGGTTCGCCAAGGAAGCTGCATTGGCGGGAGTGGATGGCGTACTTGTGACCGACATGACCGTTGAAGAGTCCGCGACATATTGCGAGATCATGCACTCACGCAACCTGCAAACCATTTTTCTGGCCGCACCTACCAGCACGGACGCGCGATTGAAGAAAATCGCAGCCGCTTCGCGGGGATTCATCTATGCGGTTTCGCGGACCGGTGTGACCGGCACGAAGTTGCAGTCCGATGTGAGAGGCGACGCAGAACAACTGGTCAAGCGCATTAGGAAAATCTCAAAGCTACCGATTGCCGTGGGCTTCGGAATCTCCAGCCCAGCAGATTTTCGGGCGGTTGGCGAATACGCCGATGCGGCAGTGATTGGCAGCGCCATCGTCAAGATCATCGAAGAGAATGGCGATTCTGCGGCGAAGGCAGCTGACGCGGTAGCGCAATGGATCAACTCGCTCAAGAGCATCGGATCCAAGGCAAGAGCCTAGCCGGGATCAGTACGGAATTACTTACTCAATTCAGCAGGGCCATGCTGCGGCGAATCGCCAATGCCGTTTGCAGAATTTCTTGCGCGTCGGATGCTTCGGGCACGATCTTGCCGTAGAGCTCAAAATCCTGGACAGCGGCAGAAAACTGTTTCAGATTGTAGCGAAGTATTGCGCGCTGCTTGATGTCCTCCGGCGAGCGCGGATGCATGCAAAGCGTAAGTTCCACCATGGTCAGCGCCTTGCGGAAGTTCCTCGATGACATGTAAATATGGCGCAGGTTATTGAGCATGCGCGTGAGCAACTGCCTACGCGTGATCGCGGCCAAGTGTTCGGGTCGCAGGCTCATCTGACCGTGGTATATCTCGTCCAAACGGTGCTGGCAAGCCGTCGAATTGACTATTCTCCCGCCCTCGAAGACGTCGATCAGCAGCTCATTAGCTTGCTCGTCATAGTGTTTCAAGAGGAAGTGTCCGGGAATGCCCACGCCAAGCAGAGTCAGTCTCAATCGCTTGGCGATTTCCATATAGATCAGGGAAAGCGAGATGGGAATCCCAAGTTTCCGATCGAGTACGTCGTTGATAAAAGAATTTCGTGGGTCGAAATAGTCGTCGCGATTTCCGCGAAACCCTTCCTCGTCGAACAGTACTTTATTGATAGCGCGTACAGTTTCGGTCGGTTCCGGAGGACGATCGATTAGAGCCTTCAAGTCTGGCCCTGACATCACTCGCTTCGCCAACGCATGCACCCGGGAAATGTAGCGGGCGTTATCGATCTCCGGATATTCAGTCTGTGCAATGACGAGAGCGGCGCGAAGCAAATCGATATTTTCGTCCTCGATTTGAGGAGATACCAAGCTTGAGAAAGCCTGAAGGGTCTCTTCCAGCGAAATCGATTCGCGGGCCATGTGACTATTATCGCAAGGACGCAAGCATTGCGTCTCAACGCGTTGGATATCCAGCATTGGGCGGACGCGTGTACTCCACAGTGCCTGGTCTTTTCTCACTGGTGTTTGCGGCGTCGCCCACTGGGCCAGCTTCCGGTGCTTTATAGCGGCCAGTTGTGCCTGTTGCTTTCTCCTGCCTGTTGCGCCACTCCGCCGTCGACGGGTCAGAAGCTGCGCCGGAAGACCGTTGCTCCAGCGCATGCTTGAATTCGCGCAGCGATTTGGTAATGTAGCTTTCAAGACGGTCGTCGCCCGAAGCAAAGGTGCTGCTCAAATTCCCTAGCGGCGGCGCATAGTTCATGGTGACGTGCATGAGAGTGTCGTCTCCAATTTTCGAGAAGCTCATGCGGCCGCTGTGTTTCGGGCCGCGGGTTGACTTCCACCCGATCGCCTCGTTGGGAATCAGTTGAACGGTTCGCGCCTGCCATTTGAAATCTTTGCCGTCGACGGTCACGGTCCAATAGGAGGTCTGACCACCGACGCGGACCCTTTTGACGTACTCCAAGTAACGCGGCAGTTCTTCGAGGTCGATCCATGCTCGAAAGACCTCCGACACCGGTCTCGCAATCTGGATACTCTCTTCCAAGCGCAAGATATGGCGTTCCCGTCCGGAGATGACATTGGCCAGATAGGCCGCCACTATCGCAGCACCTGTGCCGATGAATGCTCCCGCCGCAAAACCCATCCAGTATCGCCCTTTGCCTTCGCGATGAATTGGTTCCATGCTGATGGCCATTTGAGTCGCTCCAATTGTTCTACAAATTTATGAAGAGTTCGGATTGAATGCGGTTGGCTCGAGCGGTGTGCGAGAGGCTCCGCGCTGGAGCCTCTCGCAATCGCGCAAAAGTTAGAAGATGAACTTAACACCCAATTGGATGTTCCTTTGTCCACCTGTGCCAATCACCGGATTTGCGCCGCCCACATCAGGCGTTGCGCAAGCGCATCCAAAAGTACCCGGGTCTGATGGATCGATAAAGCCCAGCGCCGCCGCGTTCGGATTCGCGAAGTTCGGATGGTTCAGGATATTGAAAAATTCTGCGCGCAACTGAATGGCGAGCCGTTCTGCCTGCCAGTTCTTCACGATTGAAAAATCCCAATCTTGCAAACCAGGCCCACGGAAGATATTTCTACCCATGGTTCCAAATGTCCCTAGCGCGGGGGGCACCATTACAGCTCCCGGAACGGCAAAGCAGCCAAAGCTGGCCAATGTAGTCGCATCGCCAACCGCAGCGCACGCGGGAACGGTCGTGCCATCAGCGAAGAAGGGGATCGAAGTACCGTGTCTGGCATCAAATGCGCGCGGATCGCCGAAGAAGTTCCAGCGATCGGTGAGCTCGCCCGTGAGGCTAATGTCATTGCCATTAAGGAAACCATCCGAAACGTTAAATGGAGTGCCAGTTTGAATGGTTACGATGGAATTGACCTGCCAGCCTTTGAGCAACTGGGCAAACCCTTCCTTACCTGGGATCAGGTAGTTAAACGCCAACGTGAAACGGTGACGGATATCCAAGTCGCTGTTGCCACGCTCGCCAGCGAGGTTCAAGCTGTTTTGAGGCGTTGGCGAACGGTTCAGCGAAGCCTGATCGATTGCATGCGCCCATGTGTACCCGGCGACGAATGAAAGGCCATTCCACAACCGCTGCGTCGCGGTCACCTGCAGCCCGTGGTAGTCCGAGTTGTATCCATTCTCAAGAAAATTGACGAACTCCAGAAATGGAAATTGGGTGGCAAATGGACGGCCGGCCTGCAGGCAATTGCCACAGGCGATTTCTGCCGGAGAATTGGGGTTCACCTGGTTGATGTCGCGAATGCTGTAAAGTTTCCTGCCCAGATTTGCGACGTATGCAACCTGTAGCGAAGTGGAATTCGAGAATGCCTGCTGTATGTTGACGTTGTAGGTCATTACATATGGCGTGCGCAGGCCTTTCGTTACGCCCAAAATGTCGCAAGGACTAGCAGCACAGTCCGGGGTGACGTTGAACACCGGTCCGGCTGTCGTCCAATTGAGATTGGTGGTGTTCACCGAAGAAGAGACAATGTTTCCATTGATGTTGGACCCGTTCACGCCTGTTGGAATCACGTTTAGGCCCGGGGTGGTTGCGTTGTCGGTGTCGTTCTGCCCAAGGAATACCGCGAGGTGAGGTATCTCGTAAATGATGCTGCCTCCGGCGCGCAAGACGGTCCTGCCGGTGCCAAACATATCCCAGGCGATCCCCAACCGAGGTGCCAGGTTGTTGTAGTCAGTGTTATATGGTTTGTCAATGTTGACGCCCACTTGCTGGAGTCCAACAGCTGGATCAAAGTTGCCTAACAGATTGTGCACCTCATGGATCACACCGCTGGCGTCATAACGCAATCCCAGATTCATTGTTACGCGCGGAGTGATTTTCCAGTCATCCTGTAGAAATGCTCCGACGGAATTGATTGTGACCGTCCGGCGTGAATTGCCGACGAAGATGTCACCCCGTGAGGGGAAACCCGCAAGGAAGTCTTCGAGCGACGTGCTTCCGGCGAATGCACCACCGCCTTCAAAACGGATCCGGCTTTTGCCGGACCGGTCACGGAGGTTGTCCGTGCTGCCATGGCGGAACTCCCCGCCAAATCGGAACGTGTGTCTGCCCGCCGTATAGGCAAGGGTGTCAGCGTATTGATATGTCTCATTGGGAACGGTAAAGAGTGGCCATGAGCGATTTCCGCCGAGTGTGGGATTGTTGAAATTGGAGATGATGATGGTGGGCATGCCGAAATTGGCAGGATCGGTCACTCCGGTGTTGATGCCGAAGTCCCCGGGTGGCTTGTTGGAGTCAGCTGTCGTGATCTTTTGCCAGAAGCGATTCCAGCCAAACTTTGCTTCATTTACCCATTGCGAATTCGGTGTCCATACCCAGTTGGCGCCTAAAACCTGCGCGTTGAGATCAGATCGCGAGAGCCATTGAGATTGGACGACAGCGATGTCCTGCTCGGTCTGCAGGCTGTTGCCGTAAAAGTATCGGACTGATGCCTGGTTGTGTTCGTTAATCGTTTGATCAAATTTCAAGATCCCGTTGTCCATGCGATTGTTATTGGGAAAACCAACCGTAAGCGTGTTCGTGCCGCTTGTGTTCACGGGAAACAGTCCGGGAAAAGGTCCGTTACCGGTAAATGTACCCGTGCCCAATAGATTCTGGCTGAGCGGACTGAGCGGGATGCCACGAGCGTTAAGGTCGGCGATTGCATCGGGGATGCTGACAGCGGGATCAGGGCCTCCTGCGGCGGTAACAGTGGAAGGCGTTTCGATAGGGTTGGAGTTACTGACCAGTGCGCGAATGCCTTCATACGCGCCGAAGAAAAAAGTTTTGTTTTTGATGACAGGCCCGCCAATACTGCCGCCAAACTGGTGTTGCCGCACCGCACGTTGCGGATCGGGCTTGGTGTTAAACCAGTTGCGCGCGTCCAGCGCACTGTTGCGCTCGAACAAATATGCGGTGCCGTGAAAATCGTTGGTGCCCGATTTGATTCCCAGATTAACCACGGACCCGGGTTTCCAGCCGTATTCTGCAGTCGGGTTTTCCTGAATATTGAATTCCTGGATCGCATCAATGGGAAGAAGGGTCCCCGGTGTGCCCTGCACACCCTCGGCATTGATCACCGTAGTGGCGTAGTAGGGGTCGTTGTTGTCGGTACCGTCGACAATAAAGTTGTTGTCCTCGGGACGATTGCCGTTGGAACTGATGGAGAGAAATCCCCCGCCCGGAGTCCGCTGCACGCCAGGACGCAGCACGACAAGATTTTGGAAGTCGCGTCCGTTAAGCGGCAGGTCGTTGATAGCCTTGTTAGAAAATGTTCCACCCAGTGTGTCCTGGGTGGTGTCCACGAGTGGTGCTTCGCCCGTGACGGTGACCGATTCGGAAACTGCTCCCGGTTGGAGTTGAAAATCGATGCGGGCGTCCTTGGCGACTTCTAGTCGTACCCCGGTCCTTTCCGATTTCTTGAAATTCGGCGCCTCAGCCGTCACGCTATACACGCCGGGCTTCAATGCGGGAGCGGCATAATCTCCTGATGCGCTTGTGGTAAGTGTGCGCGTGAGTCCCGTGGCAATGTTAGTAATTGTCACTTTGGCGGAACTGACAGCGGCTCCGGTTTGGTCAGTCACGCTGCCAAGGATTCGCCCTTCATAAGTTTGGGCAAAAGCGAAAATGCTTAACGAGAGTGCAAGAACAACGAATAGTCCGACTCGTTTCATGGGGGATCTCCGCGGGGAACAATCAAAGAGCTAAGTTGCTAAAAAAATTGGAGCATGAATCGAGAGCTGAAGGTTGCGCTATTCGAGAGCTGGCGTGAATTGGCGCGAGCCGGAGAGGGTGGATGCTGGATTGGCGCGGGCAAATAAAAAAAGGCTGGATCCGAAGATCCAGCCTGAGTGGTGCAAATGCAACGTCTATTTAGAATGTAAACTTTACCGCCAGTTGGATAATGCGTGGCTGCGGGTTTCCAGGGCTTCCGGTACCCGTGACCTGACCAAATTGGCTGCTAAGGATGTTTGTTTGTGGATTGTCAAATTCAGCATGGTTGAAGACGTTAAATATGTCGGCCTTAAATTCCATATTCAATCTTTCATAGACCTGCGTGTTCTTTGCAATCGTCATATCCGCGTTGATACGGCCCGGACCGCGGAAGAAATTTCGCGGAAGTGTGCCGTAGGTAGCCAGAGCGGGATTGGCTTGGACCGCTCCTGTACTCGGATAGCATTTGTTGAACACGGTTGGGTTGAAAAAGAATGCACCTGTTCCAGCCCGCACTTGGTCACCCGGACAAATTGGCAGGCTAAACGTCTGCGTCGTGTGAGGATCGAACTGCGCTGTAGCGCCGACTAGATTGGCATATACCAACTCGCGATCACCAGCTCCTGATGGTCCTGAATTTCCGCTGGAAGCGGGTAGCCCTCCTAAGACATCCAGCGCGAAGCCAGTTCGCCAGCTCACGATCGGATAAATGCTCCATCCTTTTGTAAGGCGGTTGCTCCACTTGCGATCCAGGGGTAGATCCCATCCGCCGCTGAAGGTGATGCGATGCGCGATGTCAAAGTCTGACGAAGCACGATTGCGGTTGGGTTGATAGTAAGACACCTTGCTGGTTCGGTTACGGAAACCAGATGCAGTGTCAATGTTGTGAGCCCAGGTGTATGCCAGTGTGAAATAGGTATTTCCCAGCCATGCGGTGTCCGAGTTTTGTTTGGTCAAGCTCGTCTGCATACTGTCGTAGTACGCGCTCGACACATTGCGGAAGGTGTCCAGACGGGCAAAGCTTGCGCCCGGGACGGTGTTAAAGGTGCGAGTGCCGGTACCCAAAACGAATGGGTTGCTATCCACCAACGATGTCAACTTCTTTGACCTGCTGCCGACATAGCTGGTCTCGAAAGTTACACTCGATGGGAGCTGCTGCTGGACACTCAGGTTGTACTGATAGGTGTAAGGAGTGCGAAGGTTCGGGTCAACGAAGTAGACGCCACCGCCGCCGAACGGCGTGAAGCCAGCGGCTGCGAAGTCAATATTGCTGGCGGGAGGTTTCGACGGGAACGAGTTCGGAGTGCCGGAGTTGTTAGTCGTCCAAGGAGTGTTGAAATACCCCGGAGAAGCAGCGGGATTGGCAATCGGGTCGAAGAAGATATCGCCAAAGCCAAAGAAAGGAGCCTGACCATTGAATTGAAGGTTATCTTCGCCTTTCAGTACATCGTAGAAGACCCCGAAACCCCCGCGAATACTGGTTTTTCCCTTGCTAAAGGGGTCCCACGCAAATCCAACGCGTGGCGCCCAGTCGTTCTTGTCCGGGAAGTTGGCACCAGTGGGAGCGCCAGCATCGCCGGGGAACAGGACCCCAACCGGAGCCTTGGTAAAGACGGTGGATTGCTTACCTTTGGCCAGGCTAAACGAGCGACCTTGAGTATCGAGTTTAGGTGAGCTGTATTCATACCGAATACCAAGCGTGAGCGTCAGGTTATGACGTACGTGCCATTCATCTTGCGCGAACCCGTAATAGGACTTGCTGCGGATATTCGATGGGGCATTGCCGAATTGGAAATATTCATCCGGTAAGCCCATGAGAAAGTCTGCGAAATCGTTTTGGGAGAAACTACCGCCGCCGGTCCCATAGAAGTCAAATTCACCGTCGCCGTAGAAATCATAGACAGTGTTGTTCTGGTACGGAGAGAAGTTGAAGCCGAATTTCCAGTTGTGCTTGCCTTTTGTCCACGACACAGTATCTGAATAAATAAAGGTATTGTTGACGATGTCCTGCGGTCCATTGGGGCTAAACCCGAGGGACATGCCACTGCCAAACCCAAGTCGTGGCGGTCCATTCGGCAAGTCCGGGGTGACGCCGACGCCTAGAGCAGAAGGAACAGGCAGTGTCGCGCCAGGAGTAAATGAAATTCCATGCGCGCGCTGAGCCGTGAAGCGGGCTTCATTCAACACGTTAGACGTGAAAATTTTTGTGTACGCTATGCTGCTGAAGAGGTTGGTGCTTTCGTTGGCAATCGGATATTTGTTAGAGCTGCTGAACACTGAGCCCGTGTTTCCATTACTGCGATAGTTCGCGACCACCGATCTTGGAGTACGACCCAGGGTAATTCCAAGTTTGTCTCGATCAGTGAAGTTGAAGTCAAACTTCGTAGTCAACTCGGTGTTGTTGTCTTTGCCTGGACCTTGTTCGTTCAAGATGCCTGTGGCTGAGGTCGGGATCAGACCAGCGGCAATATACTTTTTTGCGACCGGGTCGATCTTATTGGGATCGATGATGCCCTGTGCCGCTAATGCAGTATTGGGTTGGTAGAACGGATTCGCCTGGAGGAACGTAACGACGTTCTGATCTGGAGCACCACCGCTTGATTTGGAGAAATCCCCAGTCAACTCACGTGGCGTGAAAGTCGGTTGTGGAGTATTTGAAACCTGCTGCACAAGACGTTGCACCTGATACGCTACGAAAAAGAAAGCCTTATTCTTAATGACCGGCCCGCCTAATGTGCCGCCGAACTGATTGCGCTTCAAGATGTCGCGCTGAAATCCCTGTTGCTTGTTGAAATAAGAATTGGCATTCAAGTCTTCGTTGCGAACGAATTCGAAAGCGCTGCCATGTAGGCCATTGCTGCCCGACTTAGTTACGACGCTGATGATTCCGCCGCCGTTGCGTCCATACTCGGCGGTGTAGTTGCTGGTGAGGATCTTGAATTCTGCGATTGCATCCGGATTGGGGTTATAAACCGGAGCATTGTTTAGCAAGTTGTTGTTCATACCGCCATCAAGCAAATAAGTAACGGAGTCTCCACGCCCACCCGCAATACTGAAACCCGACCCGCCGCTGGTATTACCAGGGTTATTCGATTCAGTAACTCCAGGCTGCAAGAGCGCGAGCTGAAAAACGTTGCGTCCGTTCAAGGGTAGGTTCACCAAGGGACGACTGGTGACAGATTGGCCGAGGGTGGCGTTGATGGTTTCCACGCCGGCGGCTTGCGCCTGGACTTCCACTGTTTCCGTGCTGGCACCTACCGCAAGCTTCATATCCATGCGTAGGTTTTGGTTAATAAATAATTGCTGGACGGGTGAGACGGCTTTCGTGAAACCGTTTTTTTGTACTGCTACCGTGTAATTACCGATCGGCAATGCGTTCACCAAGAAGGTGCCATCAGCAGCCGTGGTCGCTTCGCGAGTGACCGAGGTGGCAGTGTTCGTAACAGTTACTTTCGCGCCGGCTACAACAGCGCCTTGCGGATCAGTCACCGTGCCGACTACTTTACCGGTCGCATCCTGGGCGGCCAGCGGTAGCGTAAGAGAGAAAAGAATGCCCAGCGTGGCGATAACCGCTAGAGCTAACCGGTACCCTCTAAACTTAGTGGTCATTTGAGTTTCCCTTCATGGAGTTAAAAACGGAGGAGCCGAAAACCGTACCAATAAAAGACAATTTCCGAATAACTGTTATTAGGCAATTCAGGTGCCCAACAAAATCGATTCTAAGTTGCTGAATCAAAAAGATGTTTGGCAAATCGAGGTACTTAGATTGGGATATTATTCAGCGCCAGATATGGAAATCCATAGAACGGTGGCTTATATGAAGAGTGGCGGACGCGCAAAATTTATGTGATGAGAGCGAGGAGACTATTGCACGTCAAGTTTGAATACTTGACTGCCTACTAGCACGGTGGCGCCGGTTGGCACCGGCGCTTTGCCGCGGACTTTTATAAACGTTCCGTTGCGGCTGCCCAAATCCTCGACGAAGAAATCTTCTCCGCGATGATAGATCTTGCAGTGAGCGCGGCTCATGAAAGGGTCTTCTGGGAAGACGAATGTGCCGCGACTACGACCAAAACTTATTTCTTCTTCGTTCAGCGGCAGACGCGCAGGTGTGTCGAGGAAGTCTGCGCCGACGAAAATCAATTCTGCAACCGGCTCGTCCATGGTCGCCGATAGATCGATGATCGTAGTGCCGCGCGCTGCGGCATTCGCCACTGCTTCCACTTTTTCGCGGAAGCGGAACATCTGTTCGCCCATGCGGATGATGTCGCCATCGCGCATGGTGTAGGTTGCGATCAGTCCGATGAACACGCTGCTAACTCCGCTGATGTCCTCGATGAAGAGCTGATCTTTCTCGACAGAGAAGCGCGCATGGAGCGGAGCCATCTTGTCGTCTTCCGGAAATTGAACATCCCCGCGAAGCCGGCCTACTTCCAACTGGTCGTTCTTCAGCTTGTACTGGTCGCCAACGCTGCCGTCTTTAAGTACGCGGAGGAGCTTGAATCGAGGCACCGCCATGGCCTTTGAACTGGACATAACCACGGTATGCGCAGCAGCGCGACGTGGCTGTAGTCGATCCGTCCATTGGACTTCATAAAGCTCGCGGTTTTCGCCCTTGCCCTTCAGCGCAAAGCGCCCGAGCGCATGCAACTTAAATTG
The DNA here is from genome assembly GCA_025462835.1 of Candidatus Angelobacter sp. GTDB lineage: Bacteria > Acidobacteriota > Terriglobia > Terriglobales > Acidobacteriaceae > JAICLA01. The sequence continues at coordinate 36,398 of JAOAPH010000035.1, read as the reverse complement.
ACCGCTGGATGCAACTTGCTCGTACAGCGTGTCAGAGATGACGATCTGCTCTGGCGATCCCACGCTTTCCACCCGTGAAGCGACATTCACGACATCGCCGAAAACATCGTGCTCACGGACAATGCCGGGGCCGTAGTTCAGTCCAATGCGGATGGCCACGCGGTCCTGTTCAGGCTTCGTGAGACTGTCCTCATAGATTGCCTGCTGCATTTTTATGGCGCTTTTGACCGACAAAGTGCAGTCGTCATAGCTGGCCATGACCGCATCGCCTATCTCCTTGATGACTTTGCCGCCATGCTCACGCACGATATCGCCGATCGCGTTATTGCATGTGGAGACCATCAGCAATCCCGCTGCATCTCCGTAGCGTTCGAAATAGGAAGTTGACCCCTTGATGTCAGTGAACAGGATGGTGATATTGCGCCGGAATTTTTCCAGTTCGGCCGCGGCCGCAGCCTGGTTGCCCACGGACCCAAGCAACTGGCTGACAGTAGTTTTCTTTTTATCCATGAATAAAGCCCAAAGCTGTCGATTGGCGCGACAGGTCTGATTGCCCGCAACCTTGAAGTGTGATCAAGCGCAATAAAGAATGACGCCGCAGTTTATCGTATCTGTCCTCGATGTGCCAATGTGAGTTTTCAGGTATTCGACTCAAGGACTTAGTGCTTCGCAGTAGTCGCTGCTGATTTATGCCTTAAGGCTATTCAAGCCCAAGAAAAACATTGACTGTCGCGGTAGTTGATATAGACTTCCGACGGCTTACCTCCCCTGAATTTTTATTGCTTCAAACGCTGCACGCATAAGTGTGCCTCGTGGGCCCCCCTGATTTTCCTTTTTGCATGTCCAGTTCAAGAAGTCGAGGGTTTGACCATGTCAAGTAAGTCCACCGTTTCCATTCGCTCGCTCGTTTCCAAAAGCCTGTTACTGCTGACGCTAAGCTCGTGCAGTGTTCTCCTGCCGGCCCAGGTATTGGAGAAAGCCTCCAAATCATTAGCCGTTCCCAGTGTCTCGGGCAAAGCTGCGGATATGGCCAAAATGTCGGCGACCTTCAGCCGGCTGCCTTTGGCATTTGAAGCGAATGGTGGACAACTCGATTCTCGCGTGAAATTCGTCTCCCGCGGAGCTGGCTATAACCTATTCCTTACCGGGAATGAGGCTGTACTTTCGCTAGCCTCCGATAAGAATGGGAAAAACGGCGATGTAGTCCGGCTCAAGATCGCGGGAGCGCATTCGAACATACCCGCGAGCGGACTCGATCTGTTGCCCGGCAAGACGAATTACTTCATTGGAAATAACCCTGCCAAGTGGCGTACCAATATCGAGAACTTTTCCAAGGTCCGATATGCCGGCGTCTATCCCGGCATTGATCTTCTTTACTACGGTAACCAGCAGCAACTGGAACATGACTTCGTAGTTGCTCCCGGCGCCGACCCTAACAAGATTGCTTTGAAAGTAAGTGGGGCACAGAAGCTTCGCGTCGATGCATCGGGCGATCTCGTTCTAGAAACAAAAAACGGCGAACTACGATTTAAGAAGCCGCTGATCTATCAGGAAAAGAATGGCTCCCGCGTGGAGATCGCGGGCGGATATCAGTTGGAAAGAAATCGCGTGAGTTTCCGTGTCGGAGAATATGACCGCAGCAAAGAACTGGTCATTGATCCCGTCTTGAATTACTCCACGTATCTCAGTGCCGCATCCCTGGTTACGGCTAAGGCGATTGCTGTCGACAGCAGCGGCAATGCATACATCACGGGCACGGTTGTAACTGCGGGACCGTTTGCACCGAAGAGCGCGACTGCCTGTGCGACCTGCGGTCCGGGCGGTGCTGGCGATGTCTTTGTTGCCAAGCTCAATTCTTCCGGCACAACGCTAAGCTTCCTTACGTTTATCGGCGGCACCGGATCTGACACAGCAAACGCAATCGCAGTAGATACTGCTGGAAACGCCTATATCACTGGTCAGACTAGCTCCACCGACTACCCGACTACCACGGGCGCGTTCAGCGGTCACTTGCCGATTAGTTCAATTCAAATCACCAACGTGGGGACTACCAACTACGCTTCTGCGCCAACGGTAACTATCAGCGGCGGTGCCGGCTCCGGCGCATTGGCAACCAGCGCCATCAACACCACCAGCAAGAGAGTGACTTTAATCACTATTACAAACGGAGGAATTGGATACACTTCAGCGCCCACTGTGTCGATTACCGGTGGTGGCGGAACAGGAGCAACTGCGACAGCCACATTCATTACGGCCGCTCAACCTGAAGTCTTTGTCACGAAGCTGCATTTTGACGGCACAACGCTGGATTACTCCACCTACCTCTCTGGTTCGGGCACGAGTAACGTCGGTAACGGCATTGCAGTGGACAGTAACGGCGACATTTATGTCAGTGGCTCGACCAACTCCGCGGATTTCAGCTTTATCAAAGGGACAACCAGTACGGATGTAACTGCACCATCATTCGGGAGAGGTATTCAAAACACGAATGCAGGCGCCGATGACATTTTCCTGGTCAAGTTGCATCCGGCCGGTGCCAGCATAGCTGACCTAAAGTACGCCACATATCTCGGCGGCGCGGGCAGTGATGCTGCCAATGCCATTGTGGCCGCTGGAATAGATGACGTGTATCTCACAGGCAAAACTGCCTCGGCTACCTTTCCCACGACTGCTGGTGCGGCCCAGACCACCAAGGGCAGTACACAAGACGGCTTTGTAGTTCATGCCAATACTAAGTCCGCTCCGATTACCGTCGCCAGTTGTGCCAATACCGGCACTGTAACGATCACCGCTGCGAACACATTTGCAGTGAATGACATCGTGACAATAAGTGGCGTGGGCATGAATAACAATGGCTACGATTTCGACGGGACTTTCACAGTCGTCACCGCAAGCGGGACTGGGTTTACTTATAGCGACGCCGCCAATTGCCATGGCAACCCAGGCTCTACCGTCGGAACTGGCTCACCCGGAACTAACAGCGCTGCAGTGCTCGCGAAAGCCAAGTATGCAACGCTTATGGGTGGCGACGGGGACGATGAGGGCAAAGCCATTGCAGTGGACGCGCTAGGGAATGCCTATGTAACTGGCAGCACTCTTTCTTCCAATGCCTCTGTTCCACAGTTTCCTGACAAGACAAACACGATTCAGTCAGGAGGATTTGCCGGGACGGAAGACGCGTTCGTGGCGAAGGTCGCCGCGGGAGGCGCCTCATTCACCTATTCTGCATATCTAGGTGGAACAGGATCGACCATCGGAAACGCAATCTTCGTAAATCCCGCCTGCAATGGTGTAAACGCTTGCGAAGCCTATATTGCCGGCCAGACAACCACGCAGACGGCGGCTGGTCTATTTGATATCAATGCGCTGCAATCCACTAATGCCAGCCCTCAGGACGGCTTCGTCGCCCGGGTAAACGGTACTGGCACTGCTTTGGTCTATAGCACCTTCCTCGGCGGTGCCGGCACGGACGCTATCACCGGAATGGCAGGACGGTTCCCGGCCTCGGCTGAGCCAGAAGCCTATGTCGTGGGAACAACGGATGGAAGTGTTTCAGTCACCTCTAGTGCTTTCCAGACGACGCCCGTGACTGCAACGGGTTCCTTCGTCGCCAAGCTGCAGGCCAATTCAAACACGCAACCGGGATTTACGATCAACGGCACGCAACTCACCCCGGTGCCGCCATTGCCGGTCGGAACCGATGGCACATCCCCCACTTCCATTACTTACAAATGGACAGTGACCAACGCCAATGCGGCATCGGCGACAACTGTCGACTTACCGATTCCTAATGACGGCAGCGGCAATGATCTGCTTACGATCAGTCCCGCGCCCACATTTTCAGGTACTGTGTCGGGAACGTGTTCGACTCCCCGCGTGGGCAGCCTTTCCGGCGGACCTGGCGGCGTTACCTGTTCGCTGGGCAATATCACTGCAGGCGGCTCTACGGTAATTGCAGTTTCGGCAACGCCTACGAATGCGGCGGAGTGCACCACAGCTTCATGCCCTGGCGCAATCAACCCGATTGCTCTGCAAGGAACCGTTGCGTCGGCAGAGAAGCCAAGTGCGAGCAATCCCGCGAGCGGCACGCTCAATCTGCCCAACGCCCGCATCATCAATTTGACCGTGACCGGAACGGCGATCTCAAATGTCACGGTGCCGGCTGGCAACATATATAACCAGGGTTCCGACACCTCTCTCACCTATGACATTAGTGTGAAGAACGATAGCTTGCAGGGCAACGATGCAACTAATGTCGTGGTTTCCTCCGCATATCCCGCCAACTTCGTGGTCGACAACATCACAACGCCGGCGGCGGGCACTGGCTGCGTTACCGGAGGAGGTGTGGTTACATGTCCCATTGCGTCCATCGCGAACGGTGCCACGGGACACGTCGTATTCGATGGACACTTCACGCAAGCCGCCAGCAATATTCTGCCGAATTCAGTCACGGCTGCTGGAACCGCGGGCGACAGCACGCAAGTTTTCACGGGGACGGGCAGCACCAACGTTGTTATTAACGTGGACTATCGCGCTCCCGGTGCCGATCTCGATGTAACAAACAATGGAGGCTTCAGCGCAGCCCCCGATCCGGTACGCGCGGGACAGCCCCTTACCTTTACGGTCAACTACGCCAACAATGGTCCTCTGAACGCTACCAACGTAACTATCACGCAGAGCTTTACCAATCCTTCGACGGCGAAGTTTACGGCCACCACGATGCCCTCGTTCTGCAATCAGGCATCGCCGGGAGCAAATGTCGTTTGTGCTATCCCTGATGCTGCAATGATTGCCGCGGTAGGTGGTACGGGTGCCGCAGCGACCGCCACGGTAGCGTCGGGAAACGTGACCGCGATCACCGTGGTCAGCCCAGGTAGCGGCTATACGGCTGTGCCGGCCGTTTCTTTAATAGGCGGAGGTGGGACGGGAGCCACTGCAACAGCGGTGCTGGCAGGCAACACCGTGACATCCATCATTGTTAATAACCAAGGTTCCGGATACACCACAACCCCGGCAGTTGTGATTTCCAGCGGCGCGGGCGGTGCTTCAGCAACCGCTGCAATCGATGTTAATGGGACGGTAACTTCAGTTACTGTTAACAGCCCAGGCGCTGGTTACACTACTCCCATCATCACCTTGCTTGACCTAAGTGGAGGAGGAGGCACCGGCGCAACAGCCTCGGCGGCAGTCGACGCTAATGGTTCCATTACCGGCATTACTGTGGATACTGTTGGATTCGGATACACGTCCGCACCAACAGTGATAATCTCCGGGCCGCAAAGTTTCACGATCAGCGGGCTCGCTCCTCTGGATGCCACACAAGCCTTTGTCAATCTTGGTAGCACAGTCGCGATTACAACGACAGGCGGAACTACGGATACCCCCTCCCTAAATAGTTCTGCGACACTCTCACCGGGGCCGGTGATTCGCCACGAGAATCAATTATCTGTCTCCGGCTTCTCTGCCCCGTCGACGGTGTCAAACAGTTCACCTGGTTTCAATTACACCTTCACCGTTGCCAATGCGGGTTTCGATCCTGCTGACAATACGCACGTCATCCTCTCTTTGCCACAGAACACGAAGCCAGTTTCCAGTTCACCGGGAGGAGCTTGTGGCGGCACATTGACAGCACCCGATTGCAATATCGGAACGGTGCCGATCGGTGGCGCGGGAACTGCAATACCGGTAACGGTTTCAGTCACGCCACCTTCTCTTCTTGCTGCCGTGAATCAAGGGCCAAACTATCTTGGATCAATCACCAGCATCGCTTCTGCTGACGCAATAAATGTTTGCGGCGGCTGTGTCACAACTGCTGGGCCGTTAACAACCAACGTTCAACGACAAACCACGCTGACGCTCTCTTCATTTGTGGAAACCAATCCTGCGGTAGGAACCGGAGCCACAGCGACAGCTACAGTCGCTGCCGGTGGAGTGACTGCAGTTAACGTGACCGCACCGGGTACAGGCTATTCAGTAGCGCCGAGTGTCGCCTTGGTTGGCGGCGGAGGCACGGGAGCGACTGCAACCGCTACGGTAGCGGCCGGAGCAGTGACTGCGATCAATGTGACCTCACCAGGCACAGGCTATACAACGCCGCCTACCGTATTTATCGCGGCAGCGGTAGCTTCGACTGGATCGATCACCTACCAAGCGACCGTCAACAATGCCGGCGTGGATCCAGCAACGAATGTGGTGTTGGGTCTCAATCTGCCAACGGGATATGCATTGGTCGGCTCTGTAACGCAGGTCTCTGGAAGTGTCACTCTTACGTGCACCGGTACCGCACCTCTTAATTGCACCATTCCAACCATTGCTGCCACTGGCGGAAGTCAGCAGGTGAACGTGACCATCACGCCAGCAGCAGTGAGTACCCCCACGATCGCAACCGCAGTCCTGAATGCATCCGCGCAGTTGGATCTCAGCTTGTCCACAAGCGACTTTGACAGTTCCGGGACAATCACTCTAACTTCCAGTACGGTAAACACTATTGAGGAGCGTCGCGCTGACCTGCACATGGTCTCAGCCAACGCAACCGCAGCGGTCAGTTCAGACGGCAACATTACACATACGATCACGGTATCGAGTAGCGGCTCGACTGCCACTAATGTCAGTGTGCTGCTTACTTTCGACCATAATTACAGGTTCCAATCCAGCAATTCGGTCAGCGGACTCGGCGCCCCAGTCTGCAATGTCACCTTTACTGCGACAACGCGGGCTTGCACGCTTCCGAATCTTCCGACCGGAACCACATACATATTCAACGTCATTGTGCAGCCGGAATCGGGAATCGTCCAGACGAACAGTCCCGGGCAGAACAAGACGAACGTGAGCTTGCTTTCGGCGACGATTAGCGCGGCAGTGATCGAACCCACGCCGGACACCACCAACCCTGACACCACCACAAGCGCGGCTGTTACCGAAGTGCGGCAACAAGCAAACTTAGTTGCTTCCGGAGGCACGAACGGATTAACGCAATCCTCAGCAACTGTTACTAGCGGCGTACCGGTGACCTATACGCTCACCGTCGCGAATGACAACACCGGCGGTCTTGGTCCAGACGCCGATGTGGGCGCAACGGTCACGTTTACTTTTTCCGCAAATGCGCACAATTTCACCAATTTCGATGGAAGCCAATCAGGTGCCATCGGCACAGGACTGGGAACGTGTACACCTAATGCTGCTGCCGGAACTGTGTCTTGCGTTGTTGCGAACCAGGCCACCCCGTTGCAGAGTGGAGCCCAGCGAACAGGAAAAATCACATTTACACCCCCGCTTTTGATCGGCGGCGCACTCAGCGCGCAATACACTGGTTCCGCAGTCATACAGTCCCCCATGGCTTATGACAATGGTACGAACGGCGCAGCTGGTTCTGATAATACGTCGAATACGGTTACCAGTACGGTTCAGACGCAGTCAGACGTGAAGATTACCTCGGTCGTCGCGACTTCGCCCACTCTGGCTTCGCCCATCCAAGCAGGCGCGAACATCGGTGATGGTGATCCGTTGCAATACACGATCAAATTTACGAACGTCGGTGATGACGCAGGTTCGCTGACTCATCCAGTCAAGCTGACACACACACTGCCGGATGAGACCATTTCGTTGGTTCATTACGGATACAAAGTGAACTCGGTTACTTGGTCTAGTTCGATTCCCGGGAACATTGGTTCTTGCACTGTCAACGGCGGAAACGTGTTTCCCGCCGGGCCAGCGGCAGTCGTCGTCTGCCAGTCGGCTACTGGAATCATTCAGGGTGGGGAAGTAATTACCATTACCGAAACTGGTGTGGCTAACATCGCCCCGACCCAGAACCCGCCCTCGTTCGCATTCACGGATTCTGTAACGATTCCCGTGGATGTTCTTGGTTGGAATGATCCGACATCATCGAACAATTCGGGCAACGCGCAGGCATTCAACGTTGTCCGTACCGCCGACTTGGGCGTCGTTCAGTCCGGCGGCATCGTGGTGCGTCCGATCCTGACGGCTACGTCATTGCCGGATGTAGCGGGAACCAACTTCGTGGTCACTAAGCATAATGCTATTCAGTACGACATAACTGTGCAGAACCTCTCGCTCGGTTCCGCTGTCAGTAATGTCGTGGTGGACTCTGTTCTGCCTTCCACCCCCAGCACCTCTGCATTGACGTTTACTTCCGGAACCAATTGTTCTGTGCTTCTTGCCGGTCCGCCGCAGACGATCCATTGCACGGTCCCCGGTTCGCTGGGTCCCGTAGGCTCGGGAACCGACATGGCGACCGTGAGCTTTGTCCTTACTCCGAATGCCACACTGCCGCTTGCGGGTTCGCCGACCGTGAGCTTGTCCTTCAACCCCGCGGTCAGCGCCAGCGGTAACACAGACACCAACCCTGCTAACAACAGCAATATCCCCGCCCAGATCACAGTCCAACGAGACTCTGATATCAGCGTCGCAATCGTCGGACCGGCCGTTCCGGTCACGGTGACTTCTCCCGCGCCGGGCGTCACACCGACATTTAATTACATCATCACTGCAAGCAATAGCGGCCCCAGTGTTGCCACCGGCATCCGCGTGCAAGACCAGTTGCCGTCGGCAAGCGATCTTCAATTTGTGTCCGCTTCGTGGCCAACGGTAGGCAGCACCACGAGCGGCACATGCGCGGTCGGCATCGGCACCAACGTCAATTGCGATCTGGGAAAGATGGACGTCGGCGCCAGTGTTCCGATCACGTTTACTGTTCGGCCGGTGCTCAGCGTACTCGTGGCGAACAAGCTCGGTATTTCCAATCCAGTGACTATCAGTTCGCCCGATGTGAGTGAAACAACTAACGTTGCTCCGGACGCAGATTCGTGGCCGGTAGATCTGCGCGGACAAGCGGACCTTTCAGTCGCCATTACGCCGACTCCGGTGCCGCAGCCCGGCGCGCATACGAATATCAGCGGCAACGGAACTGCTTCGCATGTGCTGGTTGGCGATCGCGTCAGCTATGACGTTCAGATCACAAACAACGGGCCGTATCCGGCCGGATCGCAAATCACTTTGACCGATACGATTGACGCTCGCGTGAATCTGATCTCGGCTGCTGACGCCGGCGGGACCGGCTTCACCTGCGTCGCCGCAACCTGCAGCGCGTCGTCTCTGCAAGTAGGCGGAGTCGCGCACGTTGCAATCGTCACCGATGTGCCGCCTTCCGCGGTTCCAGCCGGACAAAAGACCACCCTGACCAACTCTGCCGTGGTCACGCAATACACGAACGGCACCAATGTGGTCAATGACATCACCGACAACGCGCACGCTAACAACACAGCTTCCACTCCTACCATCATTGCGGATGCCGCCGAAGACCTGGTGATTTCACAAACCGCGCCTCCTACGGCGCTGACCCCGGCAGCTGGTGGCCCGGCAAACTCTGCCGCTTTCACTGTCAAGGTCACGAACAATAACGATGTACCATCAGGACGCTCGGCGGCGACCAATGTTCAAGTCGTGAACGCAGTGACTATCTCGCCGAACAATTCAGTTACGTCCATCACCGCTCCGGCGGGTTGTGTTGTCACTGCAGTCACATTGTTGAATGCGAGCAGTGACAAGGCGACCGTCACGTGTACGCTGGCCGGTTCCATCGCCAGCGGAGCTTCCTCGTCCTTCACTTTCTCGATGACTCCAACGAAACCAGGCACCATCTCCAACTCGCCAACCGTGACTTCGACAACGGCAACAAACGTAACGAACGTTGAGGTGGATCCGGATACCAGCAACAACACTCTGAGTGCGGCGGCAATTGCTGCATCCACTATTACCGTGAACAACACGCCCCCGGGACCACAAACCGTCAATCCGGTGGATCCGATCAGCGGAATTCCCAACACCAATGTTTCGATATTCTTCCCGAACGTGACTATTTCGGGAAGTTCGTTCGTTACCGTAACCTCTACGCCGGCCAATGGCTCACTGGCGAGCACTCTGGTTCCGACAACGACCTATTACAACTTGGCTTCGGCAGCCGTCTCGACCACGCCACTAAAGATATGCGTCAATTACACCGGGACTTCCTTCCTGAACTCTGAGCGTGTGCGTCTCTATTCTGTAAACACGGGATCGGACATAACCAGTTCATTGGATCAGGTAGCGAATATCGTCTGCGGGAATTTCAATAACAACTTGACGACTTCGTTGACTGGGTCAACTGCTAATTCTTTCGCGGTTTCAGAGCCTAAGAACACTCCGCCGCAATTGAAGCCGGGGCAAACGATTCTTGCCAGTGCTTCACCATCCCAACAGAGTTCAGGAAAAGGCGTGACCGGTACCAGCGTGACCCTGAGCAGCAACATTATTGATAATGACATCGGTCAGGGATGCTTTACGCCTAAAGGCAGCACCGCCGCTAATGGCGCCGCCAACTCCTGCTCTGATGTGCTCACCTTCACATGGACCGGCCAATTCGTTGACGGCACTGTAAAGGTGTTCACATGCACTTCGCCATACACGGCAGCGGGAAGCTGTAAGACGCCAGACGGTAGCGTGCTGAACGGCGAGAATCTGGACGTCTCAGTAACTACAACTGCTCAGACGCTCCATCTGACGGTCAGCGACCAGACGAACGATCCTGCAACGGGTGTTCTGGGCCCGATCGCTGTTCCTTTGTCCCAGACAGGCACCAGCACCGCGGGTACCGCCACAGTCACCGTGAATAAGGGACAAACGGGGACATTCAATGTCCTCACGGTTGACTACACGGGTACTACACCGCTGAATCTGTCATTTACCGGCGCTCCGAGCCTTTCTGCGAGCCAGATCACTTGCAGCGCGAGCCCGGCAACGTTATCCGGTCCGGTGACTGGTCAGTCGGTAACCGTACTTTGCTCGACGCAAGGTCAGGTCTTTGCCATGTCGGCACCGCCGCGAAATATGAACCGTGGCGATGCACCGATGGTGGCAACTATGGTTGGTTTCTCCGGCCTGCCTTTAGTCGGACTCTTATTACTGCCCGGTAAGTCGCGCAGGAAGAAGATGCTGAAGATTTGGGCGATGTTTGGATTACTGCTGCTGATGGTCGCCTTCCAGGCATCCTGTGGTGGCGGTGGAGGCGGCAGCTTCGGAGGCGCTCCGGTATTACAGAATGCGGGAACACCGGCGGGGACTTACACGGTGACCGTCAATTCTGCAACCGGACTAACCGCACATTACGGCGCGACCCCGAACGCAACACCGGCAACCTCGTTGACACTAGTTGTTCAGTAGATGATTTGAATATTCCAACCCGCCGCTGTCCCTAGCGGCGGTTTTTTTCGTGGCAACGCATTACGGTAAATCGCCTTAGTCCCAGAATGAACAATGCTCTTTTGCCTCACACATTTTCGTGGTACTTTACTCAACACGCATTGCTCCGGATGACAACAGGTGATTCTCTGCGACTAACCGGAGTGGGCGTTGAAGTGTGTGTTTCAACAACACTTAACTTTTAAGTTGTTGGTTAAGATTCCCCGGGACATCGCCCGTAACTCCCCCGTTTGGCGATGAGAATGTATTCCAGGTAGTAGGCGTTTGCAGTGGAAGACGATCAAACCGCAGGTGCTTGAAGATTGTCTAAAACCTGCGCTTCAAGGGTAGCCCATTCATGGCGTCGAACGTGATTCAGAAGATTGGTAAGTACGATGTCACCGACAAACTCGGTGAAGGCGGCATGGGTGTTGTTTACAAGGGAATAGATCCCGGTATTGGACGTCCGGTCGCCATCAAGATGATGACCGGAGGTTTTGCCGAAAATCCTGATCTTCTCAAGCGCTTCCAGCGCGAAGCCCAGTCCGCGGGCACACTGCAGCATCCCAATATCGTCATCATCTACGAGCTCGGCACCCATGACGGAAATCCGTACATGGCCATGGAGTTCATCGCCGGCGAATCACTGGAGGCCCTGGTCACTTCGCATCGGCGGATGTCGCTCGTTGAAAAGACCGAGATCATGATCCAGATCTTGAGCGGGCTGCAATATGCGCACGAGCACGGGATCGTACATCGCGACATCAAGCCCGGAAACATCATGTTGCTGAAAGACGGCACCGTGAAGATCGTGGACTTCGGCATCGCGCGCATCTCCGACAATTCCATGACCAAGACCGGTCAGATCGTCGGGACTATCAATTACATGTCTCCGGAACAGTTCAACGGACACATCGTTGACGGCCGTTCCGACATTTGGTCAGCGGGGGTTTTGTTCTACGAGTTCCTCACCGGGGCATTGCCGTTCGATGGAAATGAGACGCCCACCGTCATTCTGAAGATCCTGAATGAAGTGCCGCCGCCTCTAAAGAACCACTTACAGGATTTCCCGCCGGAATTGGAAGAGTGCCTGACTAAAGCGCTCACCAAAGACCGCGAAGAACGCTATGCGTCCGCAGAGGATTTTGCTTTCGATCTGGCCCGTATCCAGGAGTCCTTGAAAAAGGACATGGTCTTGGAGTACGTCGAACAAGCCAAGCAGGCGTTCTCGAAATCTGAACTTAACAAGGCCAAGGATCTGCTGCAGCAGGTATTGAAGGTTGACACGAAGCACGTCACCGCCAAAGAGCTGATGAAGGAAGTGCAGACTGCTCTTTCTGTGCAGCAGCGCGGTGAGCAGATCCGACAGCTGCGCGCTAGTGCCGAAGAAGCTCTTGGCAACAAGATGCTCGACGAGGCAGTTTCTTACGCCGATCAGGCCTTGAAGCTCGACAAGAACAACCCTGAACTGCTGCAGCTCCAAAAGCTGGTGATGCAAGCTAAGGCCCGCAAAGACCAATTGGAGAAGACGCTGCTCAAGGCGCAGCACCTTCGCGAAGACGGTGACTTGGATGCCGCGCTGCACACCGTCGACGACGCGCTTGCGCTCGATCCGAAAGACACCAACGCGAAGAACACTCGCGATGCGATTGCCGCTGAGATCAAGAAACTTCAATCGCAAAAAGAAACTACCGCGCTTTTGGATGAAGCCCGCAAGGAAGTTTCCGCACGACACTTTACTGCTGCTCTCGAACTGATTCGCAAGGCAGAGTCGCTTACGCCAGGAGTGACCCAATCCGGTTCGCTGCGCAACATGGTGGCTGCCTCACGCGAGCAGGAGATGCGCCGCATCGCCGTCGATCGCCTTGCAGTGGACATTGAACTGGCGCTCCATCGCGAAAGCAAGCAAGCCGTTCAACAGAAGACTGACGAGGCGCTCAAAAAATATCCCGATGAATCCGTTCTCGCCGACATCGCCAAGAATGCTCCGGAGATCCGTCAGGCGGCGGGTTTGGGCGACTCCGCAAAAGTCTCTGGCCACGCCAAACAACTCATCGCCGATCAGAATTTTGAGCCTGCAGTCGCGCTGCTCGAGCACGCCATCAAGGCAGCTCCTGACGAAGGACTCAAGTCGCTCTTGAGTGACGCGAAAACCGGTTGGGAAGAGCTCAGCAAAAAATCCAGCGCGTGCGCCGCAGAGGCCCAGCAACTTCTGAAATCAAGCAAGGTGGATGAAGCGGTTGCCCTGATAGAGTCGCAACCTGTATCTTATTTGCGCTCCACTCCTTTTTATGACGCCATGCTGAAGGCGCGTGCCGAGCAGGACCGCCTCGGCACTATTGAGAATTCGGTGCTCGAAGCCCGCAAGCTGATGCTGAAAGGCGATGTCACCGGCGCCTGGACGAAGGCGAAAGATCTGCTCCAGGCAAATCCCACATCAGCGCCAGTCCAGGGCTTGTTGAAAGAGGTCGAGACCCAGCGTGCGACCCAGGCCAAGGAAGCAGTCGAGAAAGCCATCAAGGACGCCAAGGCGCTATTACTTGCGAGGCAGGGATCAGCGGCAAGCCTGAAATTGCAGACGGTCATCGCATTGGTACCCGCGGCGCCCCCGCCGGTGCAAAAGGCATTCGAGGCGCTGCAAAGAGAGATCAAGGCCGGCACCTCGCAACAACACATCAACGCGGACATGAACAAGACCATCGTTCAGGGGTCCGCAGGGGCTTCCACGGGAGCAGGTGCCGCTGCTGCACCAGCACCCGCAGTGCAACGAACCATGGTCCAGCCCATGGTGTCGCCATCCAAGCCTTTCCCGATGAAGCAGGTCGTCGGCGCAGTTCTGGCTGTCGCGTTAGTAGTCGGTGGCTTCTTCGGATACAAGGTCATGACTGCTCCATTGCCGCTGGATTCCTACGTGGAGATCAATGCCACGCCGTGGGCGAAGATAACCAACATCGTCTCAAAAGATGGAAAACATACATACCAAGTGGATCAGGAAACCCCGGTGCGGATCCCGCTGCCTTCGGGCGACTACACCGTCAATGCGACTGATACCGATGGCAAGCCGATGACGCAAGTGATACAGATCAGCAAAAGCGCGCCTGGAAGCGTGACTCTGGGACAGGCTATGGATAAGAAGGGTGCGGATGAAATTGTACAAAGCTCAAACTAGCGCTCTGCTTATCGCAGTGTTTCTTGCCGCTGCGCCCGCCGCGCGCGCTGACAAGAAGGATGACCTCTACGCCAAGGGCACGGCCGCAGAAACTAATGGCGACACCTTCGGGGCCAAAGCTGCTTTCTGCCAACTCGCCTCTGAAGATGCTGGATATAAGGATTCTAAGTCCAAGTGCGACACCTATACCGCGGAGGCTACTAAAGCCCTCAACCGATTTAACCTTAATTTTAATGAAGGCGTCGGGTTGATGCAGGAAGGTAAGTACGATCAAGCGGAATTCAAGTTCCGCAACGTTAAACCGCCAAGTCCGCGAGTTCCGGATGCGCAAGCAAAGTTGGCTGAGATCGCAAAGTTGAAGCAAGACAAAGCCGCCGCCGACGCCGCTGCGAAAAACAACGCCGATCAAGACGCGCAGATGAAGGGCAAGCTTGATCAGGGAATTGATGCTTACAATCGCGGCGATTTCGGGTCCGCAAAAGGTTCGCTGGGCGGCGTAACAGGAAAATATCAGGGAGACGCACAAGGCTATCTGACAAAGATCCGCAATTATGAAGCCAAAATGGCAGAGGCTGCTGCAGATGCCGCAAACAATAACTTTTCCGGTGCTGCGTCAGCTTATGCAGAGGCTGTGAAACTGAACCCTTCCGGTCCCGGCGATCCGTTAGGCCAAGTGGGCAAGATGAATCAGCTTGCCGTCAAAGCTAACTCGTCTGCCCCCATCGCAGCTGCGGTTAACAATCCGGCTCCGGTCAAAGCCAAGGAAGTTCCCAAGATTGATGTAGCCCGGTATGTCTCGGACGGCCAAAAGGCGCTCGCAAAGGGCGATTTCAAGAAAGCACGCAGGTTTTTCCAGGAAGTTCTGGGTCAGGATTCTCATAACCAAGAAGCCACAGACGGAATGGCAGAGTTGAAATCGAAAGATACCGCGCAAGCTGTCGCCACCGACGACGACCCATTGCTCTCGAGACTAATTGTTCTCTTTTATGAGGGCAATGATGTTGAATCTCAGCTCAACAATTACATCTATACAGGACAAGGTAAAAAGATGGGTCTGGCAAACTTCTACGCTGGAGCCAGCATGCTCACCCGCTATTACTTGGCTGGCGCAACCGACGAGAATCTGAAACGCGAAGCCAGGAAGAAATTTAAGGCAGCGAAGGAAGTGGAAGGCTTCAAGGCACCGGAAAAGTTTATTTCCCCAAAGATCATGAAGGCCTTCCAGGAAGCCTCATAAAAGGATTCGCGGTCCTGCTTTCAAAGGTATCAGCCCTAGTAACAAATAAGTCGCTTTTGTACTAGCTACTTACCTCTGAAAGTGGTATTAGTTTCCCCTCGAAATTTAGGTAAAAATTGGTCGCCTGTGTGCACTCGAGGCAGACGCAGCAGTTTTGCGGCACCAGTGCGTGCGCGCACTCGTGTTGTATTTCGGTTCTGTGGATAGGAGAAACACAATGAGCAGGATTCCACTTCGGCTTGTCCTCTTGGCCGCTTTCGTCTTCTTTCTTGCACCTGCCGTTTTTGCTCAAAACGCGGTTGTCTTGGGAACTGTCTACGATGGCAAAGGCCAACCCATGCCCGGGATCACGGTGCTGCTGGAAAACAAAGGGACGGGCTTTACGCGTATCGCTACGACCGCTGCGGATGGCTCCTATGCCATCCCCGAAGTGCCACCGGCGGACGGCTACATCGTAACTGCTAGTAAGGAAGGCGCCGAACTCGACAAACGTCCCGGCATTTCGGTCAACGTCGGCGACGAGCGCTCGATCCTGCCGCCACTTCGTGAAGCTCCCATTGCAATCGCTGGCGCAGAAGGTACAGCGCCCGGAATAACGCCCGCTGCGGCAGCGCTTCCCACTCCGCAAAACGCTCCTATAGTCCGCAATGAAACGACGAGCACCAGCATAGGCGGCGTCATTACCGGTGACCAGTTGCGCACCCTGCCGCTCTACAACAGAAATTTCCTGGTCTTAGGGTTGCTCTCTCCCAACGCGCATGACGTGGAAGCAGGATCCGCACTCACCGGCGCAAGCTTCAGCATTTCCGGACAAAGGCCTACATCCAACAACTTCCTCTTGGACGGCTCGGATAACGTCGCCTCCAGCACCAACCAGGCGATCCCATTTCAGGTGAATGACGCTATTCAGGAGTTCCGCGTCACTTCGTCGACTGCGAACGCCGAATACGGCCGCGGTTCTGGCGGTGTAGTCAGCGTGGTCACCCGGCGCGGAACCAACCAGCTTCACGGTGCGGTCTTCGGATATTTTGCCAATGATGCTCTGAACGCCGATGGCCCTCTTTCGATATATAAAGGTAGCGGATTCGATAAGGCAGCGGCATTCGCGGGATCGCTGACTTCTTCACCCGTGAAGACTTTTACATTAGCCACTTGTACTGCTGCATCGGTTAACTCGGCGACGGCGGGATGCGCGAGCTCATCAGACATAGGCAAATCGTTTGGCCCTCCCTCTGCTAATGCCGGAACGCCCACAAGCTATAACCAATATGTAAATACTGCTACGGACCTTGCCAGTGCAACATCGGCAACGAATCAACTCTTCCCCAAATTTTGCACAAACCCGTTGGACGGAAAATCAGCCGTCGGCGCATTCGGTTCGGCCAATTGCGGCAATGCCAAATTTAATCCTGCCTCCATCCTCGCCGCCAATGACAAGAACAAAAGCGCATACAACTCTTTGCAGTTCGGCGCCAATCTCGGCGGGGCCATCATCAAAGACAAATTGTTCGCCTTCGGCAGCTACGAAGGCACACGCATTGATAATCCCGCTCCGGTATTTGAACGGGTGCCCACTGCGTTCGATAAGCGGGCACTAGGCGCAACTTCTGATTACACGATTGCCAACAAGATTCTGTCGCTTTATCCCACCAGCAATGTTACCGGCGTGCCCGGAGTTCTGGAATTTTTTCAGGGCGAAGCGCCAAACTACACCAACGTCCACAATGCGCTTATACGCATGGACTATGCCAAGTCTGAGAACAACAACTTCAACCTGCGTTACGCCGGTCAGCTGTTGAATCAGCTTCATGATGATACTTTGCCTGAGAGCAGCACCTACGCTGGCAACGGCGCATTCCGAAACGCGCAAAACCAGAATGCCGCTGTTACTTATACCCATTCTTTTTCGCCGAAGATGATCAACGAACTGCGCGTCGGCATCACACAGTTTCGCGTAACGGAAAAAGCGCAAGATGCGAATTTCAATGCCAAGAGTTTGGGCCTTCCCAACAGCGCCATGCCTACCATCCAACTCAGCGGTCTCGATACGCAGTACAGCGGAGCAGCGTTGGGCACGCCGGGAGCTTTCGGCGGTTGGTACGATTCGTTCTGGGCGACGACACCGGCAACGCCGATGCTGCCTTCGCTCGATGGCCTCTTTCCCTTTGCTCGTCTTGGAGCGCCCCTCGGCGCACCCGGCGTGCGTCGTGACACCACTTGGGCGGCTAGCGACGGCCTCACTTGGTCGCACGGAAAGCATGCGTTCAAGTTCGGATATGAGTTCAGATATTTGCAGAACAAGGTTGATAATGGCGGGTTCTCCCGCGGGACTATCGCTTCAGGGAACGTCGGCGAGTTCACCAGTGACAGCGAAACCTGCAATACCGCCATCGTCACAGATCAGAATGGCGTCAGCGGCCCCTGCAAACAAGCTTTTTTTAAGCCCTCGTTTGACTACGCGCTCAACCAGCAGTCCGATTTCACCGGACTATTCAATTCGCAGAACTATGCCGGATACGCACAGGATAGCTGGCGCGCCACGCCTAGTATCACGATCAACTTGGGCGGGCGTTACGAATACTTCGGCGTCCCGAAGGAAGTGAATGATCAAATCTGGAATTTCGATCCCACCGCCAACGGTCTGGTGCAACAGGGTACCAAGACGGTATTTGATCCTTATGGATATACATGTGGAACTGGCGCGGTTGCCGGCATCACACCTGTTTTTCTGGGTGCGGTCACCAAGGACCACACAGTTAGCCCGGGCTGGCAGTGCCAATCCAGTAACAACGGTCAGATCATTAAACCGGACATGAGCGATTTTGCCGGCCGCGCCGGTATCGCCTGGGACGTTTTCGGCAAGACGCATAAGGGACGGACAGTATTGCGCGCCGGCACCGGGATCTTTTATGACCAGCTACCAGTCAATTTCATGTCGCAGCTTCTATTCAATCGTCCAACTCCGCTGAACACTGCAGATCCCCGTTACATATATGGTCAAAACTTTTTAACGCTGGACCCTACTTTTTTCCCGAACCCTATCCGTCCCGCCCTCAACTGCCAGCAGTGCGGCTTCGGAAATTCGACTCTCAGTCCTGCCACTTTGAATCAGACGCTTCAAAGCGCTGCCAGTCCATTTGCGTTATACGCGCGTGACACGCAGCACTCCAGCACTCCGTACACGCGACAAACCAGCGTTACCCTGCAACAACAGGTCAACGCCAACCTGACCATGGAAGTGGGATACATCGGCAATGCTGGAAGACGTTTGCCGGTGGTTGTGAACAAAGGATTCAACAACGAGTGGTTTTGCACCGCCTCTCGTGTTCCCGTACCCGGAAATGCAACCGCTACCCAACCTACTTGCGATACCTTCAGCTACTTCCCGATCTTCACCATGACCGACAGCGCGAACTCTTCCTATCACTCTTTAATGGTTCGAGGTCGCGCAGCGCAGTGGCATGGAGCGCGCTTCAATGCGACCTACACATGGTCGAAGTCGTTGGACAACGCCTCGAGCGGAAACTTTCCCCTGGTGCCGACGCCGCTCTTCACCCAGGCATTCGGATTGCAATTCTTCGGTCTGGGCAATCCCTTCGGATTCTCGCTCGGCAAGGGCGGAAACATCCTGGGCAAGCAAGCGGGTAACATCGGAACCAACGGCACCATCGCCAGCTCCGATACATTTACCCAAAGCGTGACCACCACCGGCGCTGCTGCGATTAATGTCACTCGTTACAATCAGCCGCAGGATCCCAATAACGCGGCGACCAATGAGCGTGGTCCTTCGGACTTCAATTCTTCGCACCGCGTCGTCGTTGACTACAGCTATGACATTCCATTGTTCAAGGAATCGAAGTGGCTCGGCGGGTGGGGCCTCAGCGGAATTTTCTCAGCCCAGACTGGTCAGCCCTTCACTATCTTCTCCGGACCGGTCTTCGGCGAATTGACGCAGCGGGTTGGACTCTCTGGCCCCGTTACTCTTACCGGCGATCCGAATTCCTACATCAGCCAGACCAACTTGGTTTTGCCAGCGCAGGTTCTCGATAAGACCATCAGCCCATTTGCCCAATGCGGTTATGCGAGCAGTGCCACGCTTTACGCAGGAACCGCAGGAACACCCTGCACCGGGACTTCAGGTCGCAATGCGTTCACCGGCCCCGCCTACATAACTATGGACATGGCGATTCAGAAAGCATTCAAGGTCTTCGGCGAAGGCAGGGAGCTTTCGATCAGAACGGAAGTCTTCAACCTCCTGAACCGTGCCAACTACTACAACCCGAACAGTGTCATCAGTCTTGACGGATTCAACCTGAATCCTGAATTCGGACAAGTAAAGTCGGCGCACGATCCACGCCAGATACAGTTTGCTATCCGATTCTCGTTCTAGCGTTCCGAGGCAACAGAAGGCCCCTCATTCGTGAGGGGCTTTTTTAGTGGACAAGATTATGGGCGGTCAATTCCAGCCTTGCTTGCTCAACCAAGTCGGTTGCGGATTGCTCTTTCACCCATTCAAGTAAATCCTTAAGACCTTCTTTCAAGGCTACTTTGGGCTCATAACCCAAAAGCGTTTTCGCCCGAGTAATGTCAGCAACGCAATGGCGAATATCTCCCTGCCGATACTCGCCCACGACCTGCGGCTCAATGTCCTTGCCCAATCCTTCAGCAAGCATCTTGGACATCTCGTTCACGCTCGTGGCCACTCCGGTGCCGATATTAAGGGCTTGAAAGTTCGCAGCATCTGATTCGAGCGCCAACAGGTTCGCCTGCACAATGTCTCTGACGTGGATGAAATCGCGCGACTGCTCGCCATCTTCGAAGACCAACGGCGGACGATCATTTAGCAGCCGCGAGCAGAAGATAGCGCACACACCGGTATACGGGTTTGAGAGCGCCTGCCGGGTGCCATACACATTGAAGTACCGGAATGCGATCGTTGGGACCCCGTAGGCCCGCCCCATCACCAGGCATAATTGTTCCTGGTCTTGCTTGGAAATGGCATAAACAGAGGTAGGGAAGAGCGGTTTGTCTTCATTCGTGGCGACGGGGAGGAGTTCATTCTTGCAGCGGGGACATTCCAATTCCCACTTGCGCAACCGCAATTGTTCCGTTGATCGTAGCGGAGGAGCAACATTCCCGCATTGGCTGCAGTGGTAACCACCCTCTCCATAGATCGACATCGAAGACGCCACAACCAATTTCTTGATTTGCGTTCTGCGTTGACGGATCGCTTCCAGCAGGATCGTCGTCCCCATGGTGTTGGCGCGCATGTAGCGCTCAGGCTCGTACATGGATTGTCCAACGCCAACCTCGGCTGCTTGGTGATAGACGACCTCGACTCCATCCAGCGCGCGTCGAATCGCATCTTCGTCGCAGATATCGGCCTGGATCAGTTCTGCCTCGCGATTCAAGTGGCCCGGCCCGTCTGCTCCGTGTACCTGTTCGATCAATTTGTCGAGTATCCGGACCTCATGGCCGCGCTCCACCAGCGCATCCACTAGGTGCGATCCAATGAATCCTGCGCCGCCTGTAACCAAAATCTTTGAATGATTCATCCTGGGTGCTCTCGTGCTTGTGTCTTGGACGCTATTTTGCTTCCCAGTCGTTGTCCGGAGTTCCGTGCGATATCAGCACGAACCGCCAGAGAGCACGCCTTTGGACTTTTGAAAGAGCCAAATAACCCAAGAAATCTGTTGCAGCGGGCAAGGCCGGTCGAACAAGCGGCTGACGATCGTCAGCGTTCCCGCGCAAATTCTTATTATTTTTGTTGTGCGATTGTCTTGTTGAGGCTGGGCGTGGCGTGTTGGAGATATTGCACGGCTTCGGGGTTCTGCTCCAATATCCGCAATAGTCCCGGAACTAGCGACTCAATGGCCTCGTCCTCGGTGTAGGTCTGTTGGCTGTTGTAAGGCAGCTTCCCGTCGTGCCATGCCACGTGCATCAGTTCATGCAGGTAAACTTTCCGCCGCAGCGTGGACGTAGAGGAGGGATCGATGCGGATCACCTTCTTCTCAAAGTAAGTCATTCCTGAGAATGAATCGGGAAACTTCTCCATTTCCACTTTGAAGGTGATATCGCCGATTGTTAAAACGTCGGGAGGTGCTTCATCCGCGCTGGTAGTTGCACCCGCGATCAAGGCCACAAACGCAATCGGCAAGACAATGCGCCACCTTGCGTTGCGAATTGCGCGGAAGAAAGACAAAACTGGTTTCCTCCAACTGGATAATGCTGGAGGATATAGACCAGTGCTGATGATCAGGAATCATGCTTTCTACCTAGGGAGCGCGTGGATTAGACCTAGAGTCGTCACTCCGGCTTTCCCACTTCACCGATATTCGCCATCAACTCTCCCTTTTTCATCGACGGCACTCCGCACACATACAGCACCACACCTGCGACTGGCGCGCTTTTCTCGGAGATGGTCTTACCAAAATAATCCGTCACGTAGCCGACTTTGGTTCCCGCTTCCACATAAGTGCCGCGTTTCACCAGCGGATAGAAGATGCCATCCACGTCACTGGGAATCGTATCTACCTTTGTCAGCCACACAGGGCTGTCTATCGGCTTGGCCTCACCTGGCAGGATTTTTAGATAGCGCATCACGTTGGCGCACCCCGCAACCAGTGCGTTGACATCGTCTGTTTCCACCGTGCCCGAGTAACCCGCCTCGGCGGTGATCGCCGGTTTGCCTCGAGTACTGGCCGTGGACTCAAGATAGCGTGACGCGATCGGATCTCGTGGCCGGTCGGTCACAACTATGATGTGGTCCAATCCGAACGCCAGCACCATCGCTTTGGTCGTCGCATCCATCTTCGCATCGCCCGTTTTCGACCAGTAACTATAAGGACGCAGACTCTCGTCCAGATCGCCGCCGTGCAGGTCAATAAGGTAATCGCACTTTTCCACCACCTCTTTGGTGATCAGGTAAGCCGCGCGCTCCGTCTGCGTGCCGTCGAGTTTGCCGGGATAGAAGCGGTTCATACTCTTGCGATCCACCGGATTCACGTGCGGCACTTTCTGATGAAACGACTCCAAATTCACCAGCGGCACCACGACGACAGTGCCAGAGATTTCGCCCGGCTCCAAGTGCTGGATCACATGCTCCAGGGCGATGATCGATGTGTATTCCGTGCCATGCGCGCCGCTAACCAGCGCCAGCACGGGTCCGGGTTTCTTGCCGCGTATCACCGTGACGGGAATGCGTGTGCCGGCGTCCGTGCCCGCAGGCACTTCGATAAACCCATTCACCTTCTCGCCGGGTCCCGCAGATGCCGTGCCCACAGTGAACTTTGCGGTTTGCGCGAGCGTTGCTGCGGAAAAGAAAAGCAATGCACAGAAAATTCTTATTGGATTTTGCACGATGGCGCCTCTCAGTTTGCGAAGTGCCAGCGAGTATACGCTCTCATCCGCCGTTATTGGGACAGGGAGAGCCCCACTCAATCTCAGGGAGTAATTTGTCGACATTCTTGAGCCCACGACTCGCGGGGCGCCAGATCGTAATTAGAGATTCTCATTCATTGCTTCTGGCTTTTGGCGTCAACGCGCGCAAGCAAGCCATCTAAGAGCACGATATCGGCTTGGCCTTCCGCAACCGCAGCAAAGATGTATCGATCGTCCGATGACCACGAGACACGACGAACTATAAACGTCCGTCGCTGCCCGAAATCGGTGACCTGACGAAGCTTTCCGTCAGCCGCAGAGATAAGCCAAATATTCGTGCCATAGCTATCGTTTAGCGGCAGAGCAAGCCACTTATCATCGTGGGAGAGCGTGGGATGAAGTCCCTGCCATTGCGGCACCCGGCTGGCTGAGATCCTGTCGAGCGTCTTCGACGGGCCATTCTCCGGGCGGGCCACTCGCAACTCGAAGTCGAGCCCTCCGTTAAGATTTTCCAAAGCAACCACGTAGTAAAGCGACGATCCATCGAAGGAAGGGGCGGGACCGGTTGCCGCGTCATTACGAACCGCCACCGGCGCGCCTCCATCTACGGGAACCTTCATCAGTCGGTTGGACTGTGAAGCCACAGTGGGCAAAGCTTCCGCATAATAAAGAAAGCGCGCGTCGCCCGACCAGGCCGCCCAAGCGCCCGTGGGCACTACGGTATGCAGGTTGCTGCCGTCGGAATTCACCACGGAGTATCCAACACTTGCCCAATTTGCCAGATTGTGTGTGGTGGCAAAAGCAATCTGATTTGCTCGAGGCGACCAGACTGGTGTCCCTATCGTATTCAGGGGATTCTGCTCAAACGTGATCTGGCGGAGATCGCCATTGCGCAAGTTCTTTACCCAGATGTTCCCGTGGCCGCCGCTATCGGACAGGAATGCAACTTCGGAATCATCCGGCGAAACCGTTGGAGTGAAAACCCCACCGCTTTGTTGAGTTATTCTCGTACCTTCCCGCACGTTCAGCACGGGGTCCGCGCCCACAGGATATTTCCAAATGTCGATCTGCATGCGCCGCCGGCTGGCGACGATCTGGGATCCAGCAACATCCGGGTGTTCGTACACTACATCTTCGTACGTGAGTTGCTGGGGCTCTCCGCCCTCTGATTTAATGAGCCAAAGTTGCAGCGCGGGCAGATAAAGGACAGTTCCGCCTCGGGCCGAGCTGTAGACAATGCCGGAACCGTCGGCGGTCCACGCCAATCCTCCCATGAGCTTGGATTCGTGAGTGATCTGCCGCGGACTGCCGCCCGCTGCGGCGATGATGTAGATGTCGTCGGACCACATCGCACTGGCATGTTGGTAGGCGATCCACTTGTCGTCCGGCGACCAGCGCGGAAAGGAAAAATCAAAGCTGGGTTGTTCCCGGTTCGGAGGCGACTGCATCACAGTGTGCGGATTGCTCCCGTCTCCTTCAGCGCTGACGAGCTCAACCACCTCCTTCACCAATCTGAAAAAGACCAGTTTGCTCCCATCATGACTGATATCGGCTCCGCTGATGCTGTGAGTAAGTTGACGGGGAAAGCCGCCTAGCGCTGAAACCTCCCATAGCATTCCTTGTGCCTGGCCCGCCAGCGGTGGCGTGTAATAAATGATGGACGTCGAGTCATGCGACCATCGAGGAAAGATGTGGTCTACATCATCGTGCGTGATCTGCAGCGGAACGCCGCCCCGCAGCAATCGAATCCATAGTTGGCGCCTCCCACCGTTGTCGGAGACGAATGCGACAGACTTGCCATCCGGTGAAATAGCAGGAAATTCTTCCAAGCCGACAAAATCGGTAAGCCGTTGCGAACGTACCGTCCTGGTGACGGCCGGCACTCCGGACTTGTAGCGGACGAACGAAACAGCTAGCACCAGCACCAATATAGCCAGAGCCACCATTATCGCGACGCGCCAGGCAAACTTAGATCCCGCTTTGGAGCCCGCATCATCATGGCTTGCCCGCAGCGATTCGTCAGAGAGGGTTGAAATTGATCGCAAAGCGAAAGCAAGATCTTTTGCGGATTGAAAACGATCTGCTGCATCCTTTTCCAGACAGTGCTGCACAAGCCGCTCTAGTGCCGGCGGCACTTGAGGATTCAGGCTCCTGATGTTTGTGGGCTCGTCTTTCAGCACTGCGCTCATCACGTCAGCAGAGGAGCCGCCGGTAAAGGCGCGTTGGCCGGATAGCATTTCATACAGGATCGCGCCAAAGCTGAAGATGTCAGACCGCGAATCGGCCGGAAGTCCGCGCACCTGTTCGGGGGACATATAACCCACAGTTCCAAGCACCGTCCCCGCTTCGGTTGACGGGGAAAGAGTGGCGGCGCTGCTGGAGCCGATTTCGGGGGTGGGCTCCGTCAATTTTGCCAGGCCGAAGTCCAAAATCTTGGCGCGACCACCTTTGCAGATAAACAGGTTTTCGGGTTTCAAGTCCCGGTGAACAATGCCTTTTTCGTGCGCTGCGGAAAGCCCATCCGCGATCTGAACTGCAAAATCAATCGCCTTTCGCATGGAGAGCTGATGCTGGACGCGCAGAGTCTCCCTTAAAGTGTTGCCTTCCAGAAGCTCTGAGACCAAATAAGGAGATCCGTTGTCAGAACCGATGTCGAAGATCGTCAGTATGCTCGGATGGTTTAGAGCGCTTGCCGCGCGTGCTTCAAGTGAAAAACGCTGCAGACGCTCGGGATCTGATGAGAGTCCGAAAGGCAGCACCTTGATCGCGACCTCTCGCCCTAGTCTCGGGTCGGAAGCACGATAGACCTCGCCCATGCCGCCAGCCCCAACCGACGAGAGGATCTTGTACGGTCCGAGCCTGGTGTCTGGACTGATGGTCATGACTTGGGCCAAATTATAGACGCAATTTCAGCTTTTTCAGGCGCATAGACGAGCTTTCAACAAGTTTCGCAGGACCGGGCAGCGAGCGCGATTGCGGACCGCCGCGCGTCGATATCTCCCTCCACACTCACATCGTGAGCACGACTCGAAATTGCGCTTTGCCGCTCATCATGCGGGCGTAGGCTTCGCCGGCCTTTGCCAGCGGATACTTTTCAATCATCGGACGCACTCCGGTCATTTCGGCAAAGCGGAGCGTGTCTTCCGAGTCGGTGGGGATGCCTGAGGACCAACCCTGGATGCTCTTCCTTCCTGAGATGAGATGAGGGGGCGAGGCTTCGATGGGGTCGGGCGCGGCTCCGACGACGAGCAAAGTACCGTTGTCGCCGAGTCCGTCGATCAGCGAGGACATTGCTTTCGAGCTGGGCGCAGTGGCAAGAATTACGCGAGCTCCACCGAGTTTCTTCAGTTCTGCGGCCGCATCTGTTGCGGCGCTATCGATGTACAGATTCGCTCCCAGCTTTTTTGCGAGGCTGCTGTTCTCAGGCCCGCGACCGATCGCCGCTACTCTATAGCCGAACTTTTGTGCAAACTGGATTCCCAAGTGTCCCAGCCCGCCGATCCCCTGAATGGCCACCAGGTCACTCGGCATGGCGCCGCTGTGTCGAAGCGCGTTGAAGGTGGTGATTCCCGCACACATCAGCGGGCCTGCTTCGGCCGCATCGAGCGACTCCGGCATCTGCGCCAGCGCCTCCACCGGCGCCAACATGTATTCCTGATAGCCGCCGTCGTAACTGATTCCGCAGACCTTGAGGTTGGCGCAGTTGGCAAAGTCGCCTCGTCGACAGGCTAGGCAGGTGCCGTCCTGCCCGCCGTGCCAGCCAACTCCCACTCTCTGGCCCCTCGTCCACTGCGTTACGCCCGAGCCGACTTCGTCGATCATGCCTGCCACTTCGTGTCCCGGGACGCGCGGGTATGTGATGCCCGGCCAGAGGCCTTCTTTTGTTAACAGATCGCTGTGACAGACTCCGCAAGCCTGTACGCGAATCCTGACTTGCCCCGAACCCGGCTGCGGGATCTCCCGCTCCACAATCTCGAAGTCGGCTCCGGCCTTCGGTACCTGTGCCACTTTCATTTTCGGCATTGTCGTTCTCCGTTCGTATTTACAGTGCTTTTCGCGGCGAAATGGGATGCGCCTCTAGCGTTGCCGGGGTGCCAGCGGCTATTGCGGCAACCCCATCTTGCGCACGATCTCTGTAAACCGCGGATCGGAACGTAGCGAATCATACGCCGGAAAGCGGATTGAAAGCCGAAGTTCCGCGTCCTCCTCAGCGAGTCCCTTTTCGAGACGTTCCAAGGCCCGGTTGCGGTCGCCCGCGAGAGCGTAACTTACAGCCGTGGCGGTGAGATTATTAAGTTTGGCCGGATTTGTGACCGCGAGCGTGTTATAGCCTTGCGCGTCAGCGCTCCATGTGCCGGAAGATGAAGTGCCCTTCTGCAGCTCACCTATTGCATCGGCGAATTTGCCGGTCGTGGCGTATAGCTCAGACAGTCTGAAGTGAGCCGGCACAAAATTCGGGTCCCGTTCGAGCACCTTTTTGAACTGGGCGAGCGATTCAGGGTAGCGACGCGCGATCATCAGCGTAACCGCGTAATTGGTGTTCACGATCGGAGAAAGCGGATCCAGCGATAGGGCGATTCGGAATTGATCCAGCGCTTCATCAGTGCGTTTTTCCGCAACAAGGAAGAGGAAGCCATAAAAATAATGAGTCTGTGCGCTATTTGGATTTAACTCCAGGGCGCGCTGGAATTCCCGCTCAGCTTCGTTCCACTTCCAAGCCCCCGCGAGCGCGGCGCCCCGTGCGCAGTGAGCTTCAGGAAGCAGATCATCCAATTCAAGCGCCTTACGCGTCGCCTCGTCTGTGAGCAGGCGCGCTTGCCGAGAACTTATTCCAATGTTATAGCTGGGGGCCACGTTGTACGCGTCGGCGAGTCCGGCATAGGCGAGCGCGTACGAAGGGTCGGCAGCGGTCGCTTGTTCAAACAACTGAATGCTCTTTTTGATGCCCTCTTGCGTGCGGCCATACCAGAGTTGGCGGCCTTCCAGATAAAGACGATAGGCGTCCGGATTCGTCGTCCCGGCACGTCCCAGCCGCTCTTTTTCATTTCCGCTGATGCGAATGCGCATGTGATTGGAAAAATCATGCGTAATGTCGCTCTGGATCTGCGTGATGTCGGCGAGCTTGCGCGAATAGTGTGAACCCCAGAGCTCTGTTCCATCCGCTGTATTGACCAGATCGGCTTGAACACCCAACTCATCGCCATGCTGTGTTATGCGCCCCATCAGAACCGCTCCAACCTTGAGCGTCTGCCCGATCTGCTGCGGATCACTTTGGTTTCCTTTGAAGCGGAAGACCGTGCTACGCGCCATCACCTTGAGGTTCGACAGTTGTGAGAGAGAGCCGATCAGTCCTTCGGTCAGCCCATCGCTGAAATATTCATTATTTGGATCTGAGGTCGCATTTACGAACGGCAGCACCGCGATGGAAGTGATTTGCTGCGTTTCGGGTTTTCCGCGCAGAACGTAGGTGCCAGCGACAGCGGCAGCAACCACCAAGACCGCGACAACGCCGACAGCCCAAAATCTTCGGGAACGCCCGGCTACGCTCGCGGTTACGGAAGACGAAGATGCTGAAGCGGTAACAATATCATTCGTGCCTGAAGCACTTGATGAGCGTCCGCCGGACTCAATGTCGCGCTTGAGACGAGCAAGGTCGGTTCGCAGATCGGCCGCGCTCTGATAGCGCAGGTTGCGATCTTTCTCCAGGGCCTTGTTGATGATGCGTTCCAATTCCGGGGGAAGGTCGGGGTTCAACCGCAAAGCCGGAACTGGCGCAGTGTCCAAAATGGCTTTGTAAATCTCCGCTGTGCTGCCGCCCCGAAACGGGAGTGCGCCCGTCGCCATCTCGTAGAGCACTGTGCCGAAGGAGAACAGATCACTACGCGCGTCCAGCTCTTTGGCGCGGGCCTGCTCCGGCGACATGTAGGCAATAGTGCCGAGCGTAGAACCGGGGCTGGTGAGGTGCGGTTCTTCCATCGTAGCCGCCATCGAGTTCGTCGACGCAATCTGGGTGGACGAGATCGAATTTGCCGTGACTTTCGCCAAACCGAAATCGAGTATCTTGGCGTGGCCGCGCTTAGTCACGAAAATGTTCGCCGGTTTAATGTCGCGGTGGACGATTCCTTCGGAGTGCGCTGCGTCTAAACCGTCGGCGATCTCAATGGCCAGCGAGAGCAGCATTTCGATGTCGATCGGTTTTCCCGCGATCGTATGCCTCAGCGTCACGCCGTCGAGGAATTCCATTGCGATGAATGACTGCGCCCCGTGTTTGCCGATTTCGTAGATAGTGCAAATATTGGGATGGTTGAGAGCAGACGCCGCACGGGCCTCTCGGCGAAACCGTTCGAGTGCCTGCGAGTCGCGCGAGAGTTCATTGGAAAGGAATTTGAGTGAGACGAACCGGCCAAGTTCGATGTCCTCAGCTTTATAGACTACGCCCATGCCACCGCCGCCCAGCTTTTCGAGAATGCGGTAATGCGAGATGGTCTGGTCGATCACTCAGAGATACCCAGCTTTCTAGTTGCAACATCTTACGGACGCGAACGCGGCCAGTCAACGAATCCGGGTGGGCGTGATCCGTCCAGAATCGGCTTCTCGGCCTAGCACTTACTCCTGTTTACTACCTCATATCTAGCGACCCTCCCCCTCTCCCCTCCCCGTCGCTAAGGTACTTTGCTTGCTTCAGTTACAAGATTTCGATCTGCAAATATAGGGAAGCATTGCACTTTGAGCTAAATTCCTCTGCCTAATGGGGTTGCGAGCTGTTGATGCCTTAGAGGAGCGTCCTTGCAACCTCGGGATCGATCCTGTTGTTAAGTACCGCGTTCATCACTTTATGCAACGCGTCGAGGCGGGCCTTGTTGGAGTCGAGGGTGGCGATATTGATCTGCCGGCGCTTCATGCGGCGGTGCTGGTGGTGGAAATGACAGTGCGTGGAATTGCGCAGCGCCGGGGATTGGCATTGCAG
The DNA here is from genome assembly GCA_025462835.1 of Candidatus Angelobacter sp. Lineage (GTDB taxonomy): Bacteria > Acidobacteriota > Terriglobia > Terriglobales > Acidobacteriaceae > JAICLA01. Next base: position 6,410 of record JAOAPH010000035.1, on the reverse strand, counting down.
ACCGTTCGTCTTGAGCTGAATGCAGGTGCGGAAGGACATTGCGTAATGATATTTATATTGAGTGGCTTATGTCAATAAGAAACACTCACCACAGAGACACAGAGGCACAGAGGAAGGGAAGTTTGTTTGACGGCTCCCGGGTATCGAATTAACATCAGCTACCACCGCGGGGGTATGCGGCATGATTGGAAAGACGGTAGCTCATTACAACATCCTCGAGAAACTCGGGGCTGGCGGCATGGGCGTGGTTTATAAGGCAGAGGACACCAGTCTGGGTCGCTTTGTCGCCTTAAAATTCCTACCCGAATCTCTTTCCCAAGATCCCGACGTTCTGGAGCGATTCCGCCGTGAGGCGCGCCTGGCTTCTACTCTTAACCATCCCAACATCTGCACGATCTACGAGATCGGCCAACAGGATGGGCAGTACTTTATCGCGATGGAATTGTTGCAGGGGCAGACCCTGTCTTCGTTGATCGCGAACAAACCGCTAAACCTGGAGCAGTTGCTGGACATCGGCATTCAGGTGACTGATGCGCTTGACGCAGCGCATTCAGCGGGCATCATTCATCGCGACATCAAGCCAGCCAATATCTTCGTAACCGCAAAGGGTCAGGCAAAAGTCCTCGATTTCGGGCTGGCCACCTCAATACAACAAAGACGCCGCATGGTTGCTGGACCGAACGACGCAACTTCATTCGAAGCGCCCGGTTCGCACCTCACCCTTCCAGGAACGACGATAGGGACGGTGGCCTATATGTCACCAGAGCAGGCGCTGGGCGAGGAGTTGGACTCCCGCACCGATCTGTTTTCTTTTGGCGTGGTGCTATATGAAATGACCACCCGAGTGCTGCCGTTCAAGGGCGCGACCTCGGCTGCTGTCTTCAATGCCATCATCAATCAGCCGCCGGTTCCACCGATGCGATTGAATCCAGGGATCTCGCCGAGATTGCAAGAGATCATCAACAAGGCGTTGGAAAAGAAATGTGAATTGCGCAGCCAAAGTGCTGCTGAACTTAACGCTGATCTCAAACGCCTTAAACGCGAGATCGAGTCAGGTACAACAACAGTCAAAGTGGAAGCACCCAAGCGAAGCTGGCGTCCGATATGGACTGTGGTCGCTCTCATTGCTGTCCTTATTCTCGGGTATCTTTTGCGCAATCAATTCGGCGGAAATTCGGCGCGCTCGATCACCGCCGGAAAATTGACACAACTTACGACCACGGAAGGTCTGCATGAATTCCCCTCTTGGGCTCCTGATGGAAGTCGCATCGCTTACAGCAAAGAAGTGAATGGCTTCAAAAAGATATTCATCAAGCCACTGCAGGGGGAACCGCAGCAGTTGACATCGGGTAACTCTGACGATATCCAGCCGAGATGGACGCCTGATGGCCAATCGATATTGTTCGTTCGCTCTAATCAATCGAGCGGCAAGCTCGAGCCTGGCGATGTCTTTGGGCAGTACGACGGCGGGGATATTTGGAAAAGGGATCTCTCCTCGGGCAAAGAGGAGAAATTCTTAGGCACTGCTTTCAATCCGTCGTTTTCGCCGGATGGAAAAGTAATCGCCGTGGATGCTTCAATGGCGGGGCCTCGGCGAATATGGATCGTTGACGCGCAGGGGCACAATCCCCAACAGATCACGTCAGACAATTCGGAAGCCGTGGCGCATCTGGAGCCGAGCTGGTCTGCCGACGGGAAGCACATAGTCTTTCAGGATCTTGAGCGGACGAAGTTCAGCATTAAAGTTGTGGACCTCTCCACTCACGTTGTGACGGTACTCACCGAGGGCCGGTTTCACGATCTCAATCCTGTTTGGTCGCGATCGGGAAAATACATTTACTTTTCCTCTGACCGGGGCGGCGGACTGAACATTTGGCGAATCGGAGTATCGGCAACCGGGCAGGCCACCGGCGCTCCTCAACAGGTAACGATGGGCTCCGGCCAGGATGTTCAACTGGCGATGTCCGCGAGCGGTAAGCAGTTGGGATTTTCCATCTTGCGGCAGAACGCCGACTTATGGCGCCTTCCAGTTTCGCCGGAGACGGGGTTAGCCACTGGCAATCCTGAAGAAGTTTTGGCCAGCACGCGCGAAGACAGCCGGGGCGCTTGGTCGCCCGATGGCACGCAAATCGCCTTCAATTCAGACCGCTCAGGCGAGATGAACATTTATATACACTCGTTACTGGACGGCGCGAATCGACAAATTACGAACGGCCCGGGCGGCGACTTTCAACCGCAGTGGTCGCCTGACGGCAAGCAGGTTGTGTTTTTCTCGTCGCGATCAGGAAATGCGGACGTTTGGATGCTTTCCCTGACAACAAACTCGGTCAAACAGTTGACGTCTGATCCGGCGCTCGATATCAACCCTTTCTTTTCTCCTGATGGCGCCAACATTGCGTTTCAATCAGATCGCAGCGGGAGACTCGAAGTCTGGGTGATGGCGTCTGACGGCAGCAATCAGCGCCAACTGTCGAGGATTGGAGTGACCGGACATTTCTTGCGCTGGTCCCGCGAAGGCGAAGTAATCTTCCGGTGTCCCTGCGGCGGGAAACCGCAAACCTACCGCGTGTCCCTCAACGGCGGCGATCCGGTTCCGTTGAACAATGAGATTGCCGGAGGCTCCCATATGTCCTTTTCGCCGGATCATTCTTTGATCATGGACGTTGTAGGACATAAAACGCTCTGGGTATCGCCTGCGACTTCGGGCAAGCCAGTGAAGGTGTATGAATTTCCCGATGGTGTAAGTCGGATTGACTATCCTGTGTGGTCTCCAGACGGAAAGTGGGTTCTGTTCGACCGCTTCCGACCGCACGGCGGAGACATCTGGATGATCGGAAACTTTGAGTAGCTGTCTGTGGTGGGTCGTTAGGACTATTGAGCTGGTATTGCATTTGCGCTGGGCAATCTCAGACGATTGGCCAGAAAGTAAATCGTGATGAGATAAATGCCGACAATCACCGCAGGGATGATGACGAACCGACCCTCCGGAAAGAGGTACCATGCCACAACAATCAGCACAGTTCGGACAACGCCATGAAATAGCCCGACCCAATGTTGGATCATTCCTGAAAACGGTATCCACATAAGGCCAGTAAGAATTCCCACAGTCAGCGGCAGTGAAGTACGCTCGATCAGGAAAAACGGAATGGCGATCGCGTACACCAGCAGCGCCATAAACACTGTTAGAAAAAGCAGCCTGTCGAAAGCATTATTCTTCCTTGTTCTTCCCAGGACATCTTCTCCGGTAAATCGAGCGATGAAGATGGCTAAATAAAAAATCGTCCCGGTGCCGATGAACAGAGCTATCGCAGCTTGTTTAACTGGAAGAAACGCTCCAGCGATCCCGACAAAGGTCCATGCAATTGCACCGGCAATCGGCATTGCCAAGAACCGATTGCGTGAGAATTCCGCGCGCTGCTCGTCAAGTGTTGCCGTGCCCTGCATTTGAGTGTTGGTCATCAATCCGTTTCTAAGTCGAAACCACGACGGGTCTCTTCAGGACCGTTTCTTCGCTGCCAGTTTAGTGGGAGGAGTATACAGGGGACGATATATCAGAACTTTTCTGCAGCACGCTGACTGAAATCAAGGCCTTGCAACCCGGCCTCGGCTGCAATTTGTGATAAGAAGATTTGGCAGTCATTGCCAGAGCCGCGACGCGGTGGCCTCAGAATTCCAAAAAACAACAGAAGGGCGAGAAGAAGGCCGCGGCTGAATCACGATTTCGCATTCTGCAGGATTTTGGCAATTGCGGTTATCGTGTTCCAATTACGAGTCGTTGCCGGGACACCGAAGATCTTGTCGAATTGGCCAAGGTAGCGAATCGTCCTCATTTCGCGCCGGTAGAGACCGAGAACGAATCGGCCTCTCGTGGCAAGGATTTTCACGGACCATTCGCCGCCTGCAGGAAGACTGAGAGGTGTTGAAGACAAAGACTGTCCGCGTTTCGCCAAGATGCTCACAAACCGAACGATCTTTGGTCCCGCAGGTTGACCCACAAACGGGTTCCCGGATGCCAGATCCAGGACATCGTCACCCTTGCAGATCACTACCTCGGCCACAAATGGCAATCGTCGAAGGAGCTCTGCACGCAGTTTGGCTTGGCTGATTCGTTTCCGCACCACGAAAGTTCCGGCGGCGCCAAGATTCACAACGTCGAAGTCACTCAGTTCATTTGCCAGGAGGCTCGGTCGGAAAGTTTTATGGCCCCCGACATTCACTCCCCGGAGAAAGACGACCAATGCCATGACACACACTACTTTCGAACAAAGAGGTCGCGATAGCTAATTTACCTAATAGACAGCGCTCTTTCCGATGACAACCCCTCGCGTAAGTTACTTGCCGCGATTTCAAAAGCAAGATATGGGTGAGTTCGTAAGCTGCTGAATGTGAAGGGCAAAATTACTGGTCGGCCCTAGAGGACGATATTAGAACTTTTCTGTTAACAGCTGCCTAGAGCGTCGCCACTGGGATCGAGGCGGGGCGAGAGGATTTGAACCTCCGACCCCCTGGATACATTGCTGCCCTCGAACAGCAGCCGTCACTCAGAATCAGTCACTGTCAGCACAGTGATCTGAGTTTTGGCTGAGTGCTGGCTGAGCGGAACGCGGCTTCTTTCGAGGTTAGCATTATATTGAAGTTTTCCTCACCGCAGAGCCGTGGCCAGACATGTCGACAAAGCGCCAATTATTTCGATTTATTTTTTTCGTCGAAAATTTTTGGTTCCCAAAGTTCAACCTTGTTTCCTTCCGGATCCATGATCCAGGCAAAAACTCCGTTTTCATGAAATTCGGGGCCTTTTACTATTTCAATGTCCGCGGATTTGAGCTGAGTGATCATCTCTAAGAGATTATCGACGCGGTAATTGATCTGGAAACTCGATTCGCTCGGGCTAAACCAGTCAGTTTTCGGATCGGCAATATGCCAGGCCGTAACGCCTTTGTCTTCTGCGCGGTCGTCCGGCCATCGAAGAGCGGCACCGCCCCAGGGCTCAAGCGGCATGCCGAGATGTTTTTGATACCAAACGGCGAGAGCTTTATGATCCCGCTTGCTTTTGAAAAAGACCCCACCGATTCCAGTTATTTTTGCCATTCAGTGGCCCTCCTATTGGTTGTGCTGGTCCAACAAACTGAGCTTTTCATACGTACCTCGATTTTCTGTTCAATGGTTTAACCGGCAAACATAGATCTAATTTAAAAGTCGACCAATCCAACGCTCTTTCTTTGTCTAGGAAAATCTCAAAAGCTGGGGCGTGTTCGGGTTCGAAATCACTTTTGATGAGCCATCCGCGAAAAAGATAATCCCACGCAGTTGCCGCCAGTCTTTTTCCTTCTCACACTTCCTGTCGTCCTTTTAGGAGCGCTGCAGAGATCAAGGTGATAAGGAGGCCCACAGGCAGAGGTTCCATAGAGGCGTAGGCCATGTTGACGAGGGGGTTCTGGAAGAGCTGCTGGGAGTGCTGGATAGCGGCGACCTTCGCGGCGGTGGTAGCGGAGTCGAGGCCGGCGGACTGCACCTTGTGGATTTGTGCGGCGAAGTAGCTGTCCATGAAGTGGGGCATGAAGTTGAAGTAGAGAACTTCCCACATGGCGACGTAGCAGACGGTGGTGATGAGAGTGATGAGGATGCCGCAGGCGAAGGCGCGGCCGAAGGAGATTTGGCCGGCGAGGGTGTTGTCGCGGTAGCTGCGGATGCCGAAGTAGATGAGCAGGAACGACGCCACCATGATGGTGTACCCGAGGGTCATGCTGTGGCCGGAGCCGATCTTGTCGGCGAGGAGCAGCGAGCCGCCCATGAGGACGGAGATGATGAGGCCGGAGATGAGGCCGAAGGTGAGGACGGTTTTCTTCATGTGAGGCTCCTGAGTGTGAGTGCGGATGGCATTATGCGGTCTGGCAGGGCCGGATGTCATCATCCTTTTGGATGATTTCGCAGGAGTAGAGCGGAAATCGTGCTTTTGGGTGACGCGATCAGGGCAGCAGGCCGAGTTCTTTGCCGCGCTGCACGGCCTGGGTGCGGCGCGCAGCTCCGAGTTTGTCGAAGGCGCGGGAGCAGTGGGTCTTTACGGTGTTCTCGGAGACGAACAGCTGAGTAGCGATCTCGCGATTGCTGAGGCCGCGGGCGATGAGGGTGAGGATTTCGAGCTCGCGGGCGGTGATGCCGAGGCTCTGCTGCTGGGCTGTGCTTGGAGCGAAAGGCGAAACTGGCTCGGCGCCCGGGCCTGAAGCAGGGACGAGAACTTCTCTCACCACGATCGTCTCCCGTCTGCGCGTGATGCGGAGGCCGAGCCAGATGCCGAAGGTGGCGAAGAGGATGGCAACGAGGGCGCTGTAGAGCTCGACCGAGTGCTCGATGACGACGAAGCGGTATTCGGTGTATTGGAGGGTGGCGATGAGGAGACCGCCGACAAGACC
>JAOAPH010000027.1 GCA_025462835.1 Candidatus Angelobacter sp. | reverse complement strand
CAATGGTGTTGAAGATGAACTTGATGCCATCTATCGGCAATGTGAGCAGGCTGAAGATCATTGGCTACGTCGATGTGCCCCGTTCGAGCTTGAGGCGGATGTTCACAAAATTGTATGGCGGCCAGGGGCCGGTGTATTTGAAATTCAGGCGATCAGAAAACTTTTGCGCCACTTTATTCACGGCGGCGTCAAAGTCGGTTTCGCGATTGCGATCGATCAGGAAGGCAGCGTTCATGATCATCTTGTCGCCGATAGGCTTGTTGTCGCGCGATGCGACGCATATCGAACGCAGCGCGTCATAGATGTCGCGCACGTAATCGGCCGAGCGCTCGGCGAGCGCTTTGTCGATCATGCGCCCTAACTGCATGCGGGCAAAATATGTGGACTGCAGATGCTTCTTGGTTAATTCAATATGGAAGCGATGGATCTCCTCATGGTCGCGTTTGAGTTCTTCGATGACGCGATCCCTGTCCCAAGTCACCTTGAGTCCAAATTCGAGCTTGCCTGACATTTGTTTCAGGACGTCTTTCAGCGACGGATAAATGCTCTTGAGCACTTCCTTGATGTCCTGGTCAGTGCGGAAGACCGTGCCAAAGCTCATGGGGATGATGGTGTGTGTCTTCATCACCGTCTCAATCACGTGCTCGTGCGCGAGGGCGTTCTCTCTTGTGGGATCGAATATGAATACCGATGTCTTGCTTACGACAGCGGCAACATCGCCATGGTGGACGGTGTAGACGGCTTCGCCCGCGCCGCCGATGCCGGTTTTTCCGAAAGTCGCCGGTTGGTTTCCGGGGATGATCCCATAGACGTATCGCCCTTCCACTCCAGTCTGGCGACTGGGGGATGAGGTTGGCATGACCGCGAGTTGCGGTTCACGGGGAGCATCGATAGACGCCAATGCGCCTTTGCCGTTGCTGCGCACCTTCGCGGGCGCACTCGTGGCGGTTGCTTTCTTGGCCTTTGCAGCAGCGCCCTTTCGCGCTTTGCTATTTATCTTCGTTGGCTGTTTTTTGGGACTCATGCTCGTTCCTCAAGAAGGCCGATGTGGTGCTTAGAAATTCGGTTATATCGATAGGCTTAAAAAGCACTCCGATCCCATCTTTTCGGGCCTGTTCGGAGGTATCCAATGTTGCATAGCCGGTAAGAAGGATAGCAGGCAGATCAGGCTTGCTAGCCCGGGCTGCGGCGATCACCTCAAAACCGGTGTGTTGCTGTTCCAACGAGTAGTCACAAAGTATCAAGTCGAACTCGTTGTGTTTGATAGCCTGTTTGGCTTCCTCTGATGAGATGGCCGCCGTTACCTTATACCCCTGCTGCTCCAGGATGAGCTTATACGTGATGAGCACGGACGACTCATCGTCCACCACAAGAACGCGGCCTATGTTGGGAGATTTTTTCATTGCAGTCGTCATAGCCGGACCATCGGAAGATCAATCTTAAAAACCGTACCCGCTCCAACTCTGCTGCGCACAGAAATCTTACCGCTGTGGTTACCAATGATTCCCTTCACGATCCAAAGACCCAGGCCCGTCCCCTTTTCCCCTTTTGTCGTGACGAAAGGCTCAAAGACTGTGCCGACAATATCGCGGGAGATGCCGGAGCCGGTATCGGCGATCAGGATGCGTATCCATCCGTGCAGTCCATCGGAGCCATGGATCTGCCGGGTGCGTATCCTCAGCTTGCCGCCATTGGTCATGCTGTCCTTGGCGTTGATAACGATGTTGGAAAACACCTGTCGCATCTGGTCGGCAGAAACCACGGCAGGTGGCAGCTCCGCGTATTCCTGCACCACTTCAACATTCGACCGCTGCAACTGCCGCGCCAGCAGCAGAAGGGTGTCCTCGATGAGAGTATTGATGTTCACCGGCTTTACCGATTCCTGGTTGCGATAAAGCCCCAGCATCTGGCGGACGATGCGGGCCACACGCTCGGTCTCTGATTTCAAGATCCCGTAGACGGGTTCGGCTTCCGGCTGCACCTTTCCGGCAAGAAGGTAGATCGCATTCTTGATCGCTTCCATGGGGTTGTTGACTTCATGGGCGATAGTGGCCGCCAGGCGTCCGGCGGAAGCAAATTTCTCAATCTCAAGCATGCGCCGCTCGACCTTAAGCTGTTCGAGCTTGCGCACGGGCGACCAGTCGCGAAGAACTGTGACGGTATATGCTACTTGGCCGCGCTCGTTGTAGATCTTTCCGGAGCGCGCGTCGTATTCGGTCTGCTGTTGCGTGGTTGGATCCGTGAACCGGAGAGGTTGCGTGATTGTCTCCGCGAACGAGTTGGTGAAGTTGTAGACGTAGGCATCCAGGACCGCCTGGTTGGCCATGTAAATTGGATCGCTGGCGTTTTCAACTCCAAAGAGCGCTTCTGCCAATGGGTCCAGCAGTACGACGGTTCCGTCACGATCGCAAACGATGATGGGGTCGCCAACGTTTTCGATGATCAGGTTCAGTCGATCGCGGTCCTGCCGAACCACATCTTCCGCGGCGCGCAACTTCTCGTAGTTCGCTTGCAGCTCCTGGTCTGCACGACGCAGATCGGTCACGTCGCGCATGACTGTGACCAACCCTGACGGCAGTCCTTCGCGGCTGTAAGAGGGCACGCAAACTGCTTCAAAGAGCAGTTCTTCGCCCTCGCTTGGATCCACCAGCGTCAGATCGCGGTGAGTCTCCGTCCCGGAAATCGCCATGGAAGAGAGCGCAGCCGAAAACAGCATGTTGTTCAACTCGATCGCGCGGACCAGGCCTTCGGTGGTCTCATCTGGCAGTTTGAAGAATCTGGCCGCCGCCTGGTTCTGCATGATCACGCGGAAATGCATGTCAGTGAGGATCACCGGATCTGCCATGCTCATCATCACCGCGTTCATCTGCGAGATGGTGTCTTCCATATCGCGCATGCGGTTGTAGTAATGCTCGATCTTGAACAACCGCGCGAGATAGCGGTTTGCCAGTTCAACCAGCGCGCCCAACTCAGCGATGGAGCGCGCGGAAGTTTTCTTGGGAAGCTCCACTACAACGGCAGCCGCATACGAGCGCATTTCGCAGGTCTTGCACTGCTGTCCATCCAGGCTCAGCTTGCGGGTTCCACGGAAGTTATCGGTGGCCAGGCATTGCGGATGGCGCTGCCGTTCGGCTTCCCAGCAGAGGTTCTGATTCCGATAAATGACGGGATGGCAATAAAGCGGGCGCGGATTTGAGGAGGAGCGCGAGATGACGTCAGGATTCAACGTATGGAAGACTCCAATCAGGGGGTGATCGGAGTAAAGGGAAGTGCGAAATTTATGCAGATACGCATCTGAACACTTGATTCCGGCAACCGGTGAGACTTCTCCGGTCTCGAAATTGGCGGAGAGGACGAAAGCCCGCGGGTACCCCAGTCGGACGATTTCTTCCATCAGGATGGGATAAATCTCGTCGGAACGCTCGGCGTGAAGCAGGCGCAACGCAGCCGGAATGCGGGAATCCGCGTCCTTCAGGACATTTCCGTTGCCTTTCACCAATTCCAGAGATTTCACACGCATTTGCGGCGTCGCCAACCGAATCGTCCTTCCTCCAGCCATTTTCGAGGGGCATCAACAATTTCTTGCCAGCCCTCTTAGCGGCGCTTAGCGACGCGTCGAACTTTTTTCCTGACTGGCCGGCGAACGGGCTCAATCGATTCAATAGTCTCAACTTCTTCTTTCGTTTCAAGTTGAGGACGAGAGACGAGTCCGGTAAGTCCGACTGCATCGGCGTACTTCAGGTACGTATCGATGGAAGCCACCACGACACGCGCTTCAACGGTGATGAGGTCAATTCCGACCAGTGAAATTCGGACCCAGGCGTCGATAACGATGCCTTTGTCGAGGACGCGATCAAGGACGTCAATAAGACTTGATCCACCGGATACTCGCTCAACTGCCATTACATGACTCCTTCAGGCTCCATCCGTCTTACTTGCGTCGGCTTGGTAGCTTGCTTTTTTTTGAACTTTTTACTGCGACTTTCTTGCGCACCACTCTTGCTGCGGTCGGATTAGGCGCTGCCACGTTCGTGCGTCTTACCGTCTGTCTACGATTGGCCCCCGGAGGAAGTCCGAGATGTGAAACCGGCGGCAACGGGGTGGTCAGGTTCGGATCATGCTTCCACCAGTTCAGCCCGATCTGCTCCGCCTTATCCACCGAACAAACCAGCAATCGGATCCGGATGGTCAGCAATTCGACATTGGCCAGCGAAACGCGGATATCGCCCGCGATCACTAGTCCCTTGTCCAATACGCGATCCAGGATGTCGATCAGGTTCGTGGTGCCGGAAGCTGTGGGTACTCGTTCCATATTAGTGACGAATTCTTTCCTGCAGCCGACTCCGGTTTCGAGCATGCACACCGGGAAGAGGCAGATTACAGCATCCTAAAGCGGTTGTGAATAGCGTGTTTCAAATCTGTCGCGGGGGGAGGCCACAATGCTGCAGGTAATGGTATTTGGGTCTTTAAAGTTTGAAGCCTGAGTCTCAGATGCGGTACTCACCTTCCGAGTTGTCAGGCGGACACAACATTTCTGCAAAAATCTACTTGCCATCATCCAGGAGCTTGCCGATAGGGCCAAGATCGAGATTCAGGTCTTCCGGTTTCAGCCCAAAGGTATTCGTAAGCTCATGAATCTTTTGCTCTAACTTCATCAGCGCTGCCCCCATCTCTTCCACTTGGGCATCTCTGACAGTACCACCTTCCATGCGCCGGATGTCCTGCCGCTCTAATAATCGGCGGAGCAGTTCGATGAGCGTGAGAACCAGCTTCGCGAGTCCCTGCTCAATGCTCTCCTGAGTGCAGTCTATACGACTTTGCCCCCCCGCAGCGGCGCCTTGCAGCTGCCGTTTCAAATCAGCGACAGCCGCCTCGATCTCCGCGGGAGTGACTTGATTTGGATCAGTCATTTTTCACACTTGGCGACAATTCAGGACTGAAATTCACAAATTCGCTGGGCGGCCATGGGCCGGAAACACTGATTTGAGCCTCGATATTCTCTGTCTTTGAAATCATAGACCTAAATTTGCTCAGTGCCGTGCGCTCAATCATTGCGAACAGGATTGTCGCATTATTTCGCTGCTCCTGCTTCCACTCATGCACCACGTGACCGCCGGCGCTCTTTATAGCCTCCGTCGCCGCCGATGCAGATTGCGATTCTCGCTGCCGCTGCTTGAGATATTCGGTTCCTGAGGTGGGTGCCACGTTTTCTTGGGTGGATGGAACAGTTTGGATCGTGATCTTCATTTGTACCAGTCCGCGAATCCGTTGAAGCTGGGCCAGGTACGAACCAGCATTCGCCGCAAAAAACTCCTGAATGGCATTTTCGTCTGCCATGTGAGTGGGGTATCTGAATGGAATTACCGAATTTGCTTGGAATAATCCATTAATCACAGCCCAGAAGGCCAAAGCATCATCCTGGGTCTTGCTGTGGGCATTTTCCAGCGCGCTGAAATGGCAGGCAAGTCCATTGCTTTCGGACGATAGCACTTCAGCACCTTGCACTCCGAGCAGCTGGCCCGAATCAACACCGGCTTCTGTCATGCAGTAGAGGAGCAACATAAGGATGATGAAAGCTAGCTCCGGCGGGGGACCTTTTTGAGCTTGCCTGCTTCTTCAAGCTTCAGGCTCTTAAGCGCGGTCTCGACGGAGGTGAGCACCACATTCAGTCCTACATACACCAGATCCACGCCCGCCAGCGAGATCACGATGCTGCCCTGAATCACCACGCCTGAGTTCAAAACGTGGTCCAGTATCTCCAGGAGTGAGACCTCCTGCTCGGAATCCGGTCCCGCTCCCAATGTGACGCGTTGTGGTGCGCTCGACATAATTTTCTGCTATTCCACAAACGAATATGGCGGCCACGGACCGGAGGACTCGATTCTCCGCGATCCCGCCCATCGTTCTGCGTACTTCTTCAGTACTGTATCCCACTGCTTGCGACGGCTTCTCGGTAACAAGAACGACGCCTGCCATTGCAGTCCTTGCTGTCCGCTACTCACTTTCCCCAATTGTGCGCTGTCGGAAGAGATTTTTTGCAGCTCGGCGGAAAACTTCTCAATTTCCACATCCGGAGAAGGCTTGCCGCTGGCAGCGATCGCCTTGGCTTTTTTCTCGAGATAGTCTCGTCCGGATTTCGCATCCACCACCGCAGCCTTGGGTGCGGCGGTCAGGAAAACTTTTACGCCCCACTCGTCCGCATCGGCCACCCGCTTGAAGGCGTCGAAGAGATTTTTCTTTCTCGAATCAATGTCTGCGGCCAGCGAACTCTCGCTAAGGAAAACCGTTCCGAACCGGGTTGGCAACAGTGCGGTCTTGGCGCAGATTGCGGAGACCACTCGCTGGTGCCGCACGCTCGATTCCGCCAGCCATTCCAGCTCTTCCATCTTGCGATTCAGTTCCGCCGCGAATTCGCTCGCGTTCACCCGGGTGATCCAGCACAGCAGCCCGGTGCAGGGAATCGCCTCTACGCGGTGTTCGCCGTCGATTCCCGGCACGGTAATCTTCGGCCTCGCAGTCAAAGGCATGAGCGGCGAGACTCCGTACAGATAGAGCGCCTCATCATTGACGCGACTTGGCTTTATCTTGTTCACGGGCAGCGCCACCACTTGCGCTTTGGAACCCGCCGACTTCGATTTTTTATTTACGCCAGTTGCCATAGCTCATCCGTGAACTGCCGCAGTGATTTCGTGCCTGCAATCTCGCCGGCAAGATTCGGTAGCAAATAGATCGGCGCAGATTTGCCGCGAAAGCGCTTTTTCAAGCCCGCAAGAGTCGCCGCCTGCCACAGTCGTGCGCGAGTGCATCGCGGACACCGCTCACCAGCATTCATTACGATGCGATTTGCGAATACGGCCTGCACCGAAACCTGCAAATTCTTCAACGATGCCAGCAGTCGCGCCGTCTCTTGATCCGGCAATGGTTCGGCGAGCATTACGGCCATCGCGCATGATCGCTTCGGATCTTGCAAAATCTTTGCCAGTTCACGCACCTGCTGGCCCAATGAAGCAATTTCAACCGCCACATCCTGCGCGAGAGGTAGTGTACGGTGCGGTGCCAAGCTTTTCAATAATAGGCGCGACCACATCAGCATACGCTCCGGCATCCGCAGCAGCTCCAATGCGTGTCCCGTGGGCGCCATATCAATGATGACGACGGATTCAGGGCTTTTGTCAGCCGAGGGAAGCAGGTCAAGGATCTTGAAGATGGCGAAGATCTCATCCACGCCCGGCGGGACAATGCTCAGCAGCGAAGAAAAGATCTGCCGGTCAAACGACATATCCACATGGATCCCACCCGATTGCGTTGAAAATGCCGCGTTGATTTTCTCTTGCATCGCGGCTGCCCATCGCCGAAATTCTGCGACGGAATCGATCTCCAACGCGTGAAATTTCTTGTCACCCAGAACCGCCGCGGGACGCGAGGTCACGTCTTGTTGAAAGACATCGTCCAGCGAAGGCGCCGGATCCGTCGAGCAGACGGTGACGCTTTTTTTCGGATCCGATGCCCGCTGCTTGAACCCTAGCGCAGCGGATACCGTTGTCTTGCCTACGCCGCCTTTGCCCATCGTGAACACGAGCGGAGCGGCTAACTTTGGCCACGGCACGACTTCGATCGCAGGAAACTTCGACGCGGGCGCCTTTGTGGCAACTGCCTTCTTTCCGCCGAAGAGATGGTCGCCGAATTTTGCGAGAGCGCTCGCGCCGAGAACTGGGCCTCCCAGATCCTCGCCAACGAATAACGGCAGCCGACGAAAATCCCGCGCTACGAACTTCTTTGCTGCCGCTGTCATTTTGCCGCGCATCGCGCAGACCGGGCAGGAACTCTTTCCCACAACAGCCCGATTCAGCACGATGGCGCTTATCTTTAAATCTGGGACAGAACTCGCCAGCGCATCCGCCGAACGGACGGCCTCATTCAAAGAGAATTCTTCCGGCGAGGTCACCATGAACAACTGCGAACGTTCGGCGCTCAAAGCAGACGTCACAGAGGTAACCATCTTCTGCCATCGTTCCAGAAACGGTTCTGAAGCAGCGTTATGAGCGCCTCCGAAGCGTTGCTGCAGCCAGCGGTCCCGGCTGCCGGCGATGTCGAGGAATTCAAGGAGTCGCGCGAAGTGCTGGGGCAACTCGAACATGCGGAGCGTGTGTCCGATGGGCGCGGTGTCCACCACGATATGGTCGTATTTATTGCCTTCCAGCAACTCGTCGATCGCGATCAGCGCGGACATCTCCGCCATGCCCGGCAACGTCGTCTCCAGCAGTGGCTCGATCTCACTGCGGGAAAAAATAGTCCCGCTCTCGATCAGGTCGATCAGGTCTTCGCGATAAGGCTTGAGGAAATCGCGAAACTGTTTCTCCGCATTGATCTGCCACGCAAAAAGATTTCCAGCCTTCGGCAACCGAATGCGTTGGGGTCTGTCGCCCAGCTTAAGCTTGAATATGTCTCCCAGCGAATGTGCCGGGTCAGTCGAGAGCAGAAGGATTTTTTTGCGTGGATTGCGGACTGCTTCGCGCACGGCGTACGCGGATGAGACCGTCGTCTTGCCCACCCCGCCTTTGCCGATGAAGAACGAGAGTTCCGCCACGCGCCCATTCTATACAGCCAGCCAATCTTTTCGCTTGCTCAGGCCAGCGGGTACAATCGATTCTCCATGCGCAAATTCCTTCCGGCCCTTGCCATCTTTTTTCTTGTTACGGCGTTGCTCCCTCAACCGACATTTGCCGCGGAGCTGAAAGAGAAGACGCGGCAGGCCTTCGCGCATTACACCCAGGTTGCTGAAGCCCGGATGCAATCGGAGATCGCCGCTGCCTCCAAAGAGAACAAACCATTTCTTTGGGTGGACACACTCGAGTCTTCGCGAAAGCAGGCCATTCTCGAGCGGCTGAAAAATGGGGAAGTTGTTACCGAAAAGCTGGAGGAGAACGAGCAAGGCGCAAATATCGAAGTGCCCAGCGCACTCGTCCATCACTGGATTGCCAGCGTTTTTATTCCCGGCGGAAACGTCGCCTCTACTCTCGCTGTACTTCAGGACTACAACCACCACAAAGACTTCTACAAACCGCAGGTCGCCGATTCGCGCCTGATAAGCCGCAACGGCAATGATTTCAAAGTCTATCTGCGCTTCTATCAAAAGAAGGTCATCGCCGTGACCATGAATACCGAGCACGCGGCGCATTATGAAACCATCACGGGCGGCAGTCCCAGGGCATTCAGCAATTCGCACACAACGCGAGTCGCCGAAGTGGAAAATGCGGGGACCAAAGACGAACGCGAAAAGCCCGTGGGACACGACAACGGATTTCTCTGGGCCCTGAACTCCTACTTCCGCATGGAAGAAAAAGATGGCGGAGTGTACGTGCAGTGCGAAGCCATCTCACTTACCCGTGATATCCCGACCGGCCTGGGCTGGATGTTCAAACCCTACATCACGGAGGTTCCCAGGGAATCGCTTTACACCACCCTCAATCAGACCCGCGTGGGACTGCTGCAGGCGACAGCAAAGAAGTAAGTCGAAACCAACTACTAGTGTCCCAAACGCGCATAACTGGATATGGCATCTGTCCGTTTCCAGCGACACTCCCTCCGATTATTTAGCCTGAAAGCGCGTCATATCACGCTTCTCCGCGCCACCACTCGGCAGAAGATGGTTCCTCGCTTGCTCTGATTCCAGAGCGGTTCCACGTCCGCCAGGTAACAAGCAATGCGCCAGCTGTATCTATTCCTTGCCACCATTTCGCTGATCGCTGTTTCGGCCACCTCAGCCGCCCAAACCATTCACCTCAAGAACGGCACTTCCTTCCAAGTGGAAAGGGTTCAGGAAAAGGCAGGACAAGTCGAATACGTCATGGGCGGCTCGACATATTCGATTTCTAAGTCTTTGGTTCAAAGCATTGACCGAGGATCGACATCGACCATGGGCATCCGTGTCGAGGTTCCAGGCAGTTCATTTAAAGAGCCTCCCCCACCCGGAACATCGGACACCAGAACTCCCGATAGCGACCGCTTGGCCAAGAAGCGTGAACTCATGCCGGTTGCACCGCCTGCGGCCGCACCCGTCGAAATAGAAGAAAAGAAATCGGCGCTGCTTGAACGCATCGTCAACAAAGATGACGAAATAGATAAGGAGGCACTCGTGGCAATTGAGAAAGAAGCAAATCCGCACTACTCAGCTTCAGCATATTTCGAGGCAGCGCTGCACGAACTGCAACGCGGACGCGACTCGCGCGTCTTCCTGGAGCACGCGGTCACTTTGTGGCCTGACCAGCCGGTTATGTTGGAGTGGTATGCGGTGGCGCTCCTGGAAGAAGGCAATCTTCCTGCCGCAGTGGAGAAGGCGGAGCGCATCACCCAACTTCTCCCTGAATCTGCCTTTGC
>JAOAPH010000018.1 GCA_025462835.1 Candidatus Angelobacter sp. | reverse complement strand
CGCCTGGTTCGAGACCTGCAAATAATAATGTCCGTACGCGCCTTGCAATTCTTTGTGCTCGAAGAACGTCGTCGCCGGCAGCACGATATCGGCATAGTCGGTGGTGTCGGTGAAGAACTGCTCGTGTACGACGGTGAACAAGTCAGGGCGGAGGAATCCGCGGACCACATCGCTGTGATTTGGCGCAACCGCTGCCGGGTTCGAGTTGTAAACAAACACCGCCTTCACCGGAGGGGTGCTTTCGGTAAGCAGCGCTTTGCCCAACTCCGACATGTTGATCACTCGTGCGATGCGCCCCAACGGGCTCTTGAACATCAGATCCGGACGCTGTAGCGACTCCTTATTCAACGGAAACGCGCCGCTCGTGGAGAGCTGCAAACCGCCGCCGACTTCCTTCCATGACCCGGTGATGCACGGCAGCATCGTGATCGCGCGCACGTTCATCCCGCCGTTCTCTGAACGCTGCACACCATAATTCACCCGGATCACCACAGGACGCGCCGTCGCGTACTCCCGCGCCAGCTTGACGATCTCATTCGCGGGAATCCCCGTGATCTGCGCAACGCGCTCCGGAGCATAAGCATCTTCCATCACCCGCGAGCGCAGTTCGTCGAACCCCAGCGTGTATTTGGAAACGTAATCGGCGTCGTGCAGGTTTTCCTGGATGATCACGCGCATCATGCACAGCGCCAGCGCAACGTCAGTTCCGGGATTGATCGCGATGTGCCAGTCCGCGCACTTCGCCGTCCGCGTCCGGTATGGATCGATCACCACCAGCTTGGCGCCATTGCGCCGCGCCTCTTCGATGAATGGCCAGAGGTGTACGTTGTTGCCGTGGATGTTCGCGCCCCACGCGATAATGTATTTCGATTTGCGGAACTGTTCCGGCTCCGTGCCGAGCTTTTTGCCGAGAACCGTCAGCAGAGCATCACCACCCGCGGTCGCGCAGATTGTCCGGTTCAATTGCGACGCGCCCAGCCGGTGAAAAAACCGGTGGTCCATCGACGCATTATTCAGCTGTCCCAGCGTGCCTCCATAGGAGTAGGGAAGTATCGCTTCCGGGCCGAACTCGTCAGAGATAGCTCTCAACTTTGCCGTGATTGCTTCCAGCGCGTCATCCCAACTGATCCGCTCAAAGGCGCCCGGCCCGGAATTGTTCCGCCCCTTGGGAGCAACGCGCCGCATTGGATAAAGCAATCGCTCCGGCGAATAAACCCGCTCCAAGTACTTGGTCACCTTCGCGCACAAAAAACCGCGCGTGACCGGATGCGCCGGATCTCCCTGTATCTTCACTGCGCGCCCGTCATCAATCGTGATCAACACACCACAGGCATCAGGACAATCATGCGGACACGCGGCGTGGACAACGGACTTCATACGCCGATTATATTCCTTGTAGCGCCGGCGTCTCGCCGGCTGTCACGTGGGCGTCCCGCCCACGGCGTTTAGAGCCACAGTTACGGCGCTTGCCTAACACCACATCCCTTTCTATTGACCAGATATTCCACGAAGGTTATATTCCTTGGATGTCATGGGAGGTCGAGTTCACCGATGAGTTCGAAAAGTGGTGGAACAATCTCAATGCCAAAGAACAAAGTGAGATCAACGCGAAAGTGCTGCTCTTACAGGAATTTGGGCCAGTTCTACCGCGTCCACATTCCGATGTGATTGTCACTTCGAAGCATGCCAATATGAAAGAACTGCGAGGCACTGTGGGTAACAAGCTGCTGCGCGTGCTCTACGTTTTTGATCCGCGACGAGCTGCGATTCTTCTCATTGGCGGAGACAAGAGCGGCAATCCGAAATTGTATGCGGAATATGTGCCTATCGCAGACAAGCTATTTGACCAACATCTGGCGATGTTGAAACGGAGCATGAAATGAAAAAAAACTTTAATGAACTGCGGGCCAAAATGTTGCCCGCCTCACAAAAGAGAAGCGCCGAGATGGCCAAGCGTTACCGCGAACAGATGGCCCTGGACGAGTTGCGGGTAGCACGTGACTTGACCCAAGAACACCTGGCCAAGCTGCTGGGAGTGAAACAGTCCGCTATCTCAAAAATGGAACGCCGTGCTGACATGTACGTTAGCACCCTGCAATCCATGATCAAGGCGATGGGTGGAACCCTGGAAATAACCGCAGTCTTTCCAGAAGGGAAAGTTCCGATAAGCCAATTCAGGAAATTGAAACGTGTTTCCTAAGTTTTTCGCTAACAGCTGAAAGCTGATAGCTGATGGCCGGGCGGCCTTCGGCCGCCTCACACCGTCATGACTTCCTTCTCTTTGTTCTTGCACATCTCTTCCATCTTTTTGATCTCTTCGTCGGTCAGCTTTTGGATCTCCTCCAACGACCGCTTCTCGTCGTCCTCGGAAATCTTTTTGTCTTTCATCGCCTTCTTGATGGCTTCGTTTCCATCTCGCCGGATGTTGCGCACCGCTGTCCGATGGTCTTCCAGCACTTTATGCAAATGCTTGACCATGTCTTTGCGACGGTCCTCCGTCAGCGGCGGAATGGGTACACGGATGATCTTGCCATCATTCTGCGGATTGAACCCAAACTCCGCGCTGCGCAGCACTTTTTCAATGTCCGCCAGCGCGCTGGTGTCAAAAGGCTGCACCGTGATGAGCTGCGCTTCGGGCGCATGCACTTGCGCGATCTGGTTCAGCGGCATCTCTGAGCCGTAATAAGGTACCTTCACGGTGTCGAGCATATGCACCGATGCTCGCCCGGTGCGCGTAGCCGACAAGCTGTTGCTGAAATCTGCGACTGCTTTGTCCATGCGTGTCTTCAATTGTGCGTAGGTTTCTTTGAGTGCGGGAATTCCCGCCATAAGTGGGGGTGCCATGACATGCCCTCTGCAATGTAGGAACCCGTGATTATAAACAAATTCAGCCGCTTTGCGGGGTCAGCGGAGCACTTGATTGACTGTCATCCTGGGCGGAGCCGAAGAGCGGCGCAGTCGAAGGATCCATACATTTTGCGTTGCAGCGTAATCTGAGCAGAAATCGGGACTCACATGGCACGTGATCGTGCGATCATTTCATCGTCGCCCGCACCGGTCTCCGCACTGCTTCAGTAGCCACGCCATACACCAGGTGCGAGGCGAATCCGTATAAGTGCTTGGAGAGCGGCACGTCTACCTTCGGCGAGAGTCCCATTGCAGGCACCCCGATCTCGTCCGCTCCTACGAACACTACTGCGCCAAATGCCGTCCCGAATCCCGCCCGCGCAGCAGGCGCAGTTTCGACAGTCGCTCCATAGAGCGCGCCCACTATGGCGCCGAATGCGTAATGCACCGCCGGCCCTGCAATCCTCTTTTCTTCGGGAGACAGCCGATGTCCAAAAAGGCCTTCTGAGATCGCTTCCGCAGTTTTGACGGTGGCGTCATCCGGCTGTTTTTCGTGCTCGCCTTCAGGGTGGATCGCGCGATGCTCCGGCACTCCATGCTCATCCAGATTTCTTGAGTGCCCGCTTCGTCGCTGCGCAGCTTCCTCCGCCTTCGACCACGCCTTTTGAAATTCCACCATCACCCAGCTCGCCACCAGTCCGGCGATAGCCCCGGCCAAAGCACCTTTGGCGACATTCCGGCCGTTAACCTCCGGCCTGTACATGCCTTCATCCCAATAAGGTGGTTGAAAAACCTCCTGGATTTCGGACTCGGTCCTCAGACCATAACTCCGCATCTCGCCTTCAATGCTTTCAGGGATCGATCTCTCCGCAGGTCGAATCGCATGCGCCATACAGCAGCTCCTTTTAAGGGTCTGCTCTTAGGATGCGAATAGATTATCTGTGGTGGTCAGCGCGCCATGTATTACGCCGTGACCAGCGTGCCCACGCTTTCGCCTTTGACTGCGCGCGCGATGTTTCCACGCTCATTCAGCTTGAAGACCAGGATGGGCAACTTGTTGTCCTTGGAAAGCGAGATGGACGTGGTGTCCATCACTTTCAGGCCTTTTTGGATCACGTCGAAGTACGTGATCTGGTCGAACTTGATCGCTTCCTTGAACAACATCGGATCGGAATCGTAGATGCCGTCAACCTTCGTCGCCTTCAGGATGGCGTCGGCTTTAATCTCCATTGCGCGCAACGATGCCGCTGTGTCCGTGGAAAAATATGGATTGCCGGTTCCTCCGGCGAAGATCACGATCCGCCCTTTTTCCAGGTGACGCAGTGCGCGCCGCCGGATAAACGGCTCGGCCACCTGGTTCATCTCGATAGCCGACATCACGCGGGTGTGCACGTGCTGCTTTTCCAGCGCGTCTTGCAGCGCCAGCGCATTGATCGCAGTCGCCAACATGCCCATGTGGTCTGCCGAGACGCGGTCCATCTCGCGCGCCTGAATTGCTACTCCACGGAAGAAATTCCCGCCGCCGACAACAATCGCGATCTCCGCGCCCAATGCGTGAACATCTTTTATCTCTTCGGCGATCTCGTGCACACGAATCGGGTCGACACCAAAGCCTTGCCCCGCAGCCAGGGCTTCGCCAGAGAGTTTCAGAAGGACGCGCTTGTACTTAAGTTTTTCCATGAGGCTTTCCGGAACTAGGTTATCGTGCAACCCCAAATGCTGCAAAAAATGCCGGCGCAAAAAAAATGCCGGAGCCATTGGCTCCGGCATGTCTCTTAGGCTTGGCCGCCTTCGGCTTCCGCCGTTGGCTTGGTGACGGCGATGGTCTCGCTGCCCTCGCCCACTTTGAACCGGGCGAAACGTCGCACAGAGATGTTCTCGCCCAACTTGCTGACTTTGGTGGCAATCAACTGCTCCACCGAGATCGTCTGGTCTTTGATGAATGGCTGGTCCAGCAGGCAAACTTCTTCGTAGAACTTCGCCATCTTGCCTTCAACGATCTTTTCCACCACAGGCGCCGGCTTTCCCGTTGCCGCGGCTTGCGAACGATAGATGTCCTTTTCGCGCTCGAAGTCCGCAGCCGTCACATCTTGGCGGCGGATAAACTTCGGATCGCTCGCCGCGATGTGCATCGCGATATCGTGCGCCATCTCCTTGAAGTCATCGGTGCGGGCAACGAAATCGCTCTCGCAATTGATCTCCACCAGCACGCCAATCTTGCCACCTGCGTGGATGTAGCTGATCACGGACCCTTCGCTGGTCACGCGGGTCGCCTTCTTTGCTGCCGTGGCGATACCTTTCTTTCGCAGTACGACGATGGCGTTTTCGATGTCGCCCTTCGCTTCTGTCAAGGCGTTCTTGCAGTCCATCATCGGAGCGCCGGTCTTTTCCCGGAGTTCTTTCACCTGTGCAGCGGAGATATTTGCCATGGATGTGCTCATTACTGATAAACCTTTCAATTGTTCGGAGGCGTAAACCTCCTATATAGATGATGTGAGTGCCTCAATCGACTCTCAGCCGACCTCTGCCCACAACCGCGTGAGCGGCTAGTGAGCGCTGCTACGCGCGAACTAGACGCGAGGGTTGGCGCCCAGCCAAACCCTTACACAAAAAGACCCGCGCCAGTGAAGCGCGCGGGTTGATTGATAACTTTTCCTGCGCACGGGTGAGCGAATGGTGAGCGCCGTCCCGCGCGAACCAGGCGCGAGGGTTTGGCAGCGAAGCTGTCGAACCCTGAAATAAAAATCACTCCGCTTTCGCGGCTTCGGCTTCGATCTCGTCCTTCAGAGCGGCTGCGACAGGCACTTTGCGGACGCCTTCCACCACATCTTCCATGCTCACCACTTCCGGTTCTGAAGCGGTTTCAGCAGCGGCTACTCCGGCTCCCGCATCGGCAGCAGTAGCTTCCGCCGCGGCGGCAATGCCGGCAACTTCAGCGGCTTGCTTGTCCGTCGAAGCGGTCACACCTTCCACCACCGAATCCGAGATCTTCGATGCAAACAAACGGATCGCGCGCAGCGCGTCGTCATTACCCGGGATCACGTAATCCACTTCCGTGGGATCGCAATTCGTATCCACCACGGCGACCACCGGGATGCCCAGCTTGCGGGCTTCCTTCACGGCAATAGCTTCTTTGTTGGAATCGATAACGAAGACAACGTCCGGCAAGCGGTTCAGGTTCTTGATACCGGCCAGGTTGGCTTGGAGGTGTTTGCGCTCGCGCTCCAGCTTGATCACTTCTTTCTTGGGAAGCAGCTCATAGCGGCCATCGGTGGCCATCTCGTCGAGTTCTTTGAGCCGCTTGACTGATTTCTGTACGGTGACCCAGTTGGTCAGGAGTCCACCGAGCCAGCGCTGGTTGATGTAGAACATTCCACAGCGTGTGGCTTCTTCCGCGATAGCGTCCTGCGCCTGTCGCTTTGTTCCCACAAACAGGATGATCTTGCCCTGCGTGGCCATTTCCTGCACATACTTGCTCGCGTCCTTGAACATCTTGAGCGTCTTCTGCAGGTCGATGATGTAAATTCCATTGCGCTCGCCAAAGATATATTCCTTCATCTTTGGATTCCAGCGTTTCGTTTGGTGCCCGAAGTGAACGCCCGCTTCGAGCAGTTCCTTCATAGTTATGTTTGCCAAGATACCTCCTGAGTGGATTGCATCCTTTGCGGCGATCGTCTGATCTTTGGTGCTCCGCGTCGGGATTCATTCCCCGTGCCCGCTGTGCGGGAAAATTTGTTTTTGGCTCCTGCGTTTGTCCCAAGCCCTGAAGCCGAGGGGTCAAGGGACAGGGGCTTCCACCCCCATTGTTACGGGCCTAAATCGTGTGGCACAGCCGCCTCGGCTGTGTCTTTGTAGCGCCGGCGTCTCGCCGGCTTGGTTCTTGTAGCGCCGGCGTCTCGCCGGCTGTCTGGACGGCATCTTGCCGTCCAAAGAAGTCTGACTACTGACTACTTGCTACTGACTACTATCTCTTAGAGAACTGGAACCTCGCGCGAGCGCCCTTCTGACCGTACTTCTTGCGCTCTTTACCGCGCGAATCGCGTTCCAACAATCCTTCGCTCTTCAACTTCTTGCGGAGTTCCACATTGAACTCCAGCAGCGCGCGGGCAACGCCCAAACGCACCGCGCCGGCCTGTCCATTGATGCCGCCGCCGGAGGCGGTGACCAAGACGTCAAAAGTCGCGCTCGCGTCTGCCGACACCAAAGATTGCTTTGCCGCCACACGTTGCGCTTCCGTCACGAAGTACTCTTCGAACGGCTTGGAGTTCACCGTGAACTTGCCGCTTCCCGGACGCAAAAACACTCGGGCCACGCTCGACTTGCGGCGTCCCGTACCGTAATACTGAACCAGATCAGCCATTTTTTAGCTATCAGCTGTCAGCTTTGAGCCTTCAGCTTGAACCCTTCTCATATTAGGCAGCCATTCCAGCCGCCTTGAACTCTTTTTGCTTTTCGGCTAGCCACTAGCCACTAACCACTAGCCACTACTTCTTTGACAGCTCCAACGGCTCCGGCTTCTGCGCCTGATGCTGGTGCTTGTCATCGCGATAGACTTTCAACTTCTTCGCCATCGCGCGACCCAGCTTGGTGTGCGGCAGCATGCCTACGATCGCGTCTTCCACGATCGCCACCGGCTTGCGCGCCAAACGCTTTTTGTACTGCTCAGCGCGGATGCCGCCCGGATATCCGGTCACGTGGTAATAGATCTTCTTGTCGGCCTTTTCGCCGGTCAGTTTGATCTGGGCGGCGTTGATCACGATCACGTGGTCGCCCGTATCAATAAATGGTGTGTATTGCGTGCTTTCTTTGCCCGCAAGAATGCGCGCCACGCGGCTGGCCAGGCGGCCCAGGGTCTGTCCCGAGGCGTCCACAAGGTGCCACTTCCGCGTTATGTCCCCTTCTTTGGGGAAATGTGTTGAAGCCATGACGTAAAAACTCCCTAAAATTTCGGTCCGCTTGCCCGCACTCACTCTGAAAACCCGCGCTCGAAACGGAAGCGAAAAAATGCCCACGTTTCCAAACCGCGTGAGGGGACTTGAAGGACCTGACTAGGCACGCCGAACTTGCACGCGCCACCCTGATCACAACCTGTTTCTATTAAAGAACCGCAATGAGTACCGCAGAAGCGTTTCCACTCAGTGTTGGATCACCAACGGAGGGATACCCCAGACGGGCACTTGCAGGACAACGAAAGATTAAAGTTTACCCTTCAGCTGCTAAGAATGTCAACGGAGGAACTGTATTCCTAGTGCCTCCGCAACCTAGCGACCTCCGCTAGACACGACGCAGGTAGATTCGTGGTTCGCAGACCGATTTTATCCGATCATATGGCGCATAATCACTGGCCTATGTGGAATTACTATTGCAGCCTATTTAAGGACTGTTGGGAAGCTTTCCGCGCCTCCCTCGGCACAACTTCTCTGGGATTTGTCGCGCCCCTCATTGTTTCCGTACTCAGCATCGCAATCACTCTATTCATCGTTCTCAAGAAGCAGGGCAAAGAAGCCATGCTGAAACGATGGAGGGAAGATGCTGCGATTGCATTGCGAGTAACGCTGGTTGTTACAGCCGTTGTATATGTGCCAATTTTTGTTTGGAGTTCTATACACACAATTTATGGACAGCACGAATCTCTAGCAGTGCAAGTCAAAAATCTGGAGCAAAAAAATAAGGCGTTGGAATTAGATCTGGAACTCCACCGTCACGGCATGGTCACCGGCGATCCTGTCTTCCCAAACACCATTTATTTGCTTGAGGCATTTCGTATGTATCGTGTCGCGCTGGGCTATGATGCGAAATGTACGATTTATGTAACTGCACCGCCAGAAGCAGACGCAATTGCGAGCATGACAGCTCAATTTCAGATCAACGTTTCCAACTGTGCTACTTTCGGACCGATGGGGACTGATTTGCCACCATCAATGCAGAAAGAAGCACTCGAAGGTTCTACGCCTGGATTTGTGACAATAAACGCACCGGAGAATGACAGAGCAGCCGATGAACTAATGAACCGACTTAATTCGGTTTTTCGCGTGAAGCGTGGTTACAGGGAGATTCCCAGAGGAAGATTAGCGGAATATCCAAGGAGTAATGCTATCTGGATTCAATTTGGGTCTCAGTCAGCATTCGCAAGTGAACTTAGGGAGCGTGGCAAATGAAAAAACGCCGGGTGCCCCACCTGTGTGCTTTTCACAGGTGGGCGAGCGCCGCTCCCGCGAAACTTTCTGCATCACCACCGACCCTTTAGCGACGCAACTATTCAACGCCGATTTTTGTAGAAGAGCACGGCTTCAGCCGTGCGTCGATTGCGATACACTCTCTT
Organism: Candidatus Angelobacter sp.; assembly: GCA_025462835.1. Taxonomy (GTDB): domain Bacteria; phylum Acidobacteriota; class Terriglobia; order Terriglobales; family Acidobacteriaceae; genus JAICLA01. The sequence continues at coordinate 19,661 of JAOAPH010000018.1, read as the reverse complement.
CCACTCTGCCGAAGTCCCGCGCGCAACGCACGCCCCTGCCTCGATGGCAAATCGTCAGCTATTTCTTAGCATCCACGCATTCTCTTTTGCCGGACATCGTCCCTTCAAACCACCAGGGACATCTGTGCTCGCAATGAGACTCAGATCATAGCTAGCTCCATAGAGTTCATTCACTTCCTCGTTGCTGACGGAAAAAGGAGGGCCTTCCATCGCGCTCTGTTCGTACTCAAAGGTGATCAGCAACTGCGGAGCTTTATCCGTGATCTCCGTTAAATGCGCCGTGTACCGATTGCGCATTTCCTTGGGTAGGGCTACCAAAGCCGCTCTGTCATAAATCGCATCGACTGGGCCAAGCGTCTCGCTGGACAGATCGAAAATGTCGCCGACAAAAATTTCGATTTTCTCCGCGCTGTAGCGATCTACTGCACCAACTCCCGATATTTTTGGTTCCACCCCAAGCCCCGCAAATAATTGCTCAACGGCTATTTTGCTCAATTCAGCTCCGGCAACACGATAACCATTGGACAGTAGCCAAGGAATATCAAGAGTTTTACCGCAGAATGGGACAAACACGCGACGGCCTTTTGCTAGAGAAAGCTCGGTGAAATATTTGACCAAGAGTGGGTTGGCTTCACTTTGGTGAAAAGCAATTTCATTTTTCTCCCATTTTTGCTGCCAAAAACTTGTCTCCATGATGAATGATCTCTCCAGAAATCTACTTACACATGATTGCGCTATTTGGCGACTCCGGAAACGGAGGACCTGTCGAAAGTATAGCCTTTGCATTCGCGAAGCGAATGAAGTGGGCGAGCGCCGTTCCCACAAAATTTTCTAGATCAGAACCGAGACAGTCCCTTCCGCCCTGCCGACGGCCGCGCACAACGCCCGCCGATTTTCTTCTTGACCTACACTCTCATCGCAAGATATATTTGAAACTAGTTGATTAACTAAAAGTTAATCACGCTCTTTGACAACCTGACTCGGCCACCTAACTGCTTTGCTTTGAATATTTTGACCTTTAACTCCTTTGTTCCGAATATTTTGCAAACTATTTTCCTGCAACTCCAATGTTTTCAATATTTTGCAAAATTCGGGGGGGAGGAGGAGTACCCCGGTAGTGGGATAGAGGTGTGCCCCATTCATTCGCACAGCGGATCGTCTGGGTACACGAGAAACGAGAAACCGCTTCTCGCCATTGCCACAATCACGCTCCGCTAGGTATATTGCACCTTCGCTACAACCTTATCGATGATCACTGAAATAGACGTGACGTTAACGGATTACGCTTTGGCCGTCGAGGCTGCTATTTTTGCCTTCTCATTGTCTCGGACTAAAGAAGCGTGGCCTGCGCTGCAAAGCGCTTTCGTATTGTTTTTTTGTTCTATCAGTGCGGCCTCATTGGTGGGTGGCACTGTGCACGGTTTCTTCTCTGACAATTTGTCTAGGGGATCAAAGCTACTCTGGCCGGTCACATTGATTCTCCTCGGCCTGACTTCTTTTGTTGTTTGGCGAATCGGCGCTCTGCTGGTGCTTCCCCAGGTTATTGTCGTGTGGGTGACGCGAGTAGCCTTGATTGAGTTCGCTCTCTACTCAGTATTCGTTTTGCTTGGTCGCCGAGATTTCATCATCGCTATTGCGAATTACCTGCCCGCGGTCCTCTTCCTCACGCTGACTTTTGGATTCCGGTTTCTTCGACGACCCAATTTGCCCACTTTGGCTGGGATTGCTGGATTATTACTGACCTTCGTAGCAGCAGCGGTGCAGCACTTCAAGATTTCCTTGCACCCGCGCTATTTCAACCACAATGCTTTCTATCACCTGCTTCAAGGCATAGCGCTGTTCCTTCTTTTCATATCGGCACGCTACTTGGTTCGCAATTCCACCAATAGAGCTTTTGGAAAAATAGGAGAAGAATATGCCCACAAGGCGTGAATTTCTGGCAGCTTCTGCCGCTCTGGCCATTGCTCCCCCAACTTGGGGACGATCCAAGTCAGCGCCGGTTTTCGTGAATGATATTCATTCGCAGCTCAATCGGACGCGGGTAGATCAAGTCCTTAAGCCGGCCTCCGTGAAAGAACTTCAGCAGGCGGTTCGATCAGCCCGAGCTGAAGGCAAGGCAATCTCGGTGGCCGGCGGACGACACGCAATGGGAGGTCAGCAATTTGGTACGGACACTGTCCTGGTGGACACAGCCAATCTGAACCGAGTGATCAACTTCGATCGCGATCGCGGAACCATCGAAGTCGAGGCTGGTATCCAATGGCCGGAGCTAATTAACAGTTATCTGCGGATGCAGCCGGAAACGGGGCAGCAATGGGGCATCGCACAAAAGCAAACAGGCGCTGACCGCATCAGCATTGGCGGCACGGTCGCTTGCAACGCCCATGGTAGAGGACTCACGCGAAGGCCGTTTATTTCAGATGTCGAGTCACTCACCTTGATTGATGCCGAAGGAAATCTGAGACTTTGTAGCCGAAGTCAGAATCCCGAACTATTCCGACTCGTCGCTGGTGGTTATGGACTTTTCGGCATCGCATCTTCGGTGACTCTGCGGCTTGTTCCGCGTCGCAAAGTACAGCGCGTCGTTGAGGTCCGGAGTACGGACGGCCTGATCTCGGCCTTTCGCGATCGGATCGCAGCCGGTTTCACCTATGGAGATTTCCAGTTCTCGGTCGATCAGGACTCAGAGGATTTTTTGCGTAAGGGAGTCTTCTCCTGTTATCGCGAAATGCCATTGGATACGCCCATGCCGGAAAACCACAAAGAGCTGTCGGATGAGAGCTGGCGGACTCTCCTTTACCTTGCTCACACGGACAAGCGTAAAGCTTTCGATAGTTATGCCAGCTACTACCTCTCCACAAATGGGCAGTTGTATTGGTCTGACACCCACCAGCTCAGCATTTATCCCGTCAACTATCACCAGGAAATTGATAGGAAATTGCACAGCGCCCAGCCCGCCACGGAGATCATCACCGAGATTAACGTGCCGCGAGAGATGCTGAAAGGATTCCTGGATGAAGTTCGTGAGGATTTCCGCAAGAACAAAGTTGAGTTGGTCTATGGCACCGTGAGGCTGATCGAGAAAGATGATGAAAGCTTCCTGCCGTGGGCCAAACAGTCCTACGCATGCACCATTTTCAATCTACACACGGTTCACTCGAAAGAAGGAATCGAACATTCAGCGCAGGCCTTTCGCAGGCTGATCGACATGGCCATTAAGCGCGGCGGTACCTACTATCTCACTTACCACAAATACGCCACCAGGGATCAGGTGGAAGCTTGCTATCCGAATTTTGCTGAACTGCTGCAGCTCAAGCGCAAATACGATCCCAAAGAACTCTTCCAGAGCGATTGGTACAGACACTACCGAAAGATGTTCGCGTGACGGTAATAAGGCAATGAGACCCTCCGCACGAAAATATGCGCCTTGGCTCTGGCTGTTGCTCGGCCTGTTCTGTTTGAGAGTGATCGGACAGATAATGGTGGTTTTCTGGAGCGTCCAGTTTCTGCCACCCATGAAGGAGTGGCAGTCAGGACTTCTGCCTTATCCTGTCCTCCTGGTTTCCCAATTCCTGATCATCATTATCTTTTGCAAAGTAGCGCTGGATTTTACGAGGCAGAGCGGCTATTTCGTTCTTCCAAGTGCGCGGTTTGGCCACGGCTTGCTCATTTTCGGCAGGATCTACTTAGGAGGGATGATCGCTCGATACATCATCCGAATGGCGTTGTATCCCGATCAACGCTGGTTCGGCGGTACTATCCCGATTTTCTTCCACTGGGTTCTCGCCTCCTTTATCTTGCTCGTTGGGACCTATCACCGACGTCAAACCAGTTACAAGCAGCCGGTTGCCCCACGTCCGCGAAGCTAACGTGGAGATTTCATTCCTTTAACTTACAGAGTGCCCCATTCATTGCCGGGTGCCCCACCCTAGCTTGCTAGGGTGGGCGAGCGCCGCACCCGCGAAAACTTTCCAGGCCGGTCCTTCAGCGAAACGCGGAATTAGAAACTAGAGACGAGAAACTAGAAACCGCTCCTACGCATCCGATGGCCGCAGGGGCAATTATGAGAGTCGAACAGAATACCCAAGCGAATACCCAAACAGTTTCTTTGCCTTCCTCAACCAAAATCACACTCACAATAAACGGGGTCAGAAGGGAGTTGCAGGTTGAGCCCTGGACTACCCTGCTCGATCTCCTCCGCCTGAATCTGGATCTCACCGGCACCAAGAAAGGATGCGACCACGGACAATGCGGCGCTTGCACCGTGCTCGTCGACGGCAAACGCATCAACTCCTGCATGACGCTGGCCATCATGAAGGACGGCTCAGAGGTCATGACCATCGAGGGTCTCGCGCAAAACGGCGCGCTCCATCCACTGCAGCAGGCATTCATTGAGCACGACGCATTTCAGTGTGGCTACTGCACGCCGGGACAAATCTGCTCCGCCATCGGACTGATGCGCGAAGGCCATGCCACCACCGCCGATGAGATCCGGGAATCGATGAGCGGAAACATCTGCCGCTGCGGCGCCTATCCGAACATCCTCGCCGCGATTCAACAAGCCATGGCGCATAGAAGGAACGTGGATCGCGTAGCGGGTGAAAGGAGCGTCAATCCCATAGCGAATGAAAGGAGCGTCAATCCATGAACAACTTCTCATACACCAGAGCCACCGACATAACCTCTGCGGTGAATGAGGCTTCCCGAGAGGCGACAGCAAAGTTCATCGCCGGCGGCACCAACTTGATCGACCTGATGAAAGAGAATGTCGCGCGCCCAACGCGGCTGATCGACATCAATCGCGTGCCCTTGAACCGCATCGAGGAAACCAAAGATGGTGGCTTGCGTCTCGGCGCGCTGGTGACCAACGCCGATACTGCTTACAACGACCAAGTCGAGAAACGCTATCCGCTGCTCTCACGGGCAATCCTCTCCGGCGCATCAGCGCAGCTTCGCAACATGGCAACCGATGGCGGCAACCTGCTGCAGCGAACGCGCTGCTATTACTTTTACGATGTTGCCACTCCATGCAACAAGCGCGAACCCGGCACTGGATGTTCTGCCATCGAAGGATTCAACCGCATGCACGCCGTCCTCGGCACAAGTGATCAATGCATCGCCGTGCATCCTTCGGATATGTGCGTCGCCCTTGCCGCGCTGGAGGCAGTGGTTCGCGTTACCGGCAAGAATGGTGATCGTGCGATTCCGTTTTCTGACTTCCACCGGCTGCCCGGCGACACTCCGCAGATCGACACAAATCTGGAGGCGGACGAGATCATCACCTCCATCGACCTTCCCCCAAAAGGCTTTGCCGATCATCATGCCTACCTGAAAGTACGTGATCGGCATTCGTACGCATTCGCGCTGGTATCAGTGGCAGCCGCCCTGGAGATGGATGGAAACAAGATCAAGGGGACGCGGCTTGCGCTCGGCGGAGTCGCGCACAAGCCATGGCGCAGCAAGGAAGCCGAAGAGTTGCTGAACGGTAAAGCTGCTAATTCGGACAACTTTCAAGCGGTCGCCGAAACAGTCATGCACGGCGCCAAAGGCTTCGGCCACAACACATTCAAGATCGACTTGGCGAAGCGCGCAATTGTGCGCGCCCTGAAGCATGCAGCTCAGATGGAGGCACCGCGATGACCACCAATTACATCGGCCAACCGATCAGCCGAGTTGACGGACGAGCCAAGGTGACTGGCCAAGCGAAATACGCAGGCGAGTACAACGTTCCGAATCTCGCGTACGGTGTTGTCGTCTCAAGCGCGATTGCCAAAGGGAGAATCGCAGAGATTGACGCAAGTGCGGCGCTCGGGCTTAAAGGTGTCTTGCAGGTATTCACTCATAAGAACGCACCGCCCACAGCGAAGTCCGACCAGAGTTATTGGGATGAAGTTGCGGTTCCTGGCTCTCCGTTTCGTCCGTTCAAAGACGACAAGCTTCTCTTCAGCGGTCAACCTATCGCGCTTGTCGTCGCGGAGAGTTTTGAACTGGCGAGGTATGCCGCGTCGCTCGTTCAAGTGGAATACGAACCAGAAGCGCATGCGACAGATTTGAATCAGCAGCGGGACAAAGCCTACAAACCGAAACCGAGAGAAGGTGTTGCACCACCACCACCGCCGCGCGGTAACCCCGATAAAGCCTTTGCCAATTCGGCCGTACAAATCGATGCAGAATATTCAGTGCCTGCTGAACACCACAATCCCATGGAGCCATTTGCCACCACGGTTATATGGGAAGCCGACGGCAGACTGACTGTGTATGACAAAACGCAAGGCACGCCGAACAGCCATCAATATGTCTGCAACGTCTTCGGCTTGTCTCCCGACGACGTGCACCTTCTCTCGCCATATGTCGGCGGCGGTTTTGGGTCGGGGCTTCGTCCCAAGTATCAATTATTTCTGGCAGTGATGGCGGCGCGTGGATTGAAGCGCTCAGTAAGAGTCACGCTGACACGCCAGCAGATGTTTACCATCGGCCATCGTCCTCGAACATTGCAGCGGGTCGCGCTCGGCGCCGCGAAGGATGGCAAGCTCGAAGCGCTGATTCACGAAGCTCTTGCGGAGACTTCGCAGTTCGAGGAATACAGCGAACCCGTAGTGCAGTGGTCGGGCGAACTCTATAAATGTGAGAACGTAAAGCTTGATCACGCACTCGCGAACTTGGATATAAACACTCCGGTTGACATGCGTGCACCCGGCGCCACATGGGGTTTGTACGCACTGGAATCCGCAATGGACGAGCTCGCTTACAAACTCAACATGGATCCGTTGGAGCTACGGCTCAAGAACTATGCGGAGAAGGACTTCAGCAACAACAAGCCATTCTCGAGTAAAGAGCTGAAGGAATGCTTTCGGCAAGGAGCAGAGCGGTTCGGCTGGAGTAAACGCACTCCCGAACCGCGTTCCATGCGCGACGGTGGAAAACTCGTTGGTTGGGGGCTTGCCACCGGAATTTGGGAAACGACTCAGTTGCCGGCCGGCGCGAAGGCTGTCTTAACAGCCGAGGGCAAACTTACAGTTGGCAGCGCGACCGCGGATATAGGAACCGGAACCTATACCATCATGACGCAGATCGCCGCTGAATCCCTCGGCCTGCCGATCGAAGACGTAACCTTCACGCTCGGCGACTCCACCCTTCCGAGGGCGCCTGTGGAAGGCGGTTCGTTCACGGCGGCATCAGTCGGCAGTGCAGTGAAACAAGTGTGCGACAAAATACGCGAGAAACTGGTTACAGTTGCGAAGGCTATGCCGAAGTCGCCACTCGCTAACGCTAAATCGGAAGAGATCGCGTTTGCCGATGGCCGGATGATGCTGACCAGTGGTCCCTCCCGTTACGTTTCCATCAAGGAAGTGATGCGGCATGGAGGGCTGAGCAGCATCGCAGAGACGGCAGACAGCACTCCCGATTTCGAAAAGCAATCCAAATACTCAATACATCCGCATTCGGCGATATTCGCGGAAGTAAAAGTTGACGAGGATCTCGGCACCATTGACGTTTTGCGCGTTGTCAGCGCGATTGCCGGTGGGCGCATTCTCAATCCAAAGACAGCGCGAAGTCAGATTATGGGCGGGATCGTCTGGGGCATCGGCATGGCTCTTGAAGAAGAGAGCGTGATCGACCAGAAATTCGGACGGTTCATGAATCACAACCTCGCCGAATATCACGTCCCCGTCAACGCCGACGTGCAAAACATTGACGTGATCTTTGTCGAAGAACACGATTCGATCGTCAATCCACTCGGCATTAAAGGACTGGGAGAAATCGGAATCGTTGGCACGGGAGCAGCGATTGGCAACGCTATCTTCCACGCGACCGGTGTGCGCGTGCGCGACCTCCCAATCACGCTCGACAAAGTGTTTGCAGGCGCGGCCGCAGCTAGACCCGTTAAGCTCGCGCCTGCGGCGTGAGTGATTGCGTCGTCAGTCGGACTTAATACCGGCTGGGGGAAGTTTCACTGCACCTTCTTAAGTACAGCATTGCTGCGCTGGTCGGCGGCCATGATGCGATTCAGCCGCTTCACTTCTTCCACCCGCGAGGCGTCAACTGAGACTTCCCGGACGGTGTAGTCGCGACTGTATGTGAGAATGTTGCCGCGGACCTCTGATTTGCTGCTATACGACGCGAATCCCATCTCGGCAACCGCCGGTTGCGGCAATTCGTCAATGGAATAGGCGCCCGGCAATTCAATGCTGAAGTTGTCTGAGGAATGGCTTGCAAATGCATAGTGCACTGGATATTTTCGCGGCTCGTCACCAACGTCCTTGAAATGTTCCCCCATTACTCCGGGGCGAATCAAAATGAGAGACCCCATATTCCGGGAATAATTGCGGGCGGTGAAGTTGTAGCGAATCACCAGATTTTTTTCGTTGTTGCCAAGATTTTCAATCTTAAGATTTTCGAGCACGAACCCGCTGAAATAGCGGGCCAGAAATCCCTCAATCTCCTTTTTCCGCTGATCGTCTGATCGCCCAAGCATATACGCACGCTGTGCCCAGGCGAGGTCGCCAGTACGCAGTTCCTCAATTTCCCCGCTCAGAGAGCCATCCTCCTGCAGTTTCAGTTTGCCTGTGCGACGAAATTCATTGCGCTCTGGTTTGTTGAGAGGAAGTTGAACCAGCTCACCACCCGTATCGCCCGAGACCAGCACATAATTGCTTTGGAGGTGACTCCCAATATCTCCGAAAGCAGTGTACTCGTCGGTGGGATCGAAAATGACCCATCGGCGGCCTGACTTGCTAGTCACCATCGAGTGAACGCGAGGATCGAGAGGCTCGTTGGCTGGCCATTCCACGGCGAGTATCGCGTGATTGAAGTATGCGGAGGGTGCTTCGGGAACAACTGTGCCGCGATTCGTGTGCACGAGCACAAGCTGTGAAGACACTCCAACGTCACGCAGCAGGCTGGAAAGCAATGTGGCCTTGTCCTTGCAGTCACCGTACCCATTGCGGTAAACGTCAGTTGCAAAATGAGGCTGGTATCCTCCAATGCCAATCTCAATGGCTACGTAACGGATCTTCTTTTGTAAGTAGCTTGCCAAAGCGGATGCCTTGTCGAAGGTTCCAGTGAGCCCCGCAGTCAACTGCTGTGCGCGTTCCTCGATCTGGGCAGAATTGTTGCGCCGATCTTTGCTGAGGTTGGCATACCAACGGCCGATGTTCTCCCAAGACCCGAAATGGAAAGATTCTTGCGGGCCGTAATAGGCGAGAGTCATTCGTGCCGCTAACGCCGATTCAGGCGGCATTGAAGGCTGGGATTCTATCCCCGGAACATCTTTAATGTTCCATGTGAAATTGTTTACGCCAGACGTGGCGGGTTGAACCACGGGATGACGGAAGTACATCGCCTTGTATTCCCAACCCGAGGGTAACTGGACAGTGTAACGAGCGATGTGCACCGGGATGGTTTTCTGGAAGTCCCAAATTTCTTCGGGTAAGTACGGATGCGACCTATGCACCTCTTCCAGTCCGATGATCGTGCCGGGGTCGGCTGCTGCGGCTCTTGCAAACTTGGTGTGAATGTCTGAATAGAGCTCTTCGCTGTAGCCGGTCTCTGAGAAGTCCTTGGGCTTCAGTTCATATTCTTCTCCCTTGCTGCTCAGGCTCCATGCGTGCAGTGAAAGTATCTGGCGATCCTTGTCGAAGCGGGAGTAGAGATTTGCATAGTCGCTCCCCTGTGGGCGGAGGATCTTAATCACGCGCCGGTGCATGGTCTCCACTTGGCCGTCAAGAAGCACTGTGACCACCTGCTCGTCCAGCAGAACAGCGGCTTCCGCTTCTTTGTCAAACGTTACGGGTTCGGCCGCTGCCTGGCGCATCCAGTCCGGGATGCGCGGCTGTGCGCCAAACGCTGAGCCTAGAAGCCAGAAAAGAAAGAGAACTGTTCTCCAATTGAACATAGATTTCATCTCGAATTTCATTTCGCAGCTAAAAGTGCGGCTTAATTGGCTTTCGCTTGGCCGCTGGCGTTTACGCTGAGAATTGCTTGCTGCTCGTCCCCGGCGTTCACGTGTTCATAGAAGGTCTTAATCTCTGGATAGTCCTTCACTGGAAAGACAAAACCGCCCATGAGGAGTTCCCGATGGAATTGCAGGATCTGTTTGTCCGAGGTCGGATTTGTTAAATAGGCGGCGAAATCATGTGTGTCCTTCTCCATTTTCGGAAGCTGCTCCACCTGCACGGTATCAGGCAATTGCACTGTCAGCCCATCGACGTCCATGTAGGGATAGGAAAAGTACACAGGCTGAACGCGCGTGGGATGGGCAAAGGGTTGCGTGTTGCGAGCGCGAAACAGAGTTGTCGGGACCAGTAGTCGCTTGCCTGCTGAGCTTGCGAACTGCGGAACTGAGACATCGAAGCGAGCGGCCAGGGGTTTAGTCGCATCATCCCAATTAGTGACCTGCTCTAAAGTAACTGTGGAACCTGCGGGCAGCGATTGCTTCAGTTCGTCTTCCAAGTCCTTTTTGCGTTGCTGCTCATCATTGCGGAGCGCCTCAAGACGATGGTCAATCCCTTCTTGGCCAAAGAACAATACATTCACTTTTCCAGTAAGCTCGCCACTTTCTGACAGCTTCATGGTTCCGGTGCGATTCACCAAGTTGTTTTTGTAGTCCGGTTGGGGCGTTCGCGCAAATTCAATTTTCCCGGATGACGTCTGCCGCATGCCCTGAACGCCGGTACGCTTCCAGTAGAGGAAGCCATAAGGACAAAACTTGGTGCCCGGATCGAGAAAAATTTCTTTTCCTGAAATCTCCACGATTGCAATCTCGCTGTTCAGTTGATCCCCGTTGAGTATCATGCGTTGAAACAGCCATCTATCTCGCGTGGAAACGTTCATCGCATACGCTGACAACCCCGCACCTCGGGCCAAAGCTATGAACAAGCGGTTGATATCAGAGCGGTAACCGCGTTTTTGGTTCAGCACTTCCTCGGCGGAAACGGGCAGCTTGTTGCTTTTGTTCTCGGCGCCGGTGCGTTCCCGCGCGTAGCTCAGATTTTCCAGCTTTTGCACTTCTGCATAGATCTTTTGCGCCTTCTGCTCGGGAGTGTCTGTGGCAGCGACCATTTGCGCGGCTGCCGCCGCCATCCGATCACGATGGCCTATAAATTTTTCGACGTCCTTTTCCCAGTACTTCGCTTCTTGTTTCCAGAAGTCGTCGGCCCCTTGCGAGGCGCTGCCGCCATTCGTGTAAAAAAAACGAACACAGTATTTCAACTGGTCCGAAGGAGGCATGTACTCCTCTTCCAGGAATGCGGGAACCTGCTCGATCACCATTTCAATAACGTTGCCCTGTATGCGATCTTCGCGGTACTTAGGCTGCACCGATCCCACAGGCAGAAAGGGAACCCATGACACGTTGTTCAGGGTTCTGCCGCGGCTGTCTTGAAGATAGGTGCTGGTGCTGCCGAAGTTGAAAGGAAAATACTTGAAAACAGCTTTTCGTTGATAGAGCTCGTCCTGGACCATCCAGTCTGACCCCATGTAGTACAGGTCGTCCCATCGGAGCGAGTACTTGTATTCGATGATGCTGCCTACTTCCACCTGGGGAAGCGTGAAGGCCCGCACAAGAATGTTTCGAAGCTTGCCTGTTGCATCGTGTCCTTTCAATACGGTCTTGTCGAAGCTTTCGCCGTTGAAGGGAATGCTGGTCCCGTCCGCATGGATGGTCCGGGCTTTGATCTCCCCAATCTTCACGGATCCGCGATCGTACTGAACCTCGACGTCGCTCCAGCGCTGCTTGCCTTTCTCAGTGAGGATCTTGATGCGAACGTAATTTGACTGGAACTTGAGCAGGTCGTTATAGATCTCTTCGCGATAAAGTATTACCGCGTCGGCTCCGGGCTGCTTCGGTTCACTGGTGAGCTTCAAATCAGCGGGATCGACTGGCTGCCAGTCATCGATGGCGAAGAGAGCGGGAGAAAGTAGCAACGAAGCAAAGCAGGCAAGCACAAGTAAACGAAAGGGGGGCATTGAGTCCTTTGAAATGGGGCTGAGATTGTTATACCTCAGAGGAACTCACATTATTTTCGGTGCTATGCCTTAATTCCACTAGGTAACAGCTAGCTCCTTTCCATGTGCCGCTGTTAGCAGGCGCCGCCGCAGTTAGACCCGTGAAGCTCGCGCCTGCGGCACAAGCGGTCGCCGCACTTTCTTAACCCACTACCGCGCGGAAAATTTTCAACTACCACGATGCGAACAACCGGAGTTGATCCCTGCTCATCCCATCAACTCGCAATCTCAACGAGAGTTCTACTGCATTAGCGAGTAATCCCGACCCGAACTCTACATATTCAAGAAAACAGTAATCAACTCAAGCACGCGTTCTTCTTAAAGGAGCAAATATGCGAACGAAGAAGAAAGATGCCGCAATGGTCACGTTGATAGGCCTGTCATTCGGGCTAGCTACAGCGGGCTTGATCGCCCAAAGCCAATCGAGTTCCAAATTCCAGCAACGCATACAGAATTTTCATCCATCCACGACCGCCCAAGCGGAAAGCAGTCCTTCAATAATCGCTAGTGCCACTGAAGCACCCACGGGATTCGATAACGTCACAAACGGATTCATCGATCAGGCAACGTTCGATTCCGATAAAGCCGTTTTCGAAAAAGTGGAGACTATTCAAGACGGCCTGGGGCCCACCTATAACGCACAGAGTTGCAGGGAGTGCCACCAGAACGTCGTCACCGGCGGCGCTAGCCAAGTGGCGGAGCAACGCGCGGGCCATGTAGCAAGCGGGGTCTTTTACAATTCGTTGGGTGGATCTCTAATAGAATCTCGGGCTACCAACCCTGAGATTGTTGAACACACTGCGGCGCAAGATGAAGTCCGTACCTTCCGAATATCAACTAACATTCTCGGCGCTGGATTCGTCGAAGCCATTGCCGATGGAACCTTGCTCTCGATCCGAGACAGCCAGCCCGAGGCTATGCGTGGCACGGCTCTTGTGGTTCCGATTCTAGAGGCGAATGAACAATCGCGCATCGGGCGGTTTGGATGGAAGAGCCAGCATGGGAGCCTTCAGTCGTTTGCGGCCGATGCCTATGTCAACGAGATGGGGATCACCAACCCTCTCTTCCCGGACGAAAATACCTCGGGCGGCCGCTACGTCGGGTATGGTACATCGTACGATCCTGTGCCCGAACCGGAAGATAATGGCGCCGACATCACTGCATTCTCTGCGTTCATGAGGTCCACCAAAGCCCCGTCGCGCGGGCCTATTACTCCAGATGTGCAATCGGGCGATGCGATCTTTAACAAGATTGGCTGCTCAGTTTGTCACGTTTCGACCATCGCGACAGCCAACACCGGGACGAAGATTAACGGTGGCACACTTACGGTGTCGGCTGCTCTGGGCAACAAGGTCATCCACCCCTATAGCGATTTCCTGCTGCACAATATCGGCTCTGGCGACGGCATTCCGTTCCTGCCTACTGCTGAATTTGCATCCACAGCGAATCAGATTCGAACTGCTCCTCTGTGGGCATTGAGAACACGAAACCGCTTGATGCATGATGGTCTGTCATTAACTAAGGAGGACGCGATCAGGCGTCATTCTGGACAAGCGTATACAGTGCGCCAGCGGTTCAATGCCCTCACTCCGGCGCAGAAGACGTCACTCATGGCTTTCTTGGATTCGCTTTAAACCGGACCGGAAGCGGCGCAAACAAAAAGGCCCGCCGCGGAGGCGGGCCTTCTGTTGAACAGCGCTCAACTACCTTCCAGTGACCGTCGTCCCGCTCGTCTGTCGAGTGAACGTGGCTACCGGACTCGCGTTGTGGAAGTCATCTGAATAGACGATCAACTCCGATCCATCCAGATACAGGCCCGGCGCGAAATACTCAGCCAGGTTGCGCGTCCCGGTTGCGCATCCGGTGCCGTTCGTGCAGATCGCTCCCTGGTGCATGATGTCGGTGGCTGTGGTTTGCGAGAACGTCGGAATGCTCTGCAGCGCATTCAGCGACTGTGCAAAGAATACTTTCCATTGCGCCGTCGCGTCATTGTTGCTGGCCGCCGTCGTGCCCCACCAAGTGATGTTCACCTTGCCTGCGTCACCCGCGGTGATCCACGGACCGATTGCGCTCTTGGTTCCCGACCCGTTGCTCACACGCACCGGAACTGACCACGTCGCGGCTTGGTCTCTCGACGTCGTCAAGAAGACATTGTGACTGTCGGAAAAGACGATATAGAGATTTCCCGCCTTGTCGATTGCCAATGACGGGAAAACATTCACCAGCGATCCCGACGGCACGGAATACACCAGCTTCAATATCCACGTCTTGCCGCCATCGGTTGAGCGTGCGATGTACAGCGTCTTGCCATCGGTGCTGAAGAAAACGGTGTAAACGTTGCCGCTGACGGCGTCGACTTCAATGTTGCCTTGATCGCCCGGCTGAACTCCCATTTCCGGAGTGGTCACCGTCGAGATCTGCGGCCACGTGATACCGCCGTCGAACGACTTCAAAGCAATCACCGACTCGGTGCCGGTAAGCAGAGCACCAAGCTGCTTGTAAGTGAGATAAAGCTCGTTATTGCCATAGGAGGCGATCCATTGGCGATCTTCTGCCGGAATATCCGAAGAGAACGGATTCACCAGCCACGTATTTCCGCCATTCAATGATGTGCTCTGTGTTCCCGATCCCAGCCATAACGAGTTCACATACACATTGCCCGATGTGCCCAGCGCGAGGTCTTCATCGCCGCCGCCAAGGCCGATTCCACGCGCGCCCAATGCGGCCGCAGCCTGTGCTCCATCCGGTTGCCCGAGGTAGATGAAAGTCTTTCCACCGTCGATCGATTTCCATGCGTCCGTTCCAGCGGGAACACCCTGGATCGCCGCGGCGTATATATTGCCCAGCGCATCCGTCTTTACCCGAGGCTCGATGCCCTGAGCGTTGAACGCCGCATCAGGCGGACCGGGAAGAGTCAGCGGAGCGCTGAATGCGAACTTGCCGGACTTGTATCGCGCCTTGCCCACCGCGTTGGTTGGCTCAGGCCCCAAGCTGGCGACGCCTGAATACGTCGCATTCACAGTCGCAAACGCCACTACTTGCACGGTGTAAGTTCCGGAGGGAAGTTGACCGCAGTCGGCCTGCTCTGAAGTTGTCATGCTCTGGCCAGACGAGCACACGGTGTTTCCGGCGCCATCCTTTACATAAAGGTCGAAGTCATTGGTGTTGCTGGCCCAGTTGATGGCTACTTGCACCGAATAGTTCGGGTTCGACGAATAAAACGTAGCAGGAACATTCACTTGCAGAGTGTAAGTATCGCAGGTCAAAGTGGAGCAGGCAGTCGGATCGGCAGTGGCGCCGGTGAAGGGTCCACCACCCCAACTCACGCTGGAAGTTGCGCCGCTCACCGGAGCATTCAAGGTCCCGCTGCTCGGGGTTGAGGCGAAGCTGGCTAGGGAAGCGGCCAACAAGAGACAAAAAATCAGGAGCAGACGCATTTTTGGCATCTCCAAATAAATTAAATTAGGGGAACCCGAAGTAAGAACCACAAGTGGCACTACTAAGGATGGTACAAACATTTAATTGGTTGCCACTACTAACGTCTTTTGACTTCAATGGCGAGTTTGTAAACGTACAATCTTTAGATGGACCACCATACTGTCGCGGCCCTCAGCATTTCAGGGATTTGCCTCGATGTGCTCGGAAGTCTGTATCTCGCATACGACTTGCTGGGAGGACAGCACGGCCCGCTGCGACTTCTAACCCGCGCGGTAACTTATTCCGTCGTCTTCGGAATCGGATATGGTCTTGGCCTCGGTCTGTTCTTCGGTCTTACCGCAGGGGTCGCGACGGGTATCACCCTAGCCATCGAGTTCAATCGAGCGGCGCGTGGGCTGAACCACTATTCCTTGCCTTGGGAGGCATTCTTCAGCGCAATACGTTCAGCCGGTTTCGCTGCAGGACTGTACAGGACTTTGGGCCTCCGGTTCGCTGTCGCTTTCGCCGTTCTCACCACCCTCGGCCAGGTGTTCGCTTACTCGCGGGGCATGCGGCCGGCGACCGACTATTCAATGGAGCTGCGTCCACGCTTTACCCTTCGTCTATTTTGGGGAACTGTCGTCCGCACAGTCGGCTACATCGCAACCGCGTTGATCTGCAGTGCCTTCATCCAGCACATCAGTCATCCTTGGCCTTTTGCGATTCGCGTAGGACTCGTGACTGGACTGGTCACCGCCATCGGCATAACGGTCACTCCTTTTATTGAGTACTACGCCGACAATCTTCCCGAGCGGCGCCTCGGCATCTTCGGTATCGGGCTCATCCTCTGCGGCTTCAGCTTGCAATCTGTCCAGTATTGGTTGGCGCTATTGGATGTGCGCGTTACGTAGAGATACTTTCTACGCCGCGATAGCTGAAATGGCGGTCAGCACCGGGCGCGTCAGCATCGGAGTCTTAGCGTCGCGTGAATTGGATCCATCGCTGGAAGCTTTGGGGAAATAGGTATCTCTCATACCATTGGCAAGGGAGAGGGCACGAGCGAATTTCGAGCTGCTGATCGACCTCAGCTCTCGTAGCAATTTGCAATTGGACCCGTGGTCGATCACTCCATTGGCAATTCCGATCAGCTCTTCCCAGTCGTGCCACTCGCCGATCGCATCTTTGACCTCGCCCAGCTTCTCCACAACCTGCTGGTGATCGGAATCATTTGCCAGTTGCAGAACGTAGCGCAATTCTTTCACTTTGAGGCGATACGGATGCAGATTTTTTCTGTCCAACCGGGCCGGCGCTGCAAGTTCAGACGAAAGTTGAAGAGCATTGGCCATGGCCTCCACTGGCCCGGAGGGCCTTGAATTCTTGCCGCTCTGCAACAGCTTCTCCATGTCCTTTAAACTTCGCTTCTCTCGTTGACGAATCTCAGGGCCGTCTCTTCTGACCAATGCGCGCAGCTTTTTCACATGCCTATTGCGCTCAGCTCCCAGATGTTCCAGCACCTGCACAACACAAGACTGCTCTCCATCCAGGTGAATCGTGGATGCGTCCTCCGTGAGCACATCCATGTCCCTGATTTTCCCAGCCCGCTTGTGGACGCGCTTCAACTCCCGCAGAAGTTGTTGCTCATTGCCATTCGAACTGAGCCCAAAAGCCTGCATCGTTGCCTCTAGACGGCGGGTGTTGGTACGCAGGTCATGGATCTCATCCGGGGTAGGATTCCTCGGTGCTCTCTTGAGGAACTTCCGCACTTTGCGAACAGGTTTTTCAATTCGTGCATTATCGACAGGCATATTAATTGTGATGATGTTTCTGCCCGAGTGGTTCACTAACCCTGGCGAGCATCCCTATCGACACGTCAGTTCACGTTCCGATAGGAATTCCAATTCCTCACCGCTGAGCGGATCTCTGAACCGAATTTCGCTTGCCAGCAGTTGCAAAGGATTCAAGTACTCTTCTCGCGCCCGCAAATTCAACTCCGGATAGAACTCGTCATTCAGTATCGGAAACCCGAGTGACATCATGTGTATGCGTAACTGGTGTTTCTTCCCCGTCTGCGGCTGCAACTCGAACAGCCCCAATCCTTCTTGCATATTCTCAAGAACGATCTTTGTCCGCGCGTTCACCTCACCGGCCACAATCTTCATCCTGAACCACGGACTGCCGGCCTCCAGCCGATTCTCAACCAGCCATTCTCCTCGATTCGTCTTGAGCTCCACCGGTACTCGCGCCACCGCACGATACGTTCGCTCGATCTCGCCAGCGGCGAAAAGTCCCGTATAAACGGCCCGCTCCGCGGTTAATTTGCCGAACATCACCAGCCCCGCAGTCTCGCGGTCCAACCGATGCAGCGGAGCCAGCTCAGCATTGCCGGTGCGCCGTTGCAATCGGTACAGCAAGCACTCATTCACGGCATCTCCTGCCGGAGTCGTAGGCAAAAAGTGCGGCTTGTCCGCAACCAACAGATGCTCATTCTCAAAAACGATTATTTCTTGAAACGGAATCTCTGCTTCCATCTCAACTTCGCGGAAATAGAAGACCGTCATTCCCGGCTGGTACCGCGTAGTTGGCGTGATGGGCGCATTCATGCTGTCGCATACTTTTCCGGAGTCAATACGGGCCGCCCAAATCTCCCGGGGCACTCGCGAAAAGCGTTCACACAAAAATTCCAGGACAGTCGCCGGCGGAGTCGCCAGGGAGGGTAGCTGGATACGCGCGGGCTGAGGAGCAATGCTCACTTTGCGATTATGCGCCATTCCGGGTTCCCACTCTCGATTTCCAAGCCAACAATTTCGTGCAGTACACATCGAATGAGACATACCCTTTCGGAGCCTTCCTCATGAGATCCCCAAATACGAGTTCAGCTAGAGAGACGCAAACTGATACAAGATCAGGTGCTGGAATTTCAGAAAAGAGCAGATCGCAGGCCAAGTCCGGCTCTTTTCAAAATAAAGTCATCGTCATCACCGGCGCTTCCAGCGGAATTGGAAGAGCTACAGCGTTGGAATTTGCCAAGCGAGGAGCTTCGCTGGTTTTGGCCGCCCGCCGTGAGAACGCGCTTGAAGACCTCGTTTCAGAGTGTCAGGCCCTCGGCGCCGAAGCTCGCGCCGTCCCCGCCGATGTTTCCGACGAAGCCGCCGTCAAGAACATCGCCAAGCAGGCCGTCCGCCGCTTCGGCAAGATCGATATCTGGGTCAACAATGCCGGAGTCAGCGCTGCCGGCAAGCTCGAACAACTTCCGTCTGACGTCTTTCGCCGCGTTATCGATGTAAATCTTTTCGGCACTGTCAACGGCGCCAGAGCCGTGCTGCCGATCTTTCGTCAGCAGGGAAGCGGCACTCTGATCAACGTGGCATCGCAACTCGGAAAAATGGGTGGCGCATACTTCAGTCCTTATTCAATCTCGAAGTTCGGAATCGTCTCTCTCGGTGAGTGCTTGCGTCAGGAACTTGATGGCACTGAAATCAACGTCTGCACCGTGATGCCCGGGACCATCGACACGCCCTTCTTCCAGCACGCCGGAACCTATGCAGGACACCCGGTGAAAGCCATGCCTCCGGTGCACGACGTCAAGGAAGCCGTGCACACCATCATCCGCCTGGCTGAACATCCCGAGCGCGAGGTATTTGTGGGAAGTTCCGCGCGGCGTATGACCGCATTTCACAATGCCATGCCTGGCGTTTACGAAAAGTTGGCCGCCAAGAAGATCGAGAAAGACCATTTCGAGCAGAAGCCTGCGGCAGACAATCCCGGAAATCTTTTTGAACCTGTTCCATACGGCACTGGCACAGACGGCGGATGGCTGCGGCGTGAGCGTGCGCGCAAGATGCGCAACGGGGCCCTCATGTTTGGAAGCCTTGCGATTCCGGTATTGGCCTGGTACTTCAATCGCAATCGCGACAGGTTGGAGCGTGCGGTCAAGAGAGCGAGGGCTGCCGCGGAAGATCCCGGTCCAGCGATTCTTCACAAGGATCCGGAGATGGAGATGCCGGATGCACAGGAAGTAGAACGCGATGTTCGGCGGTGGGAGAAGACTTATGGGCGCGAAAAAAAAGGCCCAGCAGCTTGATTCGCGAGTCGGCCAGATTCGCAGAGCTTCATCCATCGACTCGTCTCGCCTTAATGAGCACTTGAAGGAGGGCTTATGATTCTCGTTACCGGAGCTACAGGCGCGTTAGGAACTGAAGTCGTCAAACAACTCAAGGCCACCAGTGCGCCTTTCAAGA
>JAOAPH010000203.1 GCA_025462835.1 Candidatus Angelobacter sp. | reverse complement strand
TCTTACTGGAGAGCGGCAATGGCCAATGCCGCCCGGGTATTCTGAGCCTTGGTTGGGGAGATGGTTGCCGCTTTCAGTTGCTCAAGGTTCTTCAGCGCTTTTTGCCATTCGTCGTCCTTCGGCTTCCCTTTAGGGACGGCCGGAGCGCTCGCGTTGGCATAGAACTGGAGAATGTTCTCGCGCAAGGTGGGAGTAACATTCGCGAACTGGTGCCCGGCAAGTTTGTCCAAGAGCTTGGCGTAGGCGTGGTCGGTGAGTTCGTATTCTCCGGCTTTGGTCGGCTTTCCGGTATCGAAGTCCCGGTTCGGTAATGAAAAGTTCTGAACGGCAGGACCTCGCGCCTCAAGCTGCTGCAGGTACACCCGATACTGATCCACAGTGGTGTTCACGCTTTTCAGGTACAGGTTTTCGGTGTCAGGGTTCGGAACCTTGAAGGCTATCGCCTTGAACGGCCCGACTTTGGGGACCAGCCTGAAGATCAGAGCCATTAACCGCGCCCCGAATCCCGGCCGCTCATAGCTATTGCCCCAGTTCCGCTCATAATCAGCGCGACTGAGATTGTAAAGAAACTTCTTTTTAGTGAATGTTGGATTCTCTTTCACGAGTTGCGCATTCCTCGTGGCCAGAGCCACCCGCGTCATCTCCGGAATAACTTTGCTGACCGAGCGACGAAACGTCCCGATACTCAAATCCACACTGACGAAAACATCTTTCAACTCAATGCCATAAGTTTTGAGAAACGCGCGCTCGAGCACCGGCTTGGCCACTTGGAATCCGATGAAGTCGTGGTACGAATCCGAGGTGTAGCGCTGTTTCGCGACCTGGGCGACATCAAATCCGAATTCCGTCCTGATATGTGCTTTGGGATCTTGCGCAAAGGTCACTTGATTCCCGAATTTCGCCCGCAGCTTGGGAAATTCCAACGCTACTGCGGCGTTGACCGCCGGATGGCCATCGATGTCGGCGACATAATGCGAGAGCGCGCCTAGGGCGAATGCATATTCGTTGAGATCATGAGCCTCGTCGACGAGAGCGACAACAAAATCACCGCTGCGGACATAGTGGACCAGGTCACTGAAGTAGCGATTTCCAAAAGGATAGTAGCCGATGTCCTGAATGAGACATCCGCCGTACGCGTAGGCATGTGCTTCCTTCAATTGCTCGGTGGTGGTGTTCGGAAATTTTTTCAGTAATAGCGGCCTGATCTGGTCCAGCCACAGCAAGTCCACAATCTCTTCATGAGTAAGGACGGAATATCCCGAGCAGACTTGGCAGGCGCCAAAAAAGAATGTCGTAAAAAGCAAAAGGGTGCGCAGGATCATTGAGCATCTATTCACAAAATGTATAGATGCAATTCAGCTTCGGACAGTGTCTTAGAGTTAGGTTGAATTACTGAAGCCGCTGCTAATCGTACCTCTCAAATACGATCTGCTTCTTGTCCCACCCAAATTCCGCCAGCTGTTTGCGATTGGCGGAGACCATCATGTTTAGGCCGCAGATGTATGCGTCCATGTCGCTCTTCCCTTTTTCAGGACGGCTTTCAAGGATTTCCTTCACGTGCTCCTGAACGTACCCACGGCGGCCCTGCCACGATTCTTCCGGCCGACTGAGCGTGATGACGTAGTGAAAATTCCGATACTTGCGCGCGACCTCTTCGAAATATTCGCGATAATAGATCTCGCTTTCATGCCGGGTACCAAAGACCAGCCAGATATCGCGGCCTTCGCTGCGGTCAGGCCCACCATCGAGCGGAAATAACCACTCCACAAATCCGCGCATGGGTGCAACGCCGGTTCCTGTCGCGATCATCACTGAATCGCGCAAAGGATTTTTCAGGACAAAGTGCCCGTGCGGCCCATGAAAGTGGACGACGTTCCCGTGCTCCATGTCGCACAGATAATTGGAAAAGAACCCGCCGTCCACCCGGTTCAAGCACAGGTCGAAACGGTTGTTCCCGCGCGGACCTGAAGCCAGCGAGTAAGCACGCGTCATCTGCTTTTCATTGTTCTTGGCCAGCATGGAAACAAACTGGCCGGCGGTGAAATCGAAATTCGAGAGCTCTTCTACCTCGAATTCAAAATGTTTGCAGTCGGCCCGGTCCGATAGCGTTTCCGTGCGCGTAAGGCGGGCTGTATAGATCTGACGTTCTGCCATCGTTCTTGATTGGGCTTCCTTTTCCGGCTTTTATCGTATTCGATGCGCTGCTTCCATTTTAGCCTTAGGCGTCAAACTCAGACCGGCGACATCTGAAATTGGCGCGCAAGGAACCCGGCGATCGTCGCCGCAGCGCGGAATTGCGAGATGCCGCGGAATGCGTGTCCCTGTCCGGAGAAGATCTCAATCTGATAGTGAGTTCCCAGCCGCTTCAGCACCGACTCGAGTTCATAAGCTTCGCTGACCGGTACGACCGTGTCCGCATCGCCATGGATGATCAGCGTAGGCGGCATCCGCTTGACCAGCGGGACAACTTCTTTTGGGATCCCGCCGAAGACGTCGATGAGTGCTGCAACGCGTTCGTCCTGTGAGGCAATGGCGACCGAAAGATATGCACCAAGCGAGAATCCAAGCAGCGCAATACGGTTTCTATCGACATGCGGTTGCGCGATGACGAAGGTGAGCGCATCTCGCAACGTTTCCAGCCAGTCGAGAAAATGCTCTCTGATCTCGCTGGGACGCACCCAGTTGTGTCCAGTGCGCTCGAAGTAATGGACAGTGAAAACATGCACGCCCAGCGCCGCCGCCTGCTGCGCGAACGGATCAGCTCCGTGAAATGGGCCGCCTGATCCATGAACAATGATGACTGCGGGACTCGCTCCCGAAAGTTTAGGCGGGTAATGGTCGAGCCTGATCTGTTTGCCGCCGCTGATGAATGAAGGCATGCGGATTGGATGAAAGCATTGCGGACCAGGTCGCAAACACTACGGCTGATGCCACCCGCCTATGACACCCAACTTTCGTGCTGGTCTACAACACGCCAGACGCCATTCACCTTCCGCGCTAGGATGTAGCCTCCACCACCACATAACCCGGCACAGAAGTGGTTGGCATATAAGATCGCTTCTGTCTTACTGAAATTGAATCCGGCCTGAGAGACGGCGAAATACCCTTGGCCGTAGGGTTTGGGGAAACGTTGTTGAAAGCCGTGGGGTGTCATTCGATTGAACTCGCCGCTGCTCAAAAAGAAGGCCTCCGCCCCTCTTGGCAGGCGAATGTTTGCTCGGATCTCAGTAGGGAATGCATTTGCTAAGAGGAAGCTGATCCGGCTCACCGGGGACGCCTGTGGGAATCGCAATTTTTCATCCAACCACGGACTCGGTCGCATTGTTGCTCCCGGAGCCATTCCCGGGGTCTCTGCTTTGCCTTGAATGACAATCTGAAGTCCGGAACCCACGTCGGGTGGCTCACGTAAGACCCCCTCAGAAAACAAATCTGAAAGAACCTCGCCCAATTGAGCCTGTGTTCGCCTTAGTTCAAGTGTGAAAAGCATGGCAATGCTTATCAGCAGACCAGCAACTGCTATCGACACGCGAACTGCCAGTTTTCTGTACCAACTACGTTGCATACCTATTCTCGCAGTTACATAGCAAAGGACTTGGACATCGTTGGCTGGCATGTTGTCAACGCTTCCCATGTCACGTTCACAACAAGTGCTCCCGTTGTGATGCGAAACTATTCCACCGTCACCGACTTCGCCAAATTCCTCGGCTGATCCACATCACATCCGCGACGAACAGCGATATGGTACGCCAGCAACTGCAAGGGCACCACTTCCAGAATCGGCGACAGCAACTCCGGCGCGGCCGGCACGTAAAGGACGTGCTGCGCGAAATTTTTGATCTCCGTGTCGCCCTCCGTTGCCACAGCGATTACGATCCCGGAACGTGCGCTCACCTCTTGCACGTTCGACATCGTCTTTTCGTATCGCAAGACCGACTCCTTGTCGTTTTCGTCGCGGGTGGCGACGACGACTACCGGCAGATTTTCGTCGATCAGCGCGTTGGGGCCGTGCTTCATCTCGCCAGCAGGATAGCCTTCCGCGTGGATGTAAGAGATCTCTTTCAGCTTGAGCGCGCCCTCGAGCGCGATGGGATAGTGAATGCCGCGGCCGAGGAATAGGAAGTCCTGGACTTTCGAATATTGCTTCGCCAAGTCTTCACATTCGTCGTCGTTGGAAAGCAATGCTTCGAGCTTGCCCGGTATAAGCGTGAGTTCGGTGATGAGTTTCTTTGCCTGCTCCGGAGTCAACGTCCCCCGAACTTGTCCCAGATAAAGCGCGAAGAGAAATGCGGCAGTGAGTTGCGCGGTAAATGCCTTCGTCGAAGCCACGCCAATCTCCGGCCCGGCATGGGTGTAAACGGTACCCATCGCTTCGCGCGCGATCATCGACCCCACCACGTTGCATATCGCCAGCGTCTTCGAGCCTTTTGCTTTGGCTTCGCGCTGCGCGGCGATGGTGTCCGCGGTCTCGCCGGATTGCGTGATCAACAGCGTGATGTCATCGGGGCTGATGATGGGATCGCGGTATCGCCACTCGCTCGCGTAATCCACCTCGACGGGCAACCGCGCCAGGCGTTCGATCATGAATTTGGCGGCGAGCCCCGCGTGCCAACTGGTTCCGCATGCGGCGATATTGATCTTGCGCGCCTTGCGGAATTCGTCCTCGCTGATCTGCATCTCGTCGAGGAAGACCTTGCCGGAATCGAGTGAGACGCGGCCGAGAGTGGTGTCCCGAACGGATCGCGGCTGCTCGTAAATCTCCTTGAGCATGAAGTGCTTGAAGCCGCCCTTTTCCGCCATGATCGGGTCCCAGGTGATGTGCTGGATCTTGCGTTCGATGGGATTGCCGTCAAAATCGGTCAGCTGCACGCCGGACTTGGTGATGATGGCCATGTCACCGTCGGCCAAAAAGTAAATGTCGCGCGTGTGGTGAAGGATGGCGGGCACGTCAGACGCGATGAAATATTCATCTTTGCCCATGCCGACGACCGCCGGTGGACCATTGCGCGCCGCAACGATCTTGTCTGGATCATCGGTGGAAATCACTCCCAGCGCGAATACGCCGGTGAGCATTTTCACGGTCTTGCGCACTGCGTCTTCGAGCGAAACGCGCTTGCCGTTTCCGGCAGCCGCCTCCGCCACATGTTTTTCTACCAGATGGGCGATGATCTCGGTGTCAGTCTCGGTAGAAAATTTGTGGCCTTCTTCAATGAGTTTTTTCTTCAGCTGAACGTAATTTTCAACGATGCCGTTATGCACCACCACGATCTTTCCCGTGCAGTCGCGATGCGGGTGCGCATTTTCTTCCGTCGGACGCCCATGTGTTGCCCACCGGGTGTGGCCTATGCCGTAAGTACCGGTGATCGGCTTCAATCGGATGGCTTCTTCAAGATTGCGCAGCTTACCTTCGGCGCGGCGGATCTGGAATCCGTCTCCGTTGCCCGCGACGGCGATCCCCGCGGAATCGTATCCGCGATACTCCAGCCGTCTGAGCCCTTCAATGATGACAGGGACAACTTCTTTTTTCCCGACGTATCCTACGATTCCACACATATCCGCTCCCTGTCGTCCTTACCTCTAGTCCTTTAAAGCGTATGAGAACTCTTCGATCACCGGGTTCGTCAGCACTTCGCGCGCGATGCGTTCCACCTCTTTGTTGGCGGCGGCCTTGTCCAGCGCCGAATCCAGGGTGATCTCAAAGTATTTTCCCTGGCGGATGTCCGCCACGCCCTGGTAGCCCATTTTTTTCAAGGCGCTGTGAATGGTCTTGCCCTGCGGGTCCAGGACGGTTCGCTTCAGTGACACATATACATGAGCTTTCATGGTTTCGGAAAATTATATCGCGAGGCTCATAGGAACAGCTGTTCTGTTAATCTTTGCTCAAGTATGTCAACCACCCAAACCAGCGCCAGCACCGATCAAATCAAGCTCCTGCGCAAGGAAATGGGGCTGATGGATGTTGTGCTCTTCACCATCGCCGCCGTCCTTGGGCCCCGATGGATAGCCCGCGCCGCTCACGCCGGACAATCATCGATCACGCTCTGGATCTTCGCCGCCATCTTCTTCTTCCTTCCCATGTCGTTGATCGTCGCCGAACTGTCCACCCGGTTTCCGCGCGAAGGCGGCCTCTATGCGTGGACGAAAGAAGCTTTCGGTGACTTCCACGGCTTCGTTGCCGGATGGTGCTACTGGGTTTATACCATTCTCTATTTTCCCGGACTGCTCATGGCCAGCATGGCGATGTCGGTCTACATCGGCGGTCCGAAGTACGCCGCTCTCGCAGACAACAAGAATTACCTGATTCCCGCCTCGCTGGCATTGCTACTGATCGCCGCCGGATTAAACCTTGTAGGTCTGAACATCGGAAAATGGCTGCAGAACGCAGGCGGCGTGAGCACCTATGTTCCGCTGGTGATGATCGTCGGACTCGGCCTGGTAGTTTGGATGAAGCAAGGCTCTGTCACGACTTTTAGTCTGCATGAGATGATTCCCAGCTTCTCTCTCGACACCCTCAATTTCTGGTCCAGCATCGCTTTTGCTTTCACGGGAATGGAATTAGTAGCGATGATGAGTGAAGAAGTCCGTGATCCGCAGAAGACCTTCCCGCGATCCATCTATATCTCCGGAACGATGATCGTGGCCATCTACATTCTGGGAACGATCGCCGTACTGGCCATGGTGCCAGCCGATGCGGTTAACACCCAGAATGGCGTCTTTCAGGCGATCGGCGTCGGATCGAACGTCATCGGCATCGCGTGGTTTGGCGTGCTTGCTGCCCTGCTGGTTACGGTTGGAAACGCCGGCGGAGTGGGAGCGACAGTCGCTGGTGTCGCGCGCGTTCCCTTCGTCGCAGGAATCGATCGCTATCTGCCGCCGGTCTTTGGCAAGCTTCACCCGAAATGGAGAACGCCTTACGTAGCCATCATCGTGCAAGCAGTGCTTTCAGCGGCAATCTTGCTCATCGCCAACGCAAATGAAAAAATCGCCGGCGCTTACGAAATCCTGATCAATGCCACGCTGATCATTTACTTCATTCCCTTCCTATATATGTTCGCCGCGGTGATTAAACTGGCCTACACCAAAGATCGCGAACACGACAAAGAAGCGGCGTTGATACCCGGCGGAAAAGTTGGCGTCTGGATCGCTGGAACGCTTGGCTTCGTCGTCACGTTTGTCTCAATCGCCCTCGCATTTATCCCCAGCAAGGATGTGGTGGACAAACCGGGATACGTGGTGAAGATCGTCCTCGGAACAATTATTGCGATTGCGCTGGGATTTGTTCTTTATTGGCGCGGTGCGCGGGCGAAGAAGGCTGAAGTCGTTCACGTTTAAGGTTGGCGGCCAGATGCTACTAATAGATACACGCTTTGCGTGAAGCTAGATGTACACTTTCACCCAAAATATGAGGCATCCTCTAGTTGTCTTACTCGCCTTATTCACCAGCACCGGAGTGGCCCAAGAGATTGGCCCCACGGAACTGGTGGGCAAGAAAGTCATTATTGGGCGTTTGCCGCTCTGTCAACCCAATACCTTCACGGCTGACATAAGTCATTCGGGTAAGCAAGCCACTGTGGTCTCCGCCAAACCAAGCAAGTCCCCACAGTTGCCAAATAATGTCTTGAATCGAATGCCTCCGGAATCGCGGGCCATGTTCGAAGACCTGAAAAATGCGGCGACACTCCTGTTCGAGTTTGAGGACGGCACCAAACTCGATAGCTGCGCTCCAATCGGTCCCAAACGTATAGCTGAAAGCCTCGAATTGGCGCCTGGTCAGATCGTGGAACCAGTTGCGAAGCCCGTTCCATCATTCAACGAAACAGCAGCAGCGCCTTCACCAGGGACTGCAACAGCAGCGCAAGATTGTCCAGTTGTTGTAACTAAGGTTTCTTCAAGCGACGGCGGGTTCGCCCACGCCCTCGCTCACGCCATGACAACTAGCGAGTTCCAAAAGCAACTGGATTCAACGCTTAATGGTGGCAAAGGCAAGCACTATTTGGATATGAGAATGAAGAATGTCGGTTCCAAGGACATTCGCGCGGTTGAGAGTGCAGTGGTGTACTCGAATGCTATGGGTGACGAAAACTCGCGGGATACTTTGGTTACGCAGAACACGAAGCCTTTCAAGGTAGGAAGGGAATTGAAAAGCTTCTTTATGGATCGAACTTCGCAGTCTGCAAATGGCAGGGGTGATATCACGATCTACATTCAGCGGGTTCGATTTGAAGACAATACCTTCTGGCAGGATAATGGGAGCCGTTCGTGTAAATTGACCAGCGCAATCAAGTAGAGACGGCAGCTCACCATTGAAGCGAACTTTCACCGTGTAACTCTTTCACACTCGCAGGCAACCAAAGCTCCTCAATTGCTATCTTTATCACCTGACAATCGTTCAGCCGAGAACGCCGCGGCTGATCCGGCCCGTTAGTAAATAGCAAACATTTCTATTATTTGGCTCCAGATTGCGGGTTCCGCACCGTCTGGGGTAGCCGCAGCATCTGTCATACAGGACAACGAATCAGGTACTTGGCCGCATCAGAACAAGGACGGCCTGAAAAGGCAATTTGACACAAGCTAAAAAAACATTGGTTCCCGGGCTGACCGAAGCAGAGGCGATCGAACGGGCCAAAGCTGGAGACGCAGCTTCTTTTGAGGCGCTATATGCGTTGCATAAGCGTCGTGTCTACTCGCTTTGTTTGCGTATGGTGGGCAACACCGCGGAAGCGGAAGACCTGGCGCAAGAGGCTTTCCTGCAGCTCTTCCGGAAGATTGCGACCTTCCGGGGTGAGTCGGCCTTCTCAACATGGCTGCATCGGCTGTCTGTAAACGTGGTGCTGATGCACTTGCGCAAGAAGGGCCTCACCGAGGTTTCGCTCGACGAAATGATGGAGCCCCAGCAGGAGGACGGCCCGAAAAAGGACATCGGCGCCCGCGACAACGTGCTCGCCGGTTCCATTGACCGGGTGAACCTGGAGCGATGCATAGAAAGTTTGCCCCCGGGCTACAGGATCATTTTTGTTTTGCACGACATTGAGGGCTACGAACATAATGAGATTGCTGAGATGATGGGTTGCTCTATCGGGAACAGCAAATCGCAGCTGCACAAAGCAAGAATGAAATTGCGCGACCTGCTGCGCTTAAGCAAAGCAGAAAAGGCGGCTAAGCGATAACACCGTCTGGCCACGGTGGCTGGCCGAGAGTTGAACGAACGAAATGATTGCAATACTGAGAGAGTGTGTATGAACTGCGCCGAATTTCACAAATTACTTCCCGCCATGTTTGAGTCGGGTGGGGCTATTGAAGACCAGGAACACCTGGCCTCATGTCCCAACTGCACGGACTTGGTGAACGATCTTCGTTACATCGCCGACCAGGCCAAGCTTCTGTTGCCCATGCATGACCCCAGTCCGCGGGTCTGGAACAACATTCAAGCCAGCTTGCAAAAAGAAGGCATTGGCCGCGCGGACCGGAAACCCCGTTTGGAGAGGAAATCTCCCAAAAAAAAAGAGTGGCCAACTCTAGGATGGGCGGCCGGCCTCGCAGCTAGCCTGTTGATCGGTTTCGCATTGCTGAACTATTCCCGACATCAGAGCGAACCGCAATCCCAGTCACAATCCGAAGAGTTGGCCAGCGCAAATACGCAGAATTCGTTCGTTCCACAAGCGCCCGATACGGCAGTGTCTGAAAAGTCCAGTGACGATGACACCCAATTGCTCTCTGAAGTTGAGCATCGGTCGCCGTCCTTGAAGTCCGTCTACGAACATAATCTCCACAACGTGAACAACTACATTTCTGAGGCGAAGGATTCGGTGCGACTGGACCCCAATGACGCCGAAGCCCGCCAGCATCTGCGTGAAGCCTACGCCCAGAAAGCGATGCTTTACGAAATGGCTACCACTCGGTCCTTAGAATGAGCAAGATCGCAATCAGGGTGAAGGAGGCCACAATGTTTGAGCATTGGAAGAGACAAACGTCGGGCCGCCATCGGGCCACAGTTTGCGCAATGCTTCTGACCGCCGCCACCGTGCTCTCGGTCTGTATTTCCCTGGCTGCCGAAACTCGAAAAGAATTTCGCTACACCGTTGGCCCCGGCGCCACTGTTTCTATTGTGAATGAGAATGGGACGGTGATCGTTCGGCCATCCACCTCCCGCCAGGTATCGATTGCCACCATCTTGCAGTCTCCCAAGGTGGAGGTCGATTCCAACCAGAATGGAAATCGTATTACCACCCGCACGCACGTCCTGCAAAAGACGACCGCGGACCAGACTCGCGTCGATTACGAAGTCTCGCTCCCGCAGGACGCTAATGTCAGCGTCGATTCCGGCACCGGCCAGATCCGCGTCGAAAACATGCAAGGCAACGTGAATGTCGAAGCCGATGACGCCAATGTGGACATCACGGGGGCGACCATCAGCGTAGTACAGATCCAGTCGGTGAATGGCAAAGTAAACATCAGCAATGCAAAACAGAGCCGCGTGCTCGTCACTTCCACCGGCGGGAATGTTCAGTTGACGTCGGTCTCCGGCCCTAAAATTTCCGTGAAGACCACCAGCGGGAACATTGTCTTCGACGGCGACTTCGACGGTGGCGGCGCTTATCTGCTGATGAGCCACAGTGGAGATATCGATGTGCGGCTCCCATCCAACGCTTCGGTGGACCTCTCCGCGAGGTCAGTGAAGGGCGCCGTGGAAACCGATTTTCCTTTCCAGAAGAGTCCTCACCCCGCTTTCCAGATCTCTGAAGGACGCGCTTTTGCCGGCACCTCCAACTCCGGCGCCTCCTCTGTGGAACTGCGTTCTTTTAGCGGCAAGATC
The DNA here is from genome assembly GCA_025462835.1 of Candidatus Angelobacter sp. Classification (GTDB taxonomy): domain Bacteria; phylum Acidobacteriota; class Terriglobia; order Terriglobales; family Acidobacteriaceae; genus JAICLA01. The sequence goes on along the minus strand of JAOAPH010000203.1, from coordinate 11,180 downwards.
CGCGTAAAGAAACAATAGTCCACGCCCTGGGTTCCAGTTGCAGAAGTCAGTTCAAAGATTTTTTTGTACACTGAGACGTTATGGTCGTATGCCTTGTAGGTTTCATGGGCGCTGGCAAGACCAGCGCTGGCCGCGCCTTGGCCCAACGTTTGGGATGGCGTTTCATTGACCTCGACGATTTGATCGAAAGCCGCGAGGGCCGGACCGTGGCTGAGATCTTCGCGCGCGTCGGCGAGTCTGGCTTCCGCAACGCTGAATCCAACACACTGAAGGAACTGATGACCGCGTCGGCGCTCTCCGGGGCTTCTATGGTTCTGGCGCTTGGCGGCGGCGCCTTTGTTCAGCCTGAGAACCAGGCGGTTCTCCAACGTGACAACATCATCACTGTTTTTTTGAGTGCATCTGCGCAAGAACTGTGGCAACGTTGTCTCACGAAACAAACTGTGGGCGGCGACACGCGCCTGCGTCCGTTGTTAAAAGATGAGGCCTCCTTCAAGCAGCTTTGCGACGAGCGCCTTCTTAGCTACGAACGGGCGCAATTGGCGGTGACCACCGCCGGCAAGAGCGTAGAAGCTATCGCCGAGGAGATTTATTCCGCGCTGGCAGCTTCGCTGCCGGAAAGAGGCTAGCGGGTAGGCCCGCACAGTTTGAAGGAGGTCGAGTGAAACAGCGTGCGATCTTAAGCTTGCTCATCCTGGCTGCGTGTGTCACCACTGGCTCTTATGCCGCGTCCGGCAAGTCCGCCGACAAGAATGCAAAACCCTCCACCAGCGTGGATTCCGGGACTTTCGGGATCAGTGTGAACGGCAGGCGCGTGGCCACGGAATCCTTTCGCGTGGAGCAGCGCTCTGATCTCAGCACCATAACTTCCGAGTTGAAATTCAGCGACGCCTCGGTCCAGGCCGTGCAGACCTCAGAAATGTTGATGTTGCCGACCGGCGCTCTGAAACGATACACATGGAAGGAAACGCAACCGGGCAAATCGCAGATCGTAGTGGAACCTCAGGACGATCAGTTTCTCGTCGCCCACATCACGCAATCGGCAACTGATCCCGTAAAAGACTCGGTGCATCCGCTTGCACCCTCAACGACGATACTCGACGACAATTTCTTTTCTCATATGGAAGTACTGGGTTGGAAGTACATGGCCATGAATTGCCATCCCAATGCGCAAGGCACGAATGATTGCAAGTGGGCGCCACTACGCATGCCGGTGTTCGTCCCTCATCAGCAGGAATCGATGGTGATCCAGATGCAATTCCTGTCCATGGACAAGATGAAGCTCAACGGCATTGAAGGCGAATTCCGTTCCTTCAAGTTGCAGAGTGAGACCGGCGACTGGCTCCTCTGGTTCAACGACCAGAACAAACTCGTAAGGGTGCTGATCCTCGCCGACAACACCGAGGTACTGCGCGATTGACAGCAGGCTCCAATCCGTCAAAACCCGAAGGGACGCAACCGACAGCCGCTGATTCACGAGAGCGCAGGCGACAGCAAACCCATCGGTCGGACATCCTGTTTACCTTTGCCGTCTTGATCGGCATATATGTTGCCTATCGAGTCATGGACGTCCTGCTCCTTGTTTATGTGAGCGCTTTGTTTGCCGTGGTGCTCGCACCCGCGATCGGATTCGTCCGCAGGCTTCAGATCGGGAAGTGGCGCCCGGGACGCGGCGCAGCTGTCCTGATCATTATTGTGACCATGCTTGCAGTGATCGTCTTCACGCTGCTCTTTGCCTTGCCGCCGATCTTCAGCGATGCCCAGGAGATGGCGCAAAACTGGCCTGTGCGGCTCGCAGCATTGACCGAGCGAATCCGCTCCGTGCCCTTCTTTGACAACTTTAATCCCAACCAGCTAAAGGACTACGCTTCTAGCGTTCTCGGCGGCGCTTTCGGATTCTTCAGGAACATTGCTGGCGGCGTCTTCGGATTTTTCAGCTGGTTCATCCTCACGGCTTATTTCATTCTCGACGGTGAACGGGCCTTTCGCTGGGGCGTATCGCTCTTCCCGAAGCACCAGCAGCCCCGCCTGGAAAAGACCCTCATTCGCGCGGAAAACCGGATGCGACACTGGCTTGTCGGTCAGGCCGCCCTCATGATGATCCTGGGGACATCCTGCGCCCTCGTGTTTGGGCTACTGCACCTGAAATATTTTTATGCTCTCGCTGTATTCGCGGGACTGGCAAACATCATCCCTATCGTCGGCCCCATCGCTGCCGTCACTCTAGCTGGTGTGGTCGCGCTCTTTGATTCACCGGCGAAGTTTGTCGGCGTGCTCGCCTTCTTCGCTGTCTATCAGCAGATTGAAACTGCTTTTCTTACTCCCCGCATCATGAGAAGCACCGTCGATCTGCCTGCGCTCTCAGTCATCATTGCCCTGCTCCTGGGCGGAGCACTGGCGGGAGTTCTGGGCGCGCTGGTCGCCGTTCCAACCGCCGCTCTCTGCGCCGTATTGATCGACGAATACCTCGTCAACAAAACTGCTTAGCCGCTGCGAACCAATCATCTTCATTCTGCGCAAATCGCTAGTGTAAAATTCTTCTTTCATAATTCTTTTTCCTGACACATCTATGACCAAGATTCCCGTAGGCATTCTGGGCGCCACCGGCGCTGTCGGACAGCGCTTCATCCAACTGTTGGAAGACCATCCCTGGTTTGAGGTCGCGTGGCTGGCCGCGTCTGAACGGTCCGCTGGACTCACATACGCCGAAGCCGCAAAGTGGAAGATGAATACCTCGATTCCCGACCGGGTCGGCAAGATGAAAGTTGCCGAAGCCAATCCCGCGGGCGCACCCAAACTCATCTTCGCCGCACTCGACGCCGGCATTGCGCAAGAGATGGAACCGCGCTTCGCCGCGGCTGGGCACGCCGTCATCACCAACTCCAGCGCATTCCGGATGCATCCTGAAGTGCCGCTCGTGATTCCGGAAGTCAACTCCGACCACTTGTCTTTGCTCGAGAATCAATCGTGGCGCAAGCAGTCGCGGGGCTTCATCGTCACTAATCCCAACTGCTCGGCTATCGGACTGGTGATGGCCCTCGCTCCGTTGGTCCAGGAGTTCGGCGTGGAGAAAGTTTTTGTTGTCACCATGCAGGCCATCAGCGGCGCGGGATACCCGGGCGTGGCCTCATGGGACATCCTCGGCAACGTCGTTCCTTACATCGCCAAGGAAGAAGAGAAGATGGAAGCCGAATCCAAGAAGCTGCTCGGCTCGCTGGTCAACGCGCATGTTCAAGACGCTGACTTCGCCATCAGCGCGCAGTGCAATCGTGTGGCTGTGGAAGACGGACACACCGAATCGGTTTCAGTGAAGTTGCGGAAGCCAGCTACGAAAGACCAGATCATTTCTGCATTCACAAATTTCCGCAGCAAGATTTCCGATCTGAATCTCCCTAGCGCCCCCAAGCAGCCGGTCTTTTATGATCCTGCTCCGGATCGCCCACAGCCTCGGCTCGACATTCATCGCGGCGCCGGTATGACCACCAGCGTTGGACGCCTGCGCCCGTGCAATCTGCTCGATTGGAAATTCACCGTACTCTCGCACAACACCATCCGCGGCGCGGCTGGAGCTGCCATCCTCAATGCCGAACTCCTGAAGGTGAAGGGCTACCTCGACTGATGCCGACGCCTTCATTTCTCCCAGCCACGCACGCCGTCTCGCAGGTGCCCCGATGATCGTCATGAAATTCGGTGGCACTTCCGTCGAAGATTCCAAAGCCATCGATCGCGTGGTCAAGATCGTGCGCGAGCGGATAGAAGCGCAGCCCGTCGTGGTCGTGAGCGCCATGGCCAAGGTCACCGACCAGCTTCTCACCATCGGAAAGGCTGCGGGAAACGGCAACCGCGAAAACGCGATCGATCTAGCCCGCTCGTTGCGCGAGCGTCACTATGCCGCCGCGGGAGAACTACTCAGCACTGGCGTCTTCTCGGAATTCCATTCCGAGCTTGAATCCGATTTCGATTCGCTTGACGAATTGCTGCGCGGCATCGCCGCCGTCGGCGAACTCACCCCGCGGACGATGGACAATGTGATGTCTTTCGGTGAGCGCATCTCCAGCAAAATGGTCACAGCCGCTTTCTCCGCACGCGGACTCAACGCCACTCACGTCGATTCGCGCGAATGCATCATTACTGACAACACTTATTCCAAGGCGCTGCCGCTCTTCGATGAGATCAATCCCCTGCTTCACAAGACGGTCCGGCCACTGCTCGACCACGCTCGCATTCCGGTGATGGGCGGCTACATCGGCGCGACCCGCGAAGGAGTGACCACCACCATCGGACGCGGCGGCTCAGACTTCACCGCCGCCATCGTCGGCGCCGGACTCGACGCCGAGCGCATCGAGATTTGGACCGACGTCGACGGCATGATGACTACCGATCCCGGCATCTGCAAAGAAGCTCGACGCATTAAGTCCATAAGTTTTGAAGAAGCCGCCGAGCTTGCATACTTCGGAGCGAAGGTCTTGCATCCGGCGACGCTGCTCCCCGCAATCCAGAAAAATATTCCCGTTTACGTTTTGAATTCCCGCAATCCGAAGAGCGAGGGCACACGCATCTCCGCGCGTGCACCCAGCAGCAAGAACATCTTCAAGGCCATTGCGGCAAAGAAGCGGATCACCATCGTCGATGTCGTCGCCACCCGCATGTTGATGGCGCACGGATTTCTGAAATCTATTTTTGAGGTCTTCGATCGACACAAGTGTCCGGTGGACATGGTCTCAACGTCTGAAGTCAGCGTCTCGCTGACGGTGGATTCGAACGAAGCCATTCCCGCCATCGCCGCCGATTTACAGAAGCTTGCGGACGTAAAATACGAAGGACGCAAAGCCATTGTGTGCCTTGTCGGCGAGAACATTCGTGGCACACGCGGCATCGCCGCCAAAGTCTTCGGGGCGATTCCCAACATGAACGTGCGCATGATTTCGCAGGGCGCATCGGAGATCAACATCAGTTTCGTGATCGAAGAGGACGACGTCCCCGAGGCGATACACAGCTTGCATAAAGCCTTCTTCTCTGAAACTGATCCGGATATCTTCGGCGAGGTGCTCGGAAAATGAGATTGCTCGTCCTTGGTAAAGGCAAGACCGGATCCATCGTCGCGGAGATCGCTAAGGAGCGTGGACACGAGGTTATTGCGATCAGCTCGCAAGAGAACATCGCTGCCGCTGCGCTCAGCCCTGAAAACCTCCACAGCCTGGGTATCGAAGTCGCAATCGATTTCACTACGCCCACCGCAGTACTGGAGAACATCTCCGCCTGCGCCCGCGCAAAGATCAACATGGTTGTGGGCACCACCGGCTGGTACTCCGAGCTGCACTACGTGCAAAAACTCATCGACCAAAGCGGCTCCGGCTTTGTCTATGGCACGAATTTTTCCGTCGGCGTGAATGTCTTTTTCGAGATTGCCCGCGCTGCAGCAACCGCGTTGCCCTTCGGATATACCGCCAAGCTTGTCGAACGCCACCACGCAGAAAAGAAGGACTCACCCTCTGGCACCGCGGCCACCCTGCAGAAGATCATTGCTGAAACCGGCGGCACCGAACCGGAGATCACATCTGTGCGCGAAGGCGATACCATTGGAACGCATGTGATGCTTCTCGACTCCGAATACGACACCATGATGCTAGTGCACGATGCAAAATCACGCCGCGGATTCGCCGGCGGAGCAGTCCGCGCGGCCGAATGGCTGCACGGCAAACAAGGCATCTATGAGTTCAAGGACATATTCAAGCACTTGGCATAATTTTTGGGCGACACTTTTTAGGCGACCGATGCTTGGGTGGCGCGGGCTTCGGGCTTGCATTATGAATTCGTAACTCTCTTCAAGCGACACGGTATTGGGTGGCGCAGGCCTTCAGGCCTGCATTAAGACTTGAATATGAGAGGGGCTTTAGCCCCTGAGGTTGAGGCGCATAGCGGGCGTCTGAGCCCGCTGCCGAAATCCCGAGCTTCGCGAGGGATCTGGCAAAAAATAATTTTGGTTTTGCACTGAGGTAAAAAATGCAACTTCGCGGATGCGGCACCGCCCTGATCACACCATTTCTCTCTGACGGCTCCATCGACGAAAAATGTTTGCGCGAACTCGTCAACTGGCAGATTGAATCGCTGATCGACTTCCTCGTTCCTTGCGGCACCACTGGTGAAACGCCGACGTTGACCCACGATGAGTGGCTTCGCGTCATAGACATCGTCATTGAGACCGCTGCCGGACGCGTTCCCATCGTCGCCGGAGCAACTTCCAATTCCACCCGTGAAGCTGTCCAGAAGGCAAAGACGATTGCCGACCGGGGCGGCGTCGACTACATCCTCAGCGCCTCGCCTTATTACAACAAACCCACGCAGGAAGGCCAGTATCAGCACTTCGAAGCCATCGCCGACGCCGTGGACAAGCCCATCATCCTCTACAACGTTCCCGGCCGTACTGCCGTGAATATTGAGCCGGCAACTCTGGGGCGCCTCGCGCAGCATCCGATGATCGCCGGCGTGAAAGAAGCCAGCGGGAACATCTCTCAGATCGCTGAAGTCTGCAATGTAGTTCCGAAAGGGTTTCTCGTCTTTTCCGGGGACGACGCCATTACTCTTCCCGTGATCTCGCTCGGCGGCGTTGGCATCATCTCGGTCGCGTCAAATGAGATCCCGGTCGAGATGGCGGAACTCACACGCGCCGCTCTCGCCAACGATTGGGAGAAGGCCCGCAGGATTCATTCCCGATTCCTGCCATTGATGCAGGCCAACTTCATCGAATCGAATCCCATGCCCGTGAAAGCCGTGCTGACCATGATGGGAAAGATCGAAGAGAACTATCGCCTGCCCATGGTCCGCATGCGCCCGGACACTCGCGCGAAACTGGAGAAGATCGCGGCGGAATTGGGACTGATTGCTTAATTTATTTCGTCGATCAGGCCGCGGGGTCAAGACATGTTTGGGTCTGGCCTCCGATGGCTCCGTCAGGAGCCAAATGTTTATAGCTCATGGGAAATCCTGACCCTGAGCTCCGTAGGAGCGACACCTCTCTACCCATGGGTGGCGCAGGTGTTCCGGGTGGTGCAGGGCTTTAGCCCTGCGTTAAGGCTTGCAAGAAATAAGGGCTTCAGCCCCTGAGGTCACGCAGCAATTCGCTCAAACTGAGCGGGCGGCGCAGTTCCTTGAGATCTTGCCAGCACCTTCCCATACATCCGCTCATAATCGCTAGCCATCCGCTCCGCCGAAAAATTCTTCTCCGCACGATCCCGGCATGCGCTGGGCTGAATACGATGAATGGCTTCAAGAGCCGCGCACATCTGCTCTTCGGTCCGCACCAGCATCCCGCTCACACCGCTCTCGACGACCTCAGACAGCGCGCCCCGACGGAATGCGATGACCGGCGTCCCACAGGCTGCGGCTTCCATCGCCACGAGTGAACTGGTCTCTTCGGCGGTGCTGGTGATCACAACCGCTTTTGCGTTCCTCAGCAGCTCCAGCTTGGTCGCGAAAGATGGCGATTTGACGAATTGCGCCTGGCTTCCCAAGCGCTGTAATCGCGGCGCAATCTCGTATTCGAAATACGATTGGTGATAAGCCAACGGATATACCGCCCCTGCGATCACGATCGGCAATCCCGTCTTCTCTGCGACGTCTAGCGCCGTGTGCGTTCCTTTTTCTTCGCAGATCCGGCCTAGCCATAAGAGATAGTCCTGTTTGCGCGTCTGCACGGGAAAGCGTTCCAGCGCGATTCCATTGTTGACGTGGCCCATCATCCGCGGAACATCGAGAAAGCTTTTCAACTGCGATTTGGAGACGCAATTGAAATGAACATTGGGCGCGAGCCTGTTGAAAAATCCCGCCGGATAAAAACTTCTCGGTAGGTGCAGCGTTGCCAAGACCGGCGCCTGCAATCGATGCACGTGCGCATCCGCAAAAAAGCTGCCACTGTGATCGTGGACCAGACTGAATCCAGCGCCGATCGATTCGCGCACACTGACCAATTCCATGCATTGCGCCGCGAGCCGCGTTTCATGCATTCTCGCCGAACCAAGGCTGCCGCTGGCCGGCACGCCCGTGGCGTACAGCGACCCCGCCACTTCCGACCCCGAACAGGCAGCCACCGTGATGCGCGAACCTCGCGTCTTCAGCTCGCGCCCCAGTGTCCACAACACCTGCTCTGCCCCGCCCGAACTGTCCTCGGAAACGGGCAGCAATGGATACGCTACGAACAGAACGCGTCGGCCATTTCCCTCACCCACGACTCTCATGCAGTCTTCCCTACTCTCTCGCCGGCAATCGATTTCAGTGCCTCTCCAAACTCCAGGCACAGGTCTCGCCCGGAGATTCCCCATCCCCAACTCTCATAATTCAGGATGCCCTCATGCGGGGGTTGCAGAAAATCGTGCTCCGGCTGCGGCCGATAATCTTCCGCCACCGTCTGGAATTCCCTAAGGAATTCGAATTGCGACCGATACGAGGAAATCATCTTCTGTTTGCGATTCCGTTCATCCTGCGTCGCAACGATAGTCACATTGTCATCATTGACGAATCGCTGCCGCACTAGCCGGTCATCGATCAATCTATAAAGCGGCATCTCCCACACGGGAATATCGAACGTCCGTCCGATCACTGCTCCCAAAAAGCTGCACGCATCATGGTCGGGATGTCCGCCCTCATAGGCATGAGTCAGGATCGCCTGCGGACGATCATGCTCCACCATCAGCGCCAGCCATTCGCGCGCTTCCGCGAGATTGCGAAACAACTCCTGGTCCGGCGCATCGAAGCGCCCAACGGTCAAATAGCCAAGTTGTGCCAGCGCGCTCTGGCTCTCGCGACGGCGCACCGTCGCATAATTCTGCCGGGACTGGTACGCATCCCAAAAATATCGGTTGCTCGGGGCGCCATTGGTCATGAAAGCGACCGAGGGCGATTTCATGCGCTGCAGCAATATCCCGCAGCCCACGGCTTCATCGTCCGGGTGCGCGACGATCACCAGCACTTTTTCTGATTCCAGTAAGGTTCGGCCCAAGGGATACCCAGCTACAGAGACTCGCGAACGACAAAACGTAAGATGCACATAGAGCGATTTGCGATAGGCTCAATGAACCTTAGACCCGGCTGCCCAAGACCTTTCTTTGTCCTGCACAGCTCGCCATATATACTTTCGCAATTCACTCACATGCACCCATTACAAGAAGACATCCAGCGGCTCTTCGCCGATAGCGCCATAAAAGACACCGCCGAAGCCCGGCGCGTTTTCGCCCAATTCCGTGATGCACTCACCGCGGGTCAAATCCGCGCAGCGGAGAAGCGCTCCGACGGCACCTGGCACACGAACGCCTGGGTGAAACAAGGCATCCTTCTGGGATTCCGCCTGGGCAACCTCGTCGAAATGGGCGACCCCAAAGTCCTCTCCTTCGTTGACAAGGACACCTTCCCCGCCCGCAGCTTCCATCTCGCCGACCGCGTCCGCGTCGTCCCCGGTGGCTCGTCGGTGCGCATGGGAGCATACGTCGCGCCATCCGTCGTCTGTATGCCTCCCATGTATATCAACGTCGGCGCTTACGTGGACGAAGGCACCATGATCGACTCCCACGCTCTAGTCGGCTCCTGCGCGCAGATTGGCAAGCGTGTACACCTCAGCGCCGCGTCGCAGATCGGAGGCGTGCTCGAGCCGGTCAATGCCTCTCCCGTCATCATCGAGGACGACGTTCTTGTCGGCGGCAATTGCGGGATTTACGAAGGAGCGCTGGTGCGCACCCGCGCCGTACTAGGATCGGGCGTGATCCTCACCCGCTCCACTCCGCTATATGACATCGTCCGCGGCGAGATCTATCGCGCCACTGCGGACACGCCGCTTACCGTCCCTGAAGGTGCGGTCGTTGTTCCGGGCTCCCGCGCCATCAATAAAGGAAAAGCTTCAGAATGGGGACTTTCCGTTTACACTCCCATCATTGTGAAATACCGTGACGAGAAGACCGATGCATCCGTAGAGCTCGAAGACCTGTTGCGCTGATGAATAAACGTAAGAGACGCCCACGAAAAGAAGAAAGCTACTCCTCCTGGTACTCATGGCTGCCTTCGGCTCTTGGAATGGGGTTACTTATTTTTGTTGCGCATGAGTTCCTAGGTCAATGGCTCCCAAAACAAGTATTGGGTGCTTGCGAATTCACGCTATTGGTTTTTTGGATAACGGTGACAGGATTCAAGAAAGAGCGGCGGAACTCGCACTTTTGGAAAATTGTCGGATTGTTCTTCGGCGTGCATCTGATCGCGACTTGGCTGCTATCGAGAGACGGATTTGATTTAAGTTTTTTTGATAAGAATCGGATGCGCTTGATAACAATTATGGCTATTGCGGAATCGATTGTGATCTCTGCTACGACAGCTTTCTTTATTCGCGGCAAAGACCTTCTTGATGAGTTCGAAAATTAGAATCTAATGACAGGTTTGCCCAACTCTAACGTCGGCAGTCGAAATCTGCTACTCACTGCGATCGCTGCGGTGACTCTCGCTGCCTTCATCACCGTCGCCGCCGATTATGGGATAGTTTCGCTCTCCGCCGGCACGCTGATGAGCGTCCGATGGATTGCCCTGGCTGTTGCCAGCGCCTACGCATTCAAGAAACGCTCGCTCACCACATGGATCATCGTTTCCATGCTCATTGGCGCAGAATTCGGACACGACTTCCCCCGCTGGGCCATCGGACACGACCCCGGCGTCCCCCTAGCGAAGGGCGTTCCGGAGCCACTCAGCGCCAAGATTCTCAGCCAGATTTTTCTGCGGCTCATCAAGACCATCATCGCTCCGCTGATTTTTTCCACGCTCGTCGTCGGCATCGCCGGACACTCTGACCTGAAACAAGTCGGACGCATGGGCATAAAGGCCCTCATCTACTTCGAAGTCGTCACTACTCTCGCGCTCTTTATCGGACTGGGCGCGATCAATTTTTCAAAAGCTGGCGTTGGACTGCAACCGCCGCAGAACATGCAGGCCGACGAAGTCAAAACGGTCAAGCAATCGCCTGCCGATGTGATTCTGCACATCTTCCCGGAGAACATCGCGAAATCGGTGGCCGAAGGCGAAGTGCTTCAAGTGGTCGTATTCAGCATCATCTTCGCCGCCGGACTCGCCCTCCTGGCTGAGAACAAACGACGCCCTCTCCTCACCGTTCTTGAGAGCCTCTCGGAGACCATGTTCAAGTTCACGAACAT
>JAOAPH010000202.1 GCA_025462835.1 Candidatus Angelobacter sp. | reverse complement strand
CCCACCCACATGATGGCTGTGCCGACAACTCCCAAGAGCACCGTGGAGGAGAGTCCCATCACCGAGGTGGCGGTGAGTGTCTTCAGCACGTTATCGAGCAGGCGCTGCACGCCGGTGGAAAAGACTTCTGCTTCGCGCGATTCCGCGTGATATCCCTTAACGACACGCACACCGCCCAGCGATTCGGTAAGTCTTCCGGTGACATCGGCATTTAATTTTCCACGCTCGCGGAAGATCGGGCGGATGGTTCCGAAAGCTTTGTTTGCCGCTAATGCAAATCCGACAACAAACGCAAACGCCAAACCCGTCATCTGCGGACTGATCTTGAACAGCACTACCAGCGCGATGGCGGCGGTGAGCAATCCGCCAATGAATTCAACCAGGCCGGTGCCGATCAGGTTGCGCACGCCTTCGACGTCCGTCATGATGCGCGAGACCAGGGTGCCGGTCTTGTTGGAGTCGTAGAAGGCGACGGGCAGGCGTCCGATGTGTTCCTGCACTTTAGCGCGCAATTCGGCGATGAGCCTTTGCGCCGCTTTCGAGAGCAATTGCGTGAGACTGAACGAGGTAACGCCCTGAATGATGGTGGCCAGGATCACGCCGGTGATGAGCGGCAGTAGTTTCTGTTGTTGATGCTTATTGATCACGTCATCGATCAGCGATTTGGTTGACCACGGCAATACCAATCCGGCGACGCGGTTGATGGCCATCAATACCAGACCCAGCAATATCAGCCAGCGGCGGGGCCGCACCATCTTCCAAATCTCCGGCCACAGGACGCTGAGCTTTACGGAGGGCTTTTTCTTTGTAAGGTCGGGGGCGGCGGGCTTGCCCGCTGGATCGTTCGCGCGCGCGCCCGAGCGGGTGGCTTCCGTTGACCCGATGCCGGAACTGCTGTGTGGTGCTGTTTGCGGTGTACTCATTTTTAGTTGTAAAGATTCCAATCAGCCCGTACTGATGCAGTTTATTACGCTTTGCGTCTTCACGCGCTCGTTTTCGTTGCGGGTTTCGCCTGTGCTCTCTGCCGCGCACAGTTTATAATTCCCGCCACTCCACGGAGGACCCATGCATTCGCGTCTACTCGCCCTATTCTTGTTCGCCACCCTCGCTGCCTCGGCGCAGAAGAACTGCGTTGTTAAACCCAACCCTGAATACGACAAGAAGATCGCCGAGTTCACGACCGAAAAATTCTTTTCCACCGAACTGGTTGACCATCTTCCGCAGAGTTCATGCGTACCTTCGCCGGAAACGTTTCTGAAGCACATCGTTGGCGCGCCCGGCGTGCTGACGCATGTCGCCGATATCAATGCGTATATGCGGCTGCTTGCGCAAAAGAGTCCGCGGGTGAAGGTCTTCGATATCGGCAAGAGTGAAGAGGGTCGCGAGATGTTGCTGGTGGCTGTCTCCGATGAAGCCAACCTGGCCAAACTCGACCGCTACAAGGAGATCAATGCGCGACTGGCCGATCCGCGCGGCGTCTCCGATGCGGAAGCGCAGAAATTGATTGCCGAAGGCAAGCCGATGTATTGGGCGTCGGGGTCGATACATTCTCCGGAAACCGCATCTCCTGAATTGTTGATGGAGTTGGCGTATCGGCTGGCGGTGGAAGATTCGCCTTTCATCCAGAAGATCCGCAAAGATTCGATCGTACTGATTACTCCGGTTACGGAGACTGATGGGCGCGATCGCATGGTGGACGTCTATACGCACCATCACGATCATCCCGACGAGCCGCAGAAACCGCTGGTCTGGTGGGGACACTACGTTGCGCACGATAACAATCGCGACGGCATGCAGCTTTCGCTGGCGCTCTCGCGCAACATGATGTCCACGTTTTTGACTTTCCATCCGCAGGTTTTTCATGACCTGCATGAATCGGTTCCGTATCTATATATCTCCACCGGCACAGGGCCGTACAACGCGTGGCTGGATCCGATCGTGATCAGCGAGTGGCAGTCAATGGCCTACCACGAAATAAATGAGATGACGAAGCGCGGTACTATCGGCGTGTGGACGCACGGGTTCTATGACGGATGGGCGCCCAACTACATGTTCTATCTGGCGAATGGGCACAACTCCATCGGACGTTTCTATGAGACGTTCGGCAACGGTGGCGCTGATACCAAGGTCCGCACTCTCCCGCCAAGCTCCACCAGTCGCGACTGGTTCCGTCCTAATCCGCCACTGGCGAAAGTGAAGTGGTCGATCCGCAACAACATCAATATGGCGCAGAGCGCGCTGCTCTTCGGCATGAACAACGTGGCCAACAACGGACACGAATTCCTCGCCAACTTTTACGCGAAGTCGCAACGCTCAGTGGCGAAGGCACGCACTGAAGGTCCGGCGGCATACGTCTTTTCTGGCGACGATCCGCGTCCCGCTGAACAGGCGCGTTTGTTGAATCTGCTGAAGGCGCAAGGAATCGAGGTCCACAAGACCACGGCGGAGATTCGCATGCCGGCGCCGGCTGTTGCGAAATCTGCGGAAGCGTCCGACAAATCAGAAGCAAAACCCGACGCAAGCGAAACCCGCGCCCGTCGCGAGCCGCCTGCACCGAAGGAGATTGTTTATCCCGCGGGCAGCTACGTTGTGCGCATGGACCAGCCGTACTCCCGTATGGCTGACATGATGCTCGACACGCAGTACTACAGCACGCGCGATCCGCGCAGCTATGACGACACCGGGTGGACGCTGGGCGCGCTGCGCAACGTAAAGACCGCGCGCGTGATGGATACAAAGATCCTCGATGCGAAGATGGAGAGGACTTCCGGGGAACTGAAACCAGAAACAGCGATCGCGGGATCAGGAAACACGCTGCTGATCTCCAACACTGCGGAGAACACCTTGGCTACGCTTCGCTTCCGCGCGCCCACAGCGAAGTTTGAAGTCGCTGAAGAAGGATTTGAAGCTAATGGCAAAAAGTTCGCGGCGGGAACGTGGATCCTACGTGACAGCCCATCCGCTGTTGCCGACCAAGTGCGCGCGCTGGGCCTCATTGGCCAATCGACCGGCGATTTGAAAGTGAAAACTCACGCGCTGGCTTCGCCGCGGATTGCGATGATGCACACATGGCAAGGAACGCAGAATGATGGCTGGTACCGCATTGCCATGGACAAACTTGGCGTGCCATACACATACGTTCCGGACACGGTTGTCCGGGAGATGAAGCCGGGCGAGCTGCGCGAGAAGTTCGACGTGATCATCATGCCGCCGTATGGTCGCGATCTGTCGGGGCTGATCAATGGCATCGCGAAGCGCGAAGGTGGCGTGCCGATCGCATGGAAGAACACGCCGGAGACTCCGAACCTGGTGGCGCCGGGCGTGAACGAATCAGACGACATCCGCGGCGGGCTCGGCTACAGCGGTCTCGCCAACATCCAAAAGTTTGTCGCTGACGGTGGACTGCTTATTGCCACGGCGTCGAGCGCGCGGATTCCCGTGCAAGCGGGAATGACGGAGATGGTCAGCGTCGTCGAACCGCGCACGCTGCAGGCGCCGGGCAGTGTTGTCCTGACTAATGTGGAAGACAAGAAGAGTCCCATCGCTTACGGCTACGACGACAAGCTTTATGTCTATTTCAATGCCGGACCGATCCTGCGCGTGAGCACGGGATTGGGCGAGGCGCAAGGCGCAGCATTTGGGGGAGGCCCGGGAGAGGGCCGAGCCAGCGGTCGCGGAACGGCGAGCGATCCCGACGTGATTCAGGGACGGCAGTACACGGAGCCGGAAAAACCGGTGAAGCGCACGCCGGCGGAGCAGGAGTTTTACGTGCAAGAAGATTTGCAGGAGCTGGCAAAGTTTGCGCTTCCGGCAAAAGAGAAATATCCGCGAGTGATTTTGCGGTTCGCGCCGGAAAAAGATCTGTTGCTCTCCGGGATGATCGTCAGCGCCGGTGAGGTGGCCGAGAAGCCTGCGGTGGTGGATGTCTCAATGGGCAAAGGGCACATCGTGTTGTTTGCGATCAATCCGATGTGGCGCGACGAAACCATGGGGAGTTTTCCGCTGATGTTTAACGCGATGATGAATTTCGATCACCTGGATGCGGGAAGATAGGGGCTTTCAGTCGTCCCTACGGGACTGGCAGTTCGTAAATCGAGTAGCCCGGCACTGACGT